>CAXGWX010000025.1:0-22659 GCA_964013445.1 uncultured Bdellovibrionales bacterium | reverse complement strand
TCGGGCTGTAACGATGTTCCCGCTGGCAAACAGACGCCACTTTCAGAACGACCGGTTTCAAGGGTCAATGTGCCCGTGCCGGTTAAGGCAATCGAGAACACATCCACATCTTCCTCTGCAGAAAAGGTGGCTGCCACCTTCGTGCCGACAGTCACCACTGTGGCATTGGCGTTGCTGTTGTTGTCGCTGGTGCTTTCATCCTCGGTTAAATTGCCACTTATGGCCGCGGTATCCGTAGAAACACTTAAAGTGTAATCCCCTAGAGGCGATCCGGCATAACGGGAAACTTTGACATAAACCGTTCCATCCGCCGTAAAAGAATAATCCAGCTTGGAAAAATATCCTTCACCACTATCATCATCTCCCGCATCAGCCTCAGTATCAGCCACGTTGTCAAAAAGCTCAATCACCGTATCCAAAGCAGCACCAGTTTGCGCCTGCACACAACTGGTTCCATCGGCACAAGTGCCTTCAGGGCACAATGCGCGACATTTGGATTCTTCACCATCACTGAAACACACCGCACCATCACCACACTGAGAATCAAATTCACAATCGCTGCCCAATTCGCCCAACGTATCGTTGCTTAAACAAATCGGTCCTGCTGGGTGATCTGTCGCACAGTAGGTGCCATCGCCACACTCATCACCATTAGGACAGGAGAGTGTACAGACTTCCTCGACGCAGACATTACCTTCAGCGCAGTTGAAATTCGCAGCACAAGCAGTACCGGTGGCGCCGCCCATTTCACTGGCAGGCACACAGATATGCACTTCACCAAAAAGGCTGGCGTAGAGGAACTCGCAGGTCGAGCCATTTGTGCAATTGCTGCCGTCCGCCGGGTCGCACACATCTGTACAAAAGTCCTGGTCATAACAACGGCCGGAAGCACAATCAAAAGAGCCGGAAGAGCAAGCATCGCCAATCGCCCCCGTACCGGTTGGCACACACGCACCGCCAAGCGGCGATGGATTCATCGAGTTCTCATCGGAGAGCTGACAGGCCAAAGAGCCTGGAACTGCTGTTTCTTCAACCGCGCAAGTTTCCGCACAAATCCAGGAATCCCCATCCATCCAGCAAAAGTTTGATGCACAACTTTCATTCGTGTCACAAGCGGCACCCAGAGGAAGATCTGCCGCATGGGTGGTCGGTGTCACATCGTCCGCACCGCAGTAGTAAGATCCATTACAATCGTTAAGACAATCGCTGTCAAAGTTGCATGGTTCACCATCGGCCAGATTCGTATTTAAAGCTCCACTGCTCGTATAGGTTCCTGGTCCAGTACAGTTGCTTGTTCCACCACCAGTACCGCCACTGTCGCCGCCGCCACTGCAGTTTGCCACATCAAACCCGGAGCAATCGCTTAAGCAACCGAGCATTCCTGTGCCCTGGTTAAGACTGCCACAGGTTTGTCCCGCTAAATCCGTGCCATCACAAATCTCAGCACCTTCTTTCGTATTGTTACCGCAACCTGCCGCAGCATTCGTACAAGCGCTCACATCGTAGCCGGAGCAATCGGCCTGACAGCCCAAAGAACCACCACCGTAACCTAGAAGGGCGCAGCTTTTATCGCCTACGTTCCAAGTATCACACACCTCTTCAGCGTCGATCTGTCCATTACCACAATCGGTGGTTTCAACTTCGCCTTCACCGCCCGGTTTTTTATCTGTCTTACCTGGATCATCACCATTGCCACAGGCGCTAAAAACGCAAACCAAAGTGAGGATAAGTATTTTCTTTAGATCAACTTTCATAATCATTCCTTTAATTCCAATAGATTACCTACTCGCGGAGCACTTAAAAGTCGGCCGGATGTAACAAGGTGATTTGCCTTTGTAAAGCCATTAAGCCAAAGATTTACCGATATTTTTCCGCTCTGCCAGGCCTTTTTAATAAAGTTGCAGGATCAGCCTAAAATCGGCTAGCATAGGGCTGAGGCAAAGATGGCTAAAATACTTGAAGAAAGAGAAAAGTCCCAGGTTGAGGCCCAACCCAAAGCCAAAAACCCCAAAACCAAACGGGCTCTGGGTAAAATGGAAGAAGATCCAACAGTCACCGGCGCAAGACCCTCGCCTTTGGAAAAGAGCGGCACCAAATCCACCGGTGGCGTTGGCATGAGGGCCGCCCCTAAGGAAAATCCACTTAACCCCAAGGCCGTCGAACACAAGCAATCCATTCGGGACAAACTCCGACAAAGCCGCAGCGAACACCGTCAAGGGGTTTGGGATAAGCTCGATCGGGCCAAGCAAAAAGCTGACGATAAGACCCCACGCCTCAAACGTTTTGAGCCTCCTCGACGAAAATAGTTTCCCTCAACCCTTCTGCGCAAAAGCGCAACAATCCAGCCTCTGCGGGACGTACGCCTTTCCAGCCAGCTTTTTTGCTCGCCCAAAACATGCTGGCAGCACAGAGCCCTTTAGAACAGCACTTTGCGCAATTAACATTTTTTCTCCTTAGAGCATCAGGCAGTTCAGCGCCTATGCTTAACTCTGGCCTTGTTCATAGAGGGTCAAAATATTAGCCGATTTTTTGCCAGCCTGAAGCATTTCATTTACTCTAAAAAAATTGATGGCACTACATTACAATACGTTCAAATATGTACGTCCTTACTTTTACCCTATTTTTCAACATGATAGCTCATGGATCTTAAGACGAGGACTGCAACATTGGACGAAGTTTTTTAGCGTCGATAAAAATAGCGTATTGACCAAAATCCAAGTCTGGGCGAAATACTATTTCCTTTAGGGAAAAATTTGGCTGCAGATGTCAGAAGAATAAAAACGTTAATCATTTCAAAGGCTTAAAAGAGCCTGGGATCCGGGGGGAATCTATGCAAAACTCAGTAATAGAGCTTACTGAAAACAACAGCGAACAAAACAATACAATGCAACAGACGCAGCAGCAAACAACGACACTGACTAAAGGCTTAAGCAGCAAGCGCTATTATACCCAAGCGGGACATGATCCTTTTGACCAAATCGAGTGGGAACTTCGCTCAGCAGTCATCACAGGCGAAAAGGGTGAAGTTGTTTTTGAACAGAATGATATCGAAGTACCTGTGGGCTGGAGTCAGCTGGCAACCAATGTCGTCGTCTCAAAATATTTTCGCGGCAACATTGGCACACCTGAGCGCGAAACAAGTGTAAGACAACTTATCGGACGAGTTGTTGATACGATTCATACCTGGGCCAAACAAGACGAGTATTTTCAAAACGACGAAGACCTTCAGACTTTTTCAGACGAACTAAAATATCTCCTGGTCAACCAGTACGCAGCTTTTAATTCACCAGTTTGGTTTAATGTTGGTGTTGAAACCCAACCCCAGTGCTCCGCATGTTTCATCAACTCCGTTGAAGACACCATGGAGTCTATTCTTGAATTGGCTAAAACCGAAGGTCGGCTTTTTAAGTTTGGCTCAGGTACAGGAACGAATCTAAGCCCACTGCGTGGCAGCGGTGAACCACTTAAAGGTGGTGGTTCCGCTTCCGGACCGGTGAGCTTCATGCGCGGCTATGATGCTTTTGCGGGCGTCATTAAAAGCGGTGGTAAAACCCGGCGTGCAGCCAAGATGGTTATGCTTGACGCCGATCATCCAGACATCGAACAATTTATCCATTGCAAATCAAATGAGGAGCAAAAGGCTTGGGCACTTATCGATGCGGGTTACGATGGCAGCATTGATGGCGAAGCCTATGGCTCTGTCTTTTTCCAAAACTCAAATAACTCAGTTCGTGTAAGTGATGAGTTCATGAATGCGGTTGAAAATGATGGTGTCTGGAAAACCATTAATCGGGTTGATGGCTCCACATCCAAAACTTATGAGGCACGCGAGTTGCTTAATGAAATTGCAACCGCCGCCCATCTTTGTGGCGATCCAGGCTTGCAGTACGACACAACCATTAACACCTGGCATACCTGCAAAGCTACAGACCGAATCTATGGCTCAAATCCATGTTCGGAATACATGTTCCTCAACGACTCAGCATGCAATTTAGCGTCACTGAATCTCCTTAAATTTCGCGATGAGGAAGGAAGCTTTGATCTGGACGGCTTTACCCAAGCGGTTGAGGTTGTATTTACCGCTCAGGAAGTGCTTGTCTCTAACGCAAGCTACCCAACAGAGAAAATTCATCGAAACTCTGAAAAGTTTCGTCCTTTAGGATTAGGTTACGCAAACTTAGGCGCCCTGCTCATGTCTTATGGCTTGCCCTATGATTCTGATGAAGGTCGCGCCTATGCTGCAGCCATCACAGCCATCATGACCGGTGAAGCCTACAAGCAAAGTGCCCTTATCTCTGCAGCCAAAGGTCCATTTGCCGGCTACAAAAACAACGAAGCGGCCATGCTTGGAGTCATGCACATGCATAAAGACGCGGTTGAAGATATTGAGCATAAGCACTTGCCCGATATCTTTGTTACCAAGGCTCGGGATGCATGGAGTCAGGCTGTCGAATACGGTGAAGAATTCGGCTACCGCAATGCGCAAGCAACCGTACTGGCACCTACTGGGACAATCGGCTTTATGATGGACTGCGACACCACCGGTATCGAGCCAGATATTTCTCTTATCAAGTATAAGAAACTTGTCGGTGGCGGACTCCTGAAAATGGTAAACGCAACTATTCCAGACGCTCTTGATCGACTTGGTTATGAGAACGGCAAGAAAGCAGCTATCCTGGAATATCTTGAAAAAGAGGAAACCATCGAAGGTGCTCCATTCTTAAATGAAGAACATTTACCTGTTTTCGACTGTGCGTTTAAGGCCCTCAAGGGCACCCGCACCATCGAGCCTATGGGCCACGTGAATATGATGGGTGCTACCCAGCCCTTCCTTTCCGGCGCAATTTCTAAAACCGTCAATGTTCCAAACGAGACAAGTGCGGAAGAAATCGCCGACATCTATGTTGACGCCTGGAAGCTGGGGCTTAAAGCCATCGCCATCTATCGAGACGGATGCAAGCGCTCTCAGCCACTTAATACGGAGGCAGGAAGTGACAAAAGTGTGGAAACAACACAGCCTGTAGCCACACCTAAACGTCGTCGACTTTCTGATGAGCGGCAGGCCATAACCCATAAGTTCTCTATTGCTGGGCATGAAGGCTACATCACCGTTGGGCTCTACGACGATGCCACACCTGGTGAAGTTTTCATTACCATGAGTAAAGAAGGCTCAACAATCTCTGGACTTATGGATTCACTGGCAACCTCAATATCATTGGCATTACAATACGGCGTGCCTCTGAATGTTTTGGTTGATAAGTTCTCTCACTCTCGCTACGAGCCAAGTGGCTTTACGGGCAACAAAGAGATTCCTATTGCCAAGTCCATTACTGATTATCTTTTCCGTTGGTTGGAGTTGCGGTTTCACCAAAACACCAAACACACCAATCCAATTCCGGATTTGAGTTCCGATGCGTTAACAGAGCCAACGCATCACACTAATGCTATGGAAGATCAGGAAAAGAATGTTTTTATTCAGCAAGCTGATGCTCCAGGATGTGCTTTTTGTGGCACCATCATGATTCGCAGCGGTGCATGCTATAAGTGTGCTAACTGTGGAAACACCAGCGGCTGCGGCTGATAACCTAAATTAGTTTGATATTTATGACGGCCAGTTGTGGATTAAGTCCATGACTGGCCGTTTTCTTTTCTTGCTCTTATGTTCCCAGCGCGTTAAGTCAAAGAGCACTCCCCAAAGGGGTGTTGGGTTAAAATGGTCGATTCAGAAAAACATCATGAAGGTGAAAATCTTGTGCCCAGTGGCGGGCAAAAGATCCTGCTCATCCACGAGGATAAGAGTACTCTCGAGCCTGTAAGTGCTGCTCTTGAGGGTATGGACGTGCATATTTTTACCGCCCACACCCAAGAGCAAGCCAAATCCTATTTGGCAGGGCCAACCGCGCCGGACGTTATCATCATGCAGCAAGGTATGCCGCATTTTAGCACCACAGAGTTCTGCCAACGAACCAGGGCCAACGCACGCCTCGCCCATATCTACTTTCTGCTTCTAAGCACCCACCCGAGTTTTGATCGAGCCGAGTGTCTTATTCGTGGTGCGGATGACTTTTTAACGATTCCCTTCGAAAAAGAACTCTTTCAGGCCACCCTTCGCGCTGGGTTAAGAACTCAGGCTATCCGTAAGAATCTTGTTCGGAGAGAACGACGGCGAGCTATCTCATGGCTTGGCAATGTTGTTAATCACGAAATCAACAATCCATTGACCGCTGCGCTTGTCAACTTACAATTGGTGCAATCAAATCTCGATTCAAATTCAGAAGATGCGACTCTGGTGCGGGAGTCTCTTGATATGTTGGACCGTATCAAGCACGCCACCTCGCGCTTAAAGAAAGGCAAGCGCTCCAAACGTTCGACCATCAGGCATGTGAAGTGTAAAGAATTTGAATCGACAATAAAAGCAAAAGTAAGCGCTGTCGACAGTAAGGTCGAATGTCATTTTACGATTGAAGATGAAGATATGCATTATTTTGATCAACCCCTTCTCCTTGAAGCGGTGGATAAAATAGCCCGTGCCGCCAAGGAGCACTGCAGTGGCCAACTTATGCTTTCCGGGCACTGGAATCAGTATCGCTTAGCCATTGTTTTGGAAGTGGAGCGGGCACCGGATATTGATCCGGCGGTCATTCTCGAACCTAGGCTCTGGAGCACAAACAACGAACCGCCCCAATTCGATCCGGCTCTCTCCCTACTGGAAGAAAGCTTCTCCGAAGCCGGTGGACAAATCTACGCCCGAACAATCCAGGGGCGCTGGCGCTTTGGCTTAACCCTACCTGTTTACGAGCAACCACACGATAAGGAACAGGGAGCGTAATCAATCATGCTGAACGGTATTTGGGTCGCACTTATTGTCTTAGCCATCTTTTGCGGGGCGCTTAGCAACAGCTTAAACGCCGTATCCACAGCATCTATCGAAGCGGCCAAAAGCGCCGTTGAATTAGCCATTGGCCTTGTTGGAGTCATGGCTTTCTGGATTGGTCTCATGCGCGTACTTGAGCACGCCGGCATGCTGAGCCTGATTGCCCGCCTCTTAAAGCCGATCATGAAGCGTCTTTTTCCCGACGTTCCTGAAACCCACCCCGCCATGAGCATGATGATTCTCAATATGGCCGCCAACATGCTCGGCTTGGCCAATGCTGCAACGCCTTTTGGCATCAAAGCCATTATGGAGCTCAATAAACTGAATCCAAGACCCGGAACCGCAACAAATGCCATGGCACTTTTCCTTGCTATCAACACCTCAAGCCTGGCCCTCTTACCAACCGGTGTTATCGCGCTACGCGCGAGCCTTGGCTCTACTCAACCGGCCTCGATTATCATTACAACGATTGTCGCTACCGCTTGCTCCACCGTCATTGCAATTTTGAGCGCTAAACTTTTATGCCGCTCGTCATTCTTTGCTGCTGGGGAGGCAACCGTTTCCATCACCCCCGAAAAGCCCGAAAGTGACACCTTAGAAGAGCATCTGGAAGAAAAACAGGGTGGCAGCCCAACAGAAAAACGCTTAGCACTCGGCCTAAGCTTGCTCCTCCTGATTGCCTTGGGCTACGCAGGTATTCAGCAATATCAGGCTGCCGGTGCAGATGCTTCTATTTTCTCCTTGCTGCGCGAACTCCTGAGCCAGTGGCTCTTGCCTCTCCTCATCGTTGGCATCGTATTGATAGGCCTTTATCGTGGAGTCAAAATTTACGATGCGGTCGTTGAAGGTGGTAAAGAAGGTTTTGATGTTGCACTGCGGATCATTCCTTTTCTTGTCGCCATCCTTGTTGCTATCGGCATGCTGCGAGCATCCGGCGCTATCGATCTCATGGTCGACAATTTACGACCCTTAACCGCCCTGATCGGTATGCCTGCAGAAACCTTACCAATGGCGCTTCTACGGCCACTCTCTGGCTCCGGAGCCTATGGGGTCGCCGCTGAAATCATGCAAACCTATGGCGCCGACAGTCTGATTGGAAATATCGTCTCCACCATGCAAGGCAGCACGGAAACAACTTTTTACGTCTTAGCGGTCTACTTTGGAGCCGCTCAGGTCAAACATGTCCGACATACCCTGGCCGCTTGTCTGATTGCCGATCTTACCGGAATTATTGCGGCTGTTTGGGCCTGTCAGGTTTTTATCGGCAGTTAAACTTTCGACTTTCTCTTTTAACTTTTTCGATTCTTCGCTAAACTCAAATGCATGAGCTTAATCGAGCTGCAGCAAGCTTTACCCGAACCTTTTCGGAAACATCTCGACCCAGAAGCCCCTATGCCAGTCCGAATGATGGCGGCAAAAGGTCTTGTTCCCCTACCCCCAAAAGAAATGGTCATTACCCTTGCGGGCTTGAGCTATGATACAGATGAAACGCTCTCTACGGCCGCCAAAGAAGAATTGCAGAAGTTGCCGGACCGAATTATTGATGCTGCTTTAAAAGCAAATCTGCCTGCGGCCGCCCTGCAGGCCTTAGCCCCCATTGTGTTTGGTAAAGACGACTTGGTCGAGCTACTCGTTCTTGATCGAAACACCCCAGATCAAGCCATCGCAGAGCTCGCCAGTGATTGCTCTGAACGCATTGCAGATCTTGTGGCAAAAGACCAAATTCGCCTACTGCGTTCGGAAAACATTGTTCGCTCAATCCGGGAAAATAAGAGCCTGTTACGCTCGACACTGGATCGACTCTTTGACTTTCTCGTACGAGAGGGCGTTTTTTACGAAGGCATTCCTGAATTTGCTGAATCCTTTGCCCGCCTTTCTCCTGAGGAAATGGAGGAACTCGCCGACAATCTCAGTGGCTCCCTACCGGAAGAAGCCAAGGAGCTGCTGGAGCGAGCCGCAGACTTTGAAGGTGGTGAGTGGGTCGAGTTTCCAGCAAAACTCCGTTATGGTGGTGGTGTTTCGACGAAGCGTTTCTCACTCCACTCGGTTATTTCATCCCTAAACGTGGCGCAGAAAGTGGCCTTGGCCATCAAGGGCAATCGTGAAGCCCGCGAGATTCTTGTACGGGATACAAATAAGATTGTTGCTACCGCAGCCATCAAAAGCCCCCGTGTTACCGACAGAGAGGTTGTTAACGCCGCACAAAGTCGGGCTGTCTGTCAGGATGTCATTCGTATTATTGCCAACTCAAAACAGATGACTCGTTCATACCAAGTCAAGTCCGCCCTTGTCTTCAATCCGAAAACACCTATCCCTATCGCCCGTACTTTTTTAAAGCTGATGAATAATGCAGATATTAAGGCATTGGCACGCTCTCGTAACGTCTCGGCGGTCATCACCAAAACAGCGCAGCAAATTTTAGAGCGCAAATTGGGTGGGCGCTAGGGGCCAACGCTCAGCTTAATCGGATGACCTAAAACATTAAGAGGGTTCAAAATATTGCTCTCTTGATAGATTTCAAGGTGCAAATGTGGTCCCGTACTCCGACCACTGGTGCCTACCCGCCCAATACGATGTCCCATTTCAACCCACTGCCCTTCTTCCACCATGATCTCCGAAAGGTGTGAATAGGAAGAAAAGTAGTTATCCAAATGCTTAATCACAACCCGCTTACCATGACCACCATGGGTACTCACCCGCACGACTTTTCCTGAAGCACTGGCACCGATAGGCGTGCCTTTCGCCGCCACCAAATCCAAGCCATGGTGAAAACGCTTATGTCCATCCAGCGGATCAATACGATGGCCATAGAGACTGGAAATTGAGCTGGCTGCAATAGGCCATTGCAGCAAAAGATATTTCGTTTCCGATGCCGTATCCCAGAATCTTTCTCCGCTGGCCTCTTGCCCGAGGTCCGCCGGAGGCCAAACATCCTGAATCAAGGTTTTTGTCTCTTTAAAGGAAGTGCTCGCATCTAAGGCGCCACCCTGCGCCGCCGGCCAAGGCATCTTGGTCGGTTTTGTGGCGCAGCCCAAAAACAGAAACAAAAAAACAAAATGCCATTTACCGACACCCTGCTTACGCATAAATAACATTGCTGGAAGGATAACTGCATTGAACGAACTTGCGCAATACGAAAAATGGATGAATCAAGCCCTTAATTTGGCCCGGCGTGCTTTTGCGGAAGACGAAGTCCCGGTGGGTGCGCTTGTGCTTCACGAAGATAAAATCATAGCGGAGGCCTACAATAAAAGAGAGCAAGATCGAGATCCATTGGCCCACGCGGAAATTCGTGCCATCGCCGCTGCTGCAGAACATCTTGGGCGCTGGCGCCTTCAGGATTGCACCATGGTCGTCACCCTTGAGCCCTGCGCCATGTGTGCGGGAGCACTCGTCAATGCACGCATTCAACGCCTTATTTTTGCCGCCAGCGATCCAAAGGCCGGAGCCTGTGGCAGTGTCTTTAATATTGCCCACCACCCTCAACTCAATCACCGGGTAGATATCATTCCCGATGTGCTCGCAAGTGAATCGCGCCAGCTCCTGCAGGATTTTTTCCGCAACAAACGTGCTTAAAGATTGTTTTTTCAAGCTTCTTTGAGTAGAGCAGCCTTTGTGCGGAGCGGTGACCGAGCTGGTCGAAGGTGCTTGACTCGAAATCAAGTGTGTCGAAAGGCACCGGGGGTTCGAATCCCTCTCGCTCCGCCACATCAGGCTTGATTTAACCCAATATATATTGAGATTATTCATTCATGCAGCGAGGGATTCGGTTTTCGGGATTCGGTTATCTGGCTTCGGATTTCGGTTATCGGTTTTCGGGTATCGGCCACTCGCAGCAAGTCTCCATAACGGCTCGCACGGTTATAGTGCACTCAACCTATCTCAATTGTCCTTAGCAACCACCATTTCTCCCAAGCCACCACATTAGAGGGATTGCTTTTTCCAGTCTCCTCGTGCATATCACTGCCCCGTGCCGATAAATCATTGGCACTTGCGATAGTCCGGTCCTGATGACCAAAGCGCGTGAACTCCGCCAGGTCCGGAAGGAAGCAACGGTAGCGTTGCTTTTGGGGTATCAGGATACCGGGCTATCACCTGTCGGAGCGGTGACCGAGTGGTTGAAGGTGCACGCCTGGAAAGCGTGTGTGCGGCAACGTACCGAGGGTTCGAATCCCTCTCGCTCCGCCACTATAAAGTTAATTTTTCTTCATTATTGTTCAGCGACAAACAACCTTTAGAAACGCTTTCTCCCGGAGGTCCCATGCTTGAGCTCAAAGAAAAACCCACCATGCAAGACCTGCAGCAGGCGGTGCACGATCTGGAAGCCCACCATGGCTGGCTGAATGTCGATCTTATCCACAATTGCTTTCTCATGGGTGAAGAAGTCGGCGAACTCTTTAAGGCCGTACGACAACAGCAAAAATTCTATGACAAAGGTGCCAGTGATACACAGGCGGTGGACAACGTCGCAGAGGAAATCGTCGATGTGCTCAATTACCTCCTCGCCATTGCCAACCGCTTGGACATCGATGTTGAGACCGCTTTTCGCAAAAAAAATGGAGAAAACATGCAGCGCACCTGGGAATAAAGCATTTCCCAAAGCAGACCGCCAACTTGTCAGCCCTACTTTCCCATTGACAATGGGTGCAAAATTCCAAAGAGTGCAGCCATCATGGGTCCAGCAAACACTTGCCGCATCGGCATCACCCCACACCTTACTCAAGCGACAAGTTCGCGCGGGGAAAAGGAAGCCTATTTTACCCTTAACCGCGCCTACGCGGATCGGGTTCTGGCGTTGGGCGCAACGCCTTTTATTTTGCCCTACACCCCACACGAACACATCGAAACTTTGGTGGACAACCTGGATGGTGTTATTCTTAGCGGTGGAGATTTTGACCTACCGCCAAGTTTTTATAAGCAAGAAACGAAAAAAGAATGTGGTACCATCGTTGAAGAGCGCTCCCTTTTTGAGCGCAGCTTAGCGATTGCGGCCCTTGAGTACGATTTACCCATTCTCGGTGTCTGTGGCGGTATGCAGCTGATTAATGTCATCTGTGGCGGCAGCCTCTTTCAAGATCATAGCTTGCGCCCCAACACCAATAATCATCAACAGGACGCGGTCAAAACCGAACCTTCCCATCCGGTGAAAGTCGAGAAAGACAGTCTCCTGCATTCCTTGGTGAATACAGAGAGCCTTGAGGTCAACAGCACCCATCATCAAATGATCGATAAGCCAGGTAAACATTTACGTGCAAGCGCAGCAGCGCCAGATGGCGTCATCGAAGCCATTGAAATGCCCAGTAAACCTTTTGTGTTGGGAATTCAGTGGCACCCGGAATCCATGGCAGAAGATGTACAAAAAAATATCTATCGTGGGTTTGTACAGGCTGCCCTAAACAGGCAAACCTTCTAAAATTAAAAAACCGCCGGCGCGCCGGAAGGCTCCATATTCTTTGACAGATTCGTAAAGCGGGTATGCTCGTTGATAAAGGCCAAACGCACCGTTCCGGTTGGACCATTACGTTGCTTACCGATAATGACTTCGGCGATACCTTTGTCCGGGCTTTCTTCGTTATAATATTCATCGCGGTAAACAAAAGCGATAACGTCCGCATCCTGCTCAATCGCACCTGATTCACGTAAATCGCTAAGCATAGGCCGTTTGTCCTGACGGGCCTCCAACGAACGGTTAAGCTGACTCAAGGCCATGACCGGCACGGAAAGCTCTTTCGCCAAAGCCTTTAAGCCCCGGGAAATATCAGCGATCTCACGCTCTCGACCTTCCTTGCCCGCCGGTCCATGCATCAACTGCAAATAATCCACAACAACCAGCCCAAGTCCTTTTTCAGCCTGCAGACGTCGAGCTTTGGCACGCATTTCAAAAATACCTAAGGCGCCCGTATCATCGATATAAAGGGGTGCTTCCGCCAAGGTGCCTGCTGCTTGCGCAAGTTTTGGCCAGTCCGTATCTTTTAAGAAGCCACCGCGCATGCGCTGGGCATCAATGCGGGCTTCACAGCAAAGCATACGCATCACCAATTGCTCCCGACCCATTTCAAGAGAAAATACGGCAGACGGTACCTTCGCACTTTGCGCCGCGTATTGGGCCATATTTAAAGCCAAGGCAGTCTTCCCCATAGAGGGACGACCTGCGACGATAATTAAATCGCCGGGCTGCAATCCGGATGTCATCTTATCAAGATCTGTAAATCCTGTAGGTACACCGGTCACCGCAGATTTTTGCTCGTAGAGCTTCTCAATGCGTTTAAACGCTTCTTTAACAACACTCTTTAAAGGGAAAAAGTCCTGTTGCGAGCGCGCGCTGGTGATTTCAAAAATCTTGCTCTCTGCTTGATCCAGCAAAGCATCTATATTCACCCCAGGCTCGTAACCGGAGCCCGCAATGGTCGTCGCCGCATGAATAAGTTTTCTTGAAATGGAATGATTGCGAACAATCTGCGAATAATGGCTAACGTTCGCAGCGGTTGGCACCCGCTCGGTTAAATTTGCCACATAGGCAGCACCACCAACGTTGTCGAGAAAGCCTAATTGACGTAATTCAGCTGTGAGTGTGATTTCATCGACGGGCTCGGAGCGGTCATAGAGTCCCATCATCGCTTCAAAGATTCGCCCGTGGGCAGAGCGGTAAAAATCGTCAGGCTGAAGGCTTTGGAAAACCTCGTTTAAGGCTTCCTTTTCAAGCAGCATAGCGCCCAAAACCGAGCGTTCCGCATCAAGATCCTGTGGTGGCACCCGACCTTGGCGCTCCATATGTGTAAGGGCCTCCACCGCTAAATAAACTTAATGGAAGCGCTTTAGGCTTCGGCTTGCACGTTAAGCTTGAATTCCGCGCTAATTTCAGGATGTAACTTTGCAACCAGCTCGAACTCTCCCAATGTTTTGATGGGCTGAGGTAGAGCGATTTTTCGTCGGTCCACATCCAGGCCTTGAGCCTGTAAAGCTTCCGCAATGTCGTTGGCCGTAACCGAACCAAACATCTTGTCATTTTCACCAACCCGGCGATTCAAAGAGATTTCCAGTCCCTGAATCTTGGCTGCCAGTGCTTCGTGCTCAGTCTTTTGCTGCAGCATACGATGGTTTGCTAAGCGCTGTGCATGCTCAAGCTGCTTTTTATTTTGTGATGAAGCAACAGCGGCCATATTGCGCGGTATCAAATAGTTTCTAGCGTATCCTGGCTTCACCGAAACGAGATCGCCGGTTACACCAACATTAACAACATCCTCTAACAAAATAACATTCATGATATCCTACCTTCAGCAATTTAGTTTGCTGGCTCTTCTGTCTCTTCCGTATTCTCGGATGCTTCAGCTTCTTCGGCCACAGGCTCGGCAGCCACTTCAGGCTCCGCACTGGCCTCGGCCGCAACTTCCTCAGCCGGAGCCTCTTCCACCGCAGCTTCAGGCGCTGGAGCAGCTTCGACTGCAGGCTTAGGCGCTGGAGGAGCTTCTTCTACGCGCTCCTCGAGATGCTCGTCTTTGAGCCCCTCATAAGCTTTTTCCTGACGACTCGCTGGATCCACATCCACCGCTGTCTTAACAGTTAAAAAGCGCAGAACTTTATCGGAAATTCGTAGATTACGCTCCAGTTCAGCCACCAGATCATTCTTACCCAAAAACATCGTGTGGACATAAATCCCACGAGAAAATTTCTGAATATCATAGGCAAGCTTCTTCTTGCCCCAGTGATTTATCTCAAGAAATTTTCCGCCTTTTTGCCCTACAACATTGCGTAGGTGCCCTAAAGTATCGTCAATATTTTGCGAACTTAAATCAGGACGAAAAATTAAGGTTGTTTCATATTCTGTCATCAACATAGCCTATCTCCTAAACGAATGCGCCCTCTACTATAGAAGTGGGGCCAAAACCAAGGCCACAACACTCATTAACTTAATCAAAATGTTCAAAGCAGGACCTGCAGTATCCTTAAAAGGATCGCCTACCGTATCACCAACGACCGTAGCCTTGTGGGTCTCGGAACCTTTACCACCGTGGGCACCGGTTTCAACGTACTTCTTGGCGTTATCCCAAGCACCACCCGCATTCGACATGAAGATGGCCAAAAGCACACCGCTGACGGTCACACCGACCAAAACACCAGCCAATGCTGTTTTGTCGTAAAAGCCCACAAGCACCGGCACCAGGACTGCAAGTAATCCAGGGGCGACCATCTTTTCAATCGCAGCCTGTGTTGCAATATCCACACAGCTCTTATGATCTGCAGGAGTGGTCCCTTCCATGATTCCAGGTATATCCTTAAATTGACGGCGTACTTCTTTGATCATCGCGTGAGCAGCAGAACCAACAGCCGTCATCGCCATGGAAGAAAAGAGGAAAGGCAGCATCGCACCAATAAAAAGTCCAGCCAGCACAACCGGCTGAGACACATCAATGCTCTCGATTTTTGCCGTCGCCGTAAAAGCACTGAAAAGAGCCAGAGCTGTCAAAGCTGCCGAGCCAATTGCGAAACCCTTACCAACAGCTGCTGTCGTATTACCAACCGCATCCAGCTTATCGGTCTTTTCACGAACTGAGCTCTCAAGCCCACTCATTTCGGCGATACCACCGGCGTTATCCGCAATCGGCCCATAAGCATCAACAGCCAATTGGATACCGGTTGTAGAAAGCATACCTAAAGCCGCCATCGCAATACCGTAAAGGCCTGCGGACATATAGGATGCGATAATCGCGCCACAGATAAGAAGCACAGGAAACGCTGTCGACTTCATCCCCAAAGCCAAGCCTGCAATAATACAAGTGGCCGGACCTGTTTCTGATTCTTCAGCAATTTTACGGGCTGGTGCTTTACTTTCAGCGGTATAGTACTCAGTCACCACACCAACCAAAGTTCCTGCGATTAAACCTGCCACAACCGCAAAGCAAATACCTGTCCAGGCGTAGGTCGTGCCACCCATGGTAATACCATTAGGCACAAGCCAGTAAGCCAAGCCAAAAGTTGCGGCAATCATTAGTCCTGCAGCGGAAAAGGTTCCCAAGTTAAGTGCCTTTTGTGGGTCGCCACCTTCTTTGGTGCGCACAAAACCTGTACCAATGATGCTTGCTAAAATACCAGCCGCAGCTAAAACGAGAGGAAAGAACATGGCATCGATCTGGCCAGCCGCAGCCGCCAGAACCATCGCCCCAACAATCGAACCAACATAGGATTCAAAAAGGTCAGCGCCCATGCCGGCCACATCGCCTACATTATCACCAACGTTGTCCGCAATAACCGCTGGATTACGTGGATCGTCTTCAGGAATTCCTGCTTCGACCTTGCCCACAAGGTCCGCACCAACATCTGCTGCCTTGGTGTAAATACCACCACCAACGCGAGCAAAAAGAGCAATCGATGAAGCACCTAAGGAAAAACCGCTCACCACCGCAAGAATACGTGGCCAATCGTTACCAAGAACGCCTGTTTCAAAATAAATCGCAACCAAGCCGCCAACCCCTACAACGCCCAAGCCGACAACGCTCATCCCCATCACCGTGCCACCGGAAAAAGCCACATTTAACGCTTTAACCAAACCGGTTCGGGCGGCGTTTGTTGTTCGCACATTCGCAGAGGTTGCCACACGCATCCCGAAATATCCGGCCATGCCCGAAGCCAAAGCGCCGGCAAGAAAAGAAAGAGCAACCAGAGGGTGGGAAGCATCGCTATTCCAGTTGGCTGCGGCCAAAGCTGCCGCAACAATCAAAGCGAAAACAGTCAGGACTTTATACTCACGTCCGAGAAAAGCCATCGCCCCTTCACGGATGTAGCCAGAAATTTCGCGCATACGGTCCGTACCGACCTCTTGTTTGTTGATAAATTGGCTCTTCAAGAATGCATAGCCAAGGGCCGCTAAACCAAAAAATGGTGCTGCGTAAAACAGTTGATGCGTTAAAGTCACTTAACTTCTCCTTCAAAAAACGTTCAGCCTTTGTCGGCCTCCTGCGCGGGAACATCCTTTATTTCCCGCTGGTTTATTCTATTCATCGCCGCCTCTATACCCTCTTGAACCAACATTTCAAGAGCAGAAACCGCCTTTTCCATCGAATCTTCCACCAACACCCTATCGCTGGGCTTAAACCCGCTTAGCACGTGGTCTGCCCCGCCATTCTCCCTGCCCGGTTTGCCTATCCCCAAGCGTAGACGGATAAAATCCTTATCCGCATGAGCAATAATCGAGCGCAACCCGTTATGCCCGCCATGACCTCCACCCTGCTTAATGCGCACCTTGCCCGGTGGAAAATCAAGCTCGTCGTGCACCACAATCAACTCGCGCGTCGAGAGTTTGTAGTAGCGCAGCAAAGCACCAACCGCTTCACCGCTGAGGTTCATATACGTCTGGGGCTGAGCACAAATCACTTTCGTGCCCGCCAAAACCCCAGAAAAAATCGTTGAATTTTTCCAGGTTTTGCTTGTCCCGAAACCATTTCTTTGAGCCAGACGCTCAACCACCGCAAAACCTACGTTATGCTTGGTGCCATCGTAGTTCTTGCCCGGGTTTCCCAGACCAACGATTAAAATCACGAAGCCTTACCAGCCTCTCGACTTGAGTTAAAATTACTCAGCTGCCGCATCCTCTGCTGGTGCATCGGCACCCTCTGCTGCTGCATCGGCCGGCTCTGCTCCTGGCTCATCTGCCATCAAGTCTCTGGCTCCACCAGCAACCACACGAACCACCGCCACATTACCTTCAACCAAAGTACGAGCGCCTTCACCAAATGGTAAATCTCTCACACGAATATCATCACCGGCACGTAAATTCGTTACATCCAACTCAATCTTCTCGGGAATAGCATTAGGCAAACACTTCACTTTAATCGTTCGCATGTACTGTTCGAAACGACCACCTTCAACGACACCAATACATTTCCCAGTCGTTAAGATAGGGGTTCGCACAACCACTTCCTTGTCCGCTGCCACCGCAAAGAAATCCACATGCTCAAAACGGTTGGTTACGGGCTCACGCTTGATTTCACGAATAAGCACAGGAATTTCCCCTTGCCCATCAATGTTCACCTTATAAACGTGGTTGGCGCCGAAGGTTTCGCGCTGGTGCACCAATGTTTCCGCATGCACGCTCAAGTTCTTGCTTTCCTGCTGAGGTCCATAAATGACCGCAGGAATATCTCCAGCCAAACGCATTGCGCCCAAGGCACTTTTGCGCCCCAGCTCCCGTGATTTTGTTTCAATAGTATCTGTATATTCTATCGCCATAATCTTCTCCTCGTTTCTTATCGCTGCCCTTTATTTCTTAGAGAAATAAGGAACTCACCGATTCCCCCAAATAAATCCTACGGATTGCTTTGGCTAATAGGCCAGCGACCGACAGCACCTTTATTTTGCTGCAGGCCTGCGCCTCTTTATGCAAAGGAATCGAATCTGTCACTACTATTTTTTCAATAGATGACGCATTTATACGCTCAATCGCCGGCCCGGAAAGTACCCCGTGGGAGGCATAAACGTCCACTGAACGGGCTCCCTGGGCTAAAAGAGCCTCAGCGGCGGCGGTAACCGTACCCGCTGTATCAATCATATCGTCCACCACGACCGCATGCTTATCCTTAACATCCCCAATAATATTCATGATTTCCGCTACATTGGGCTTAGGACGGCGCTTATCGATAATGGCCAGGGCCCCATGAAAGCGTTTCGCATAGGCACGGGCTCTCTCCACTCCGCCCGCATCAGGAGAAACGATCACCGTTTCGTCCACCGGATGGTTGTTTTTGATGTCATTGAGCAAAACCGGCATGGCGTAAATATGATCGAATGGAATATCGAAAAATCCCTGAATCTGGCCCGCATGCAGGTCCAAAGCCAAAACCCGGGTTGCACCAGCAGCGGTCAACAAATCGCAGACCAACTTGGCTGAAATCGGAGTCCGTGGTGCGACTTTTCGATCCTGGCGGGCATAACCGTAATAGGGCATGACTGCACAAATACTCTTTGCTGAAGCTCTCTTGAGTGCATCGATAATGAGCAAAAGCTCCATCAAATTTTCGTTCACCGGTGAAGAGGTTGGCTGCACCACAAACACTTCGGCCGCGCGCACATTTTCTTCAATTTCAACAAACTGCTCGCCATCGGAAAAGCGACGTTGACGCATTTGACTTAAGGGCACATCAAGATGATCGGAAATGCTCTGCGCCAATTCCAGATTGGCCGCCCCCGCCAAAAGTTTAATTTGTTGTTCACGTGACATCTTCTGCTTGTACCTTTTTGCTGGCCGTCTGCCCCAAGACGATGGTTGGGGTGGCAGGATTCGAACCTGCGAATGCCGGGATCAAAACCCGGTGCCTTACCACTTGGCGACACCCCATCCATCTCACCTCCACAAGGGAGGAATCTGCGAACCTTAAACCCAATGGACTCAAGTCACACTCTCTCACCGCAGGAACCACTTAATACAGCCCGGCACATTCGCCAAAGCTCCCAAGTAACCCCGCATATGGCGAGTAAGGGATTGGCGCGCGATTTAACAACAACTTATGATTCTGTCAATAAATTCGGTCATCTTCCGACAGATAAAATAAAAATATCCACTCATTTGATCATTTTTTCCGCCAGCTCAAAATAGAGCCTAAAGAGCAACTTTAGAGATGGTCATCAGCCCTGGTTTTGTTATGATGCGAAGCATGAGTGAAAAGCGTATTGATGCCATCTCCGAAGACGAAAGCGGCGCGAATCGCAGCCAGCGACTGGTGAATATGTTCGAGGACTTTCTGGCTGAACAGGAAAGTGAAGCGAACGCCTTTAAATCTTTTGCCCAAAAAGCACAGAGCCTCAAGGAGGCCAAAGGCAATCAGTGGAGCCCAAAAGATGTTAAGCAATTAAGCAAACTCGCCGACGCTTCCGTGAATCAAGCCAAAAGCAAAGCCGCCGAGATGATGCCCAACAACCCCTACGCTGTGGAACAGGCCCAGGAAGCGGCTATTGACAATATGTCCGGCCTTTTCAACACCTTACATCCGCCACCCCATATTGCGGAATCCGCCGAATTCCAGGCTTTAATGAAAAAGTTTAAGCCTCGCGAAGAAAAAAAGGTGACCATGCCCGAGGACAGCAATTTTGTCCGCAGCGATACACTGCCGCCAAAAATTCGCGAAGACATCCTCAATCGACAGGCAGAAGAATCAGTCGATGAGGCGGATAAATTTGCCACCGGCCGACGGCGGACAAAATTACGTGAAAGTTTAGGAAGAGAGCCGGAAGGCGACGAGTGCATGACCTTTAAACAAAGTGCCAAAACACTTAAGCGCGGTAAGCGCCCAATCACTCCCGAAGGTGTCGAAGACCTGGCCCAAAAAGGCCTGGAAACCATGCAAGCCCTACGCGAGGAAATCGCCCCACGCTGGGCCCCAAGCCAGCAACCATGGTTGCTCAACCGGGCAGACAACGAAGTCTACCACACATGCTTAGCCAGTGTGCCTAAAGAGCTTTTCGAAGGCTCAGCCGCCTATCAAGGCATGCAGGAACTTCGCCGTGGCGAAGAAGCCTTTAGCCTCAGGGCTGCTGACGCCACCACGCAAGCATTAGGCAAAAAATCATAAAAGATTTTCCTGATAGTACTCCTGCCCACCTTCAATGGTTTCAATACGACGACAAACATCATTTGTCGCATGGCGCATAATGCGCATGACCTCATCAATGCCATCGAGCTTATTCCGAATAGGCTCAAAGCTTGCCCGCACCTCCTCGCGAAAATCGTCCAAAGAGCGAATATGCTCGGCCAATTGACCAATCCACTCCATGGATTTCTTGCGAGACCCCTTAATTTGATTCAGCTTTTCATCAATCGTGTGTAAACGTTGATCCAAGCGCTCCAATACATCAAGATTTTCTTTTTGATTTGTCATGGGGTAAGGCTAGCACCCACCTTGTCCTACATGCAAAAAAATAGCGAAAGTTTTTTTAGTCCTTGCCTGCGCCACTTCTGGCTGTTTTAGTCAAGTTGTGGAGGCGGAACCCATTGCCGATGCGACGTTGAATAACCTTCCGGTTTTTCCGTTGCCAAATGTGGTGCTATTCCCAGGCACCATCTTACCCCTTCGTGTATTCGAACCCCGCTACTGCCAACTCCTAAAACACATTCTACAAGAGGACCGACTCTTGAGTATTGCACTCATTAAGCCGGAAGCTCTTGAAGAAGAAACGCCTAACCTCTATCCGGTGGCAAGTCTGGGGCGGGTCATTCACGCGGAACACAGCGCCGACGATGAATACAATATTCTGGTGCACGGACTGCAACGGATTGAATTGCTGAACGAACAGCCACAGCAAGACCTTTACCGAACCTTTGCAACAAGGCTCGTGCCCATGCATAGCGAAGAAGATCTGGACCGCGCATCGGAGCAACTTGGTCGCCTGCAAAGTTGTGTTCTGGCTTTAAAAACTGCGGCCCATAATGCGGACGAGCAACTTATTGAAGTCTTACGTTCGACTTCCGATCCTATGGCGCTGGCGGACATACTGGCCGCCTCCTTGATTTCAAATATTGATATGCAGCAACAAATTCTCGGCGCCACCAACATTCCGGATCGGCTCGAGCAACTCATCGAAGCTCTCGCGGAACCTTTGGCCCGGCTGGAACAGGCCAATCAACACGGCGGAATAAATTAATGCAAAGCCAAGCTTTTGGTCGACTCCAAGGCCGAATTCGGCTAAACTGGGGTGTGGGCACTTCAGGCTTGAAAGCCCGCTGAAATAGGAGATTTTGTGCAACACGTACCGGCGCAGACCACGAAACAAATCGACTTTTTTCCTAATATCTATAGAAATATTAACACCTTAAGACCGGCTCCACCCTGTGGATGCTCCAGGAGTATTGTATGAAAGTTATTGTAAAAGCCCGTCATATGGATCTTACCCCCTCTTTACGCGAACACGCTGAAGAGAAATTGGGCAAGGCGATCATGAGGATCTTTGACAAACCAGCCGCAAAAATTGAAATTGAACTCTCAGACATTGGTAACAACCGGGACGGGAACCATATGGAATGCCGTGTTAGCGTTAGCATCCCCCAAAGCAAGACTGTGGTCATCACAGAAATTGATGACGATATGTATAAAGCCATTGATTTGGCCCACGACCGTCTCTTGCTGCAGATCAAACGACAACGGGATAAAAACAAACACGCTTCACGAAATCGTAAAGAGGCCGCCAAGCAACGGGCCGAAACCGCCCGTCACGAACTCACCAGTGACCATGAAGTTTGGGAAGACGAACTCCAGGAATATGAAAATTCTATAAGCGGAGGCTAAAGCCCAAGAGCAATTTAATAAAACCCTATGGAACGCCCGACACTCATTGCTGGTGCCGGGCTGGCGGGCCTGGCCTGTGCGCACCAGCTACAATCCAAGTATATCCTTATCGAGAAAAACGATAGGGTTGGTGGTGTGGCCCGCAGCTTTGACCGTAACGGTTTTCTCTTCGACTGCACCGGCCACTGGCTGCATCTGCGTGATCCCGACATCAAAGAATGGATAAACCAACTTTTGCCCGAAGGCATGTTGGAGGTATCGAGACGTTCGGAAATCTATTCTCATCAGGTACGCACCCCCTATCCTTTCCAGGCCAATACCTATGGGCTCCCCGAACAAGTCGTCAAAGAATGTGTCGATGGCTATTTTGCCGCTCGGGAAAAATATGGTGACGGTAAAAACACGGCGGCCAAAACCTTCGAGGATTTTATTCTCCAGCGCATGGGCGAGGGCATCGCCAAACATTTTATGGTCCCCTACAACACCAAGATTTTTACCATTCCCCCATCCGAGATG
>CAXGWX010000024.1:0-22891 GCA_964013445.1 uncultured Bdellovibrionales bacterium | reverse complement strand
TTAAGCATCTATAAAACATTTGGCTTTTCGATCTACACTGCCAAAGTCGTACGGCTGTGCCTCTACGCAGTGGCCATCTTTTCTTTGACCTGGAGCTTGATCCATTGCTTCGGTGCCAAGAAAGCGATTGTACCTCTCTTCGCCCTTGGACTTTCTCCCACTTGGCTCTATTTCAACACCTACCAAACAACCTATGGGCTCGATTTAACCTATGCAGCTATCCTTTTACCCCTGCTTATAAGTCATCGACAAAATCCTGAGAACCAAAGATCCGGCTGGCGTTTATTCACTATAGGCATTCTCACTTGCTTGGGTGCAACCACCTACCCGGCTTTCCTGCTTTATCTTCCCTTTATTGTCTTAAGTCTCTGTTGGGCTGGGAGCAAACATGACTTTTCCTGGCCCCTATGCATAAAGCAGCTCTCTAAATGGGGCGCCGGTTTTCTTACTCCTTTGGCTTTGGCCACGCTTTACCTCAAAGAGCCGGGCAGACTTTTTTATGACCCCGAAGCCAAAGGCACCGGCTTGTTCCGAGCAGGAGGAATGGGGCTTAGCTTTAGCCTTGAGACCTTGCAAACCAACCTTCTACAAGTGTTTAAAGACCTTTTCGAACGCGGATCCAGCTACTACTTTTCCCTGCCTTATCCGGAATTCGGAGGCCCTTTAAGCTGGTTATCTATTGTCGTCTGTGGCTTGATCTGTGCACAAATCTGGAAGAAACGCGTCGGTACCCCCTACCTACTCTATGCCGGAATCGGACTTCTAATTTTAAGCGCAGTGCTACCCAATCTATCAAGCCTCTTTCCTGGACTCCGACGGTGTACAGGACTCATTGCCGGCTTCTACATTCTCTATACCCTGGCCGCATCCAGCGCGTCTGGGTTCGCAAATAAGACATTACGCAACCTGTGTTTCCTGGGAATGCTGGCCCTACCCATTGATCATCTTCTCGCTTTTCAAAGAAATCTGAGCCAATTGAAAATTGAAGAGCAATACAACAACTATCCCCTGCTTGGCGCCGAGCCCTTACCGAAAGAGGCTCTCGATGAATGGCTCAGCTTTACTCAAGCTGGCAAAGCAATTGATTGCAACAAAGAGGTGCCCGACGATCATCCTTGTAAGTTAAGTGAGATTTTTGGTGCTTTACAGGGCTACCGGGTTTGGAACGGCCAAAATCCCACCCCTATCTATGCAAAACCTCGTAAGTATCAGGAAAACATAGAATTAAAACTTGAAACTTGGCGCTCCGGGGACCTTGTTCGCTAAATTCTCATGGATTTTTGTCCACAAAATCTCAAGGACGGGCTATAATCAACACCATGTCAGACGGCGGCACATACGATGACAATTACGAGCACGATGACGGACACGACAGTGCGGTTATCACGGAGAAGAAGAAAAAACTAAAACGTCCTAAGCTCTACAAAGTCATGCTACACAACGATCACTATACGACCATGGAGTTTGTAGTTGCTGTACTGATTAATGTTTTTCACCAGGAACACTCAAAGGCATTTCAAATTATGATGCATGTGCACAAAAAAGGCGTCGGTGTCGCGGGGGTTTATTCTTACGAAATCGCCGAAACTAAAGCCCACCAAGTCATTAATTTAGCCAGGGAGCAAAACTTTCCCTTACGCTGCACTGTGGAGGCAGAATAATGATATCTAAAGATCTCGATAAGAGTTTTCAACTTGCGCTGCAAATTGCAGAAAAAAAACGCCACGAACTTATTTGTATCGAACACGTTCTTTTAGCGCTCATGCAAAACGATTTAGCCCGGGACATCCTTGAAAGTTGTGGGGCCAATATCGAGCAGCTTGAAAGCGATCTCATGGATTTCCTTGAAACACTTGATAGCTTGCCCGAAGGCAAAGAACTCCAGCTGGAGCAAACACTCTCTCTAACGAGAATTCTCCAGAGGGCCGCAGTTCATGTACAATCCTCAGGAAAGGGAGAAATCGATGCTGGCGATATCCTCGCAGCGATTTACCGGGAGCCTGAATCCCATGCTGTCTATTTACTTGAAGGACAAGAAGTAAGTCGACTGGATATCCTTGAGTATGTCTCTCATGGAATTTCTAAAATTGACGCAGACGATGACCTTCTCCAACCCCTGGACGGCGATGATGATGAGAACCCGCGTAAAAAGAAAAAGCGTAACCCCTTAGAGGCCTATACGATCAACTTAAATGAGAAAGCGAAAAACGGGGAAATTGATCCATTAATTGGCAGAGAGCATGAGATTGAGCGAACCATGCACGTTCTTTGCCGGCGACGTAAAAATAATCCGATTTATGTTGGCGAGGCCGGTGTCGGTAAAACCGCCTTGGCAGAGGGGCTAGCCCTGGCCATTACCGAAGAGAAGGTTCCGGAAGTCCTGCAGGATGCTCAGGTCTTTGCCTTGGATATGGGAGCACTCATAGCTGGCACAAAATTTCGTGGTGAATTTGAAGAGCGGCTTAAAGCAGTTATTCAGGCGATCAGTCTGCAGCAAGGCGCCATTCTTTTTATTGATGAAATTCATACCATCATTGGTGCCGGCGCCACCAGCGGAGGCACGCTGGACGCATCGAATCTTCTTAAGCCTGCACTCGCAAATGGCAAACTGCGATGCATGGGCTCTACCACCTATAAAGAATTTCAAAATATCTTTGAACGTGATCGGGCTTTGGCAAGACGCTTTCAAAAAATTGAGCTCAAAGAGCCAAGCGTCGCTGAAACGGTAAAAATCCTTAAAGGCCTCAAAAGCTATTACGAAGAATTCCATGAAGTCGTGTATGCACCAGCGGCACTCAAAGCGGCGGCTGAACTTTCCGCCAAATATATTACGGATCGACATCTTCCGGATAAGGCCATTGACGTCATTGATGAGGCCGGTGCGGCCTATAAACTTTTGCCGGAAAACAAAAGACCGAAAAGTGTTCGAGCAAAGGATATCGAAACCATCATCGCAAAAATCGCTCGAATCCCACCAAGAACCGTTTCCATTGGTGACAAGGAACGCCTTGCTACATTAGCCAGGGATTTAAAACTTGTTATTTATGGTCAAGACGAAGCAGTTGAAGGACTTGAGGCAGCCATTAAACTTGCCCGCAGCGGTTTGGGCAATCCGCAAAAACCAACCGGCTCTTTTCTTTTCTCTGGACCCACCGGAGTTGGTAAAACAGAACTCGCCCGTCAACTTGCCAAGATCATGGGTGTTGAACTCATTCGTTTCGATATGAGCGAATACATGGAAAAGCATACCGTATCCCGATTGATCGGAGCGCCTCCCGGCTATGTTGGTTTCGATCAAGGGGGGCTGCTCACCGATGCGGTCAGCAAAAACCCTCATGCGGTTTTAGTCCTCGACGAAATCGAAAAAGCCCATCCTGATCTTTTTAATATCCTACTCCAGGTCATGGATCATGCGACACTAACGGATAACAATGGTCGCAAAGCAGATTTTCGCAATATTATCCTGATCATGACCACCAACGCGGGCTCAAGCGATATGAGCGCCAAGGCCATTGGTTTTCAGGAGAGCATGCGCAGCTCTGATGGTAAAAGCTCCATCGAAAAGACTTTCAGCCCCGAATTTCGCAACCGGCTGGACGCCTGGATTGCCTTCAATCACCTTTCTGAGGAGATTATCGAGCAGGTCGTGGATAAATTCATCACCGAGCTTGAGGAACAACTGAGCTCTAAGCGCGTAACCCTGCATCTGAGTCCGGAAGCTCGAAGCTGGCTGGCAAAGCACGGCTACGATCAAGCCCACGGTGCCAGACCTATGGGCAGGCTGATTGACCAAAAAATACGACGTCCATTGGCCGATGAGTTGCTCTTTGGCAGCCTGACCAAGGGCGGAACAGTGCAGGTGAAGGTCAAAAAAGACAGCATTTACTTGGACTTGAGTGAAACTCGGCCAAAAGAGAAGAAAAAGAAAATCTTGGCCTAATTCATTAACCAAGTCGACAAACATATACGTATATGAGATAGGAGGGGCATTCTACCGCCAGTCTGCCTATAAATCTCCTGAGAGAGGCCCTAGGAACCGATGAATATAAATAATTCAAATCAAACCATTCGTTCGGAACAAAGTTCGCAGAGCCAATCGCCTGCTGCGGAAACAGAAAATTATACGATCCAAAGCGGTGAGACACTCGGCGGTATCGCCCGACGGCTAGGCGTCAAAATCGACACACTCCTCGATCTAAATCCGCAAATCACTGATCCCAATCTTATTTTTGCTGGACACAATCTTAAGATTCCAAAAGCAAGTCCTCAAACAGAACAACAGGTCACACCACCCACGACGAATGCCACTCCCTCAACGGTCATTGAGGATGTGGTTGAGGAGCCGACCGTTCCCAATGCTAATCTCAACCCAGAAAACAATACGACACCCACACTGGATGAGCCGGGCACTTCCTCAACAGTGAATAAGCCAAACGAAGTACAAATTGATCCGAGCAAAGAAACCAGCGCTACAGATGAAATTGTCGGTTTTCTTGATAAAATGATCGACGATCCCGACCTTCAGGTTTATGGGGGCATTGGCATCACAACCGCAGCCATTACCCTTCCTGTTGTAGGCCAAATTGTAAGCGGGCTGGCTGCCGTAGCCTCTTTTCTTAGCGTTTTCTCTGATATCAAAGCTGAGATGGGTAAAGAAAACCCAAGCATAGGTAATGTACTCAAGGAAAGCTGGTCCAAGCTGGCAATGGGTGCTCTTTTTACCCTCGGCGCTCTCGCACCTGGAGCCGGAGTGTTTGGCGGCCTTTTCATGATGTCTCGAGGAATTATACAATCGGGGCAGGCCGCGACGGCGCCGGGCGCAACCACAGGCCCTGGCAATATGCCTATTCCAGCGAGCTCGAACGATACTGAGAACGCCGATCAACAAATTCGCGAAGCATTAAACGCTGGTGAAAACGCCACAAGCAATGAGACAGTAAATTCTCAACAAAATAATGTGGACGATGCGGAGACAGCAGAGACGAGCACCGAAAACATTACCCCGGAAAATAATACGGAACCCAGACTCAATATACGGAACTACGAAATTCAAAGTGGTGATACCCTGAGCAAAATTGCCTCGCAGCACCAAACAACAATTCCCGAGCTTCTTGCCCTGAATTCTGAAACAATCACAGACCCGGACAAAATTTATGCGGGAACAACAATAAAAATTCCCGTACTCGAAACCCCGGAACAAAACAGCTAGGAGCTACCGGCTCTTTTGCTCCCAGGTGGCTTTCAATCTTATGTGCTCAGGCATTAACAATAGAAAATCGACGGACAAAGCATGAGCGATAATGCCTTTGAAAATGTTGGCGCTCCACCGGAAAATAAAGATCCAAAAGAGACCCTATTCTATTTAAAAAGTGTTGTTCTTGCCTTCGAGAAAAGTGGCCATCCGCGCATTAAACCAATGCAGCGAAAACTCAATCAAGCCATTAAAGAGCTTGCAACGAAAAGCAAAACCAAAACTCCCGAAGAAGTGGCTAAACTCTTCAACAAAAGAACTGAAGAGTTGCGTTTGCAAACCTTTAGCCTCTTACAAACGGTCATTAATCAAGTTCGTGGCACTCTTGCGACACAAAAGAAATTTTTTAGTGCTCAAGATCGAGAACATCGCTGGGAAGAACTCTCAGAGAGCCTCAAGATGTTCTCCAAGGGCATTAATCTTTTTCTAAAAGCAAAAAAATCACAAAACAAAGAGCTGGAAGACAAGGCTTTGGGACTCATCAAGGAAGCTTCTGATCTTCTGGGCACTTCCCTCACCGCAGAAAGCAAGCTATAGTAGTTCCCTAAAAATGTTGTCTCTACGCTTTATCACTTTTGTTTGGGTGTTTGTCTGCTCTTTTGCATGTGCACATCAGCAGAGCTCCCATACCTCAAAAAATACGGAAGCAGCAATTCCAGTGCATATGAGTTTTGGCGCTGTTTGGGACGATGCAAAGCGCTGTACCGAAGCAGTCAAAGCCGGTTGGCGCCTGCGACGTGAAGAAAATAAATTACGCATGGGTACCTGGAACATTCGCTGGTTCCCTGATGGCAAGCCGGGAAAAAAAGCAAACAAATATGGTGGCACGGATGTGGAATGGCTTGCGTGCGTCATTGCCGCACTCGATGTCGATATTCTGGCTGTCCAGGAATTCAAACTCACACGCCGCGGCAAAAATGCACTGGAACAGCTTGTCGACACGCTCAATACCCTAACAGGCGAGCCCTGGGCTTGGGAGAGCGATATTTGCCCCGACCCAGAACGCCAGCATGTTGGCTTCCTTTACCGGACCAAGAGAGTTCACCTCTCTCATATTACAACCCACAGCGAAATTGATCCCACCGTACGAGCCAAGAATGGCTCAAGTGTGTGTCCTGGAAAACTTCGCCCGGCCCTTGCCGCCTATGTGTCCTCGAAAACCAAGGGAGGTGTAGACTTTCATTTTGTTACAAGCCATCTCGATGCGGGCAACAGCAAAAGAGACTACAGTAACAGAACCAAAGCCTGGCAACTTTTAGACAAGGTCTATGAGGCACGCATCAGCAAAGAGAATGACAATGACTTTATCTTTGGCGCGGACTTTAATTCGATCGGCTGCCCAAAATGTGGTGTGCGCAACGATAAGGATGAAATAAGTCGGTTGCTGGCCGCCCTTAAGGAACTTCCACATCCACTAATCGCCGCAAAACCCAGCGTGCGCTGTACTCAATACTACCGCGGAAAGAGTGGCATGATCGACCAAATTGTTCATCATCAGGCAATGCGCGAAGCTCAAGGCTCTAAACAGTTGATCTCTGGTATTTGCGCTGCTGCCAGCTGCCGTCGATTAGATGCCTCATACATTGGCGCGTTAAAATTTCTCAGCGACCATTGTCCTGTACTGATGGATATTGAAGACAAAGATCTCGATTCTTAAGAAAGTGCGCCTGGACAGTGTTTTTTCAGTGCGCACCCCTGGCACTGGGGACGCCTGGCAATGCATACGGCGCGCCCATGCAAAATAAGCTGATGGCTAAAACCAATCCACTTTGACTTCGGCAGAATGGCCATCAAATCTCTCTCTATTTTTACGGGACTCTTTTCCGCCGTAAATCCCAAGAGGCGGCTAATTCGAGTCACATGGGTATCAACAACCACTCCTGAAGCAATGCCAAAGGCCACGCCTAAAACCACATTTGCTGTTTTTCTGGCCGCACCTGGCAGGAGCGTTAGCTCTTCAATGGTTTGTGGTACTTCTCCATCGTGCACCTCAACAAGCCTTTCTGCCATACCAATCAAGTTTTTTGCTTTATTGCGATAAAATCCGGTCGAGCGAATAAGCTCCTCTACATCCTCCTGCTTTGCTTGTGCCAAAACAAAAGGCGAAGGGAAGGCGGCAAAGAGGTCCGGAGTAACCATATTGACCCGCTTATCCGTACATTGTGCCGAAAGAATGGTAGCCGCAAGAAGCTCAAAAGCGTTCTTGTGCGTCAAAGCACAATCTGCCCCGCCATAGTCTTTATCCAGGATGCGCAGAACTTTTTTTACGCGCTTTTTAAGCTCCTCAGTGGACTCCATTCCCTCTTACTTATCAAATTCTTAAAACCCTGACATTAGAATTCCATAAAAATTAATCTTTAAGAATTGGTTCTTGACTTCACTGCCCATAAAAGATTAGTTCAAAATTATTGGTGATGCCCAGGTAGCTCAGTCGGTAGAGCAGGGGACTGAAAATCCCCGTGTCGGTGGTTCAAATCCGCCCCTGGGCACCATCTCTTAGGGTCTTCGATTTTGCCCTTGACCTCTATCAGAATCGAATGCTAGCCAATCATCTTCATGGCCGAAACAAAGATCATCAAACGATACAGCAATCGCAAATTATACGATACAGAGCGTAGCTGTTACGTCACCTTGGACGAGATTGCCTTAATGATTCGGGAAGGCGAAAACATCCAAATCATCGACAAAAATAGTGGGGAAGATTTAACCAGCGTAACTTTTGCCCAAATTATTTTTGAAGCGGAAAAAAAGCAAAGTTTCATGCCCGTCCCTTTACTCCAAGATCTGGTTATTCGCAGCGGCGATGTTTTGGGTGAATTTGCCCGTACAGGAGCACAACAAGTTCAAACTCGAGCCGAGGATATCCGCAAAGGAGCGCACCGCCTTACCTCCGATATCAGTGACCGCCTTGAAAAAACATTTATGCGCAAAAATGTAGACTCCTCAAAAGACATCGAAATAAGCGAAGCTGAACTCAATCAGGATGTAAATGACGCATTGAATACGTACCAAAAATCTTTTGAGCTGATATACGCCGAAATACAGAAACGCATAAACCGTATTCGCGAAGATCCGCCGCTACAAAATGAACTTGGCATGCAAGTTGAAGATCTGCGCAAACGTCTCAGCGACTTAACCAAGCGCATAAACAAACTCAATTAGGCATTGCGATGAACCGTATTCTTGGTCTTGATGTTGGCACTGTCAGAATTGGGCTGGCCCTAAGCGATCCGCTGGGCATTACGGCCCAACCCCTGGAAACGATTCATGTTAAGAAAAGCAACCCAATTGAACGTATCGTCGAGCTTGTTGAAGCCCACTCAGTCAACAAGCTGGTTATTGGTAACCCCCTAACACTCAGTGGCCAAACTTCATTTGCTGCGGAGAAAATAGCCACTTTTAAAAAAGATCTGGAAGAATCCTTAGAGATTGAATGTGTACTCTGGGACGAAAGATTAACGACCGCTCAAGCCGAAAAATTGATGATTTCTGGCGGGGTAAAACGAAAAAAACGCAAAGAAAACATTGATCAAATGGCCTCAACCATCATACTGCAATCTTATCTGGACGCACATCAGGGTTAATATGATCAATTTCTTGAAAAAACTTCTGGTACTGACTCTTTTTATAGGAATCACGCTCGCTGGTGGCAGCTACACCTATTTTCAAATTTATATTAACAAACCACACGGGCCAAAACAGACAACTAAGTTTAGCGTACAAAAAGGTGATACTCTACGTCCGGTTCTCGAAAGACTGGCTGCGCTCGGTGCGCTCGAACACCCTACTTGGCTCTATTTATACGCCCGTGTGAAAAAAATGGGTGCCATACAGCACGGGGACTACTCATACGAAGGGCCCAAAAGCCCCTTAGAGTTGCTCCAGGTATTAAAAGATGGAGCTATAAAGCTCAGTCAATTTACGATTCCCGAAGGCTTTAATCGTTGGCAAATCAAAGAGATGCTGGTGCAAAAAGGCTGGCTCAAAGCCAATGACTTTGAAAAGCTTTGTGACGATAGTGAGTTCTTAGCTGCGGAGGGCATACCTGGCCCAAACTGTGAAGGTTACCTTTTTCCTGAAACCTACACCTTTGCTCAAGGGGTAGTGCCCAAAACTCTTTTTCAAACAATGTTCGCCCAATATAAAAAAACTTTTGCCAGCATTAGCTCTGGTAAGGACGCTCCCCTTGGCTTGAATCAGCGAGAGTTAACAACCCTCGCTTCAATTGTGGAAAAGGAAACCGGCTCCTCTGGAGAGCGATCCCGTATCGCCTGCGTTTTCTATAATCGTATGCAAGCGAAACCTGCTTGGCGTCTGGAAACGGACCCAACGGTGATTTACGCCGCCACATTGGCCGAACCAGGCTTTGACGGTAACATCAAACGTCGACACTTACGTGAATTAAAACACCCATATAATACCTACCTGACTAAAGGCCTGCCCCCTGGCCCCATAGCCAGCCCCGGTAAGAAAGCCCTGCAGGCCGTATTCGAACCGGAAACCTGCCCCTACTTCTTTTTTGTGTCAAAAAATAACGGTGCGCATCAATTTTGTGAAACCTTAGACTGCCACAACGCTAACGTCCAACGATGGCAGATAAACTATTTTAAATCGAAAAAGGCTAAGACGGAGAAGAAAAATACTCCGCCAAACTAATCTCATTGCTTAGGGGCTCTTGCAGAGATTTTACAACCTTCTTTTCGCCAAGACGTTCAAGAATAGCGCGCACCAGCAAAGGCCAAATAATCGTTGCATCCGCATAAACTTCCGCAAATTTTCCGCCTTCCGATTCAGGAATAAACTTCCCCCAACTCACCCCTTCTGAATAGGTGCAGCCTGAAAGTCCACCCCAATGTACCGGCTCAGGGCATACCCTAACGCCATAGGCAAAACGAAAACCTTTCCCCGGCAGCCCCAAGCGCTTTTCAATAATATCAAGCATCGGTCCCATTTGCTGAGCCCAGTTGCGTGGAACCCCGCCACCAATCGTAAAAATACCACAGCGTTTCTGTTGAGACATGTACCGAGCGTACTCCTCAATATCGAGATAGGGGTCAAATGTTCGCCGCTCCTTGCCGGCGAGCTGCCGCTTTATATTCAAAACTTCAATATCGAGTCCCATTTCAGAATCCGTAAATGCGGGAACAAAAATAGGCACCTTATGAACATAGGCACTTTTAAGAATCGCCCTTTTATTGTTAGGCAAATTTTTCTCGAAATATTCTCCCAAAGCACGCAAAATCAAAGCGGAGGAAAGAACTTCTGTCTCTGGTAATTTGTCAATAACGTCGCGAACAATCAGCTCCGTATCATCGAGATTTTTTTCCAGCTCCAGGGTATCGTAAACCCGATCATAACCTTTCTCGTAAAGCTCTTCATCATTCATTGAAGCTTTGTATTTAAAATGAACTCCTCCCATGCTTTCAACAAAGCCATGCGACATCAAAGCACCCGTGCTTACAATAGCCTGAATCCAACCTCTTTCGATCATTTCACAAATCAGCAATCCCTGTTTGGCCACAGTCATTGCACCCGAAAGTGTCATCACCACGAAACATTCCGGATCTTTGATCATCGACTCAAGGGTATCCGTTGCCTCACCCAAATTACGACCACCAAAAGATGTTTTGCTGTAGGCTCGCAAAAGTTCACTCACGGAGTCATGCTTCGTAATGTCGATGGACTCGACAGGCTCAAAGCCATCGCTAAACCCATCACCATAAAACTTTGAATCTACAGGGCTCATCTCTTCGACCTTCCCAAAAGCTTATCTACAACCCACTCCAGTTCTTCAGTTGTATTTCGATAGGTACCGGTTGGCATAAGCCAGCGCAGATAACCCCTATCGTCTATAACAACCAAGGTCGGCAAACCTCCACCAATGCCTTGAGTTCTGGCAAACTTTGAAAATGCCATGGACATGGTCGCATCCGCATAGATTTTAAAATTCGGTCGAAACTCCCTAACAAAACTTTCAAAACTTTGCTTCTCTCGCTCTACCGCTGTGCGCACACCAATAATTTGCACCTTGTTTTGTAAAGCCACATTCCGATCCAAGATCTCTTGAAACGCCTTAATACGGGGAAACTCTGTTCGGCAATGGGGGCACCAAGTCGCAAAAAAGAGAAGAACTGTATGCTTGCCCACTAAAGATAGGCTGAGATCGTTAAAATTATCATCCTGAACGTTAATTTCCGGAACAGGCTCTGCACTTTTCTTTTCAGAGTCCAGAAGCATTTTCTTTTGGATCTCCTTAATCGATTCAGCAATTTTTTCTATACGCTTTTTATCACCGCAGGCATCAAGCATCTCATAGGCACCGGTAAAAAGCGGTGCAGCAGCATAGAGTTCCTGCGCCGCCCGGCAGCTGTCTCGATTTCTTCGGTTGGCCTTTGCTGCAAGAATATATTGCACGTAGAGTTGCGGATCTACCTCCGCATAAATACTTTTCATCACTCGCTGTAAATGTCTGTACGCTTTTTTAAAATCTTTGCTCTGTGCGTAAAACATACCCTTCAGGCGATTTTTATTTATATCATCAACAGTCTTTCCTGCACTGACCTTCTGCATACATGATGCAACCCATGGCAAATTCTTATTGCTTTGTGCAAAACGATAGCAAACATCAAAAAGCTCATGCTCCTGGCTATCATCCTGCAAAGGGCTTGTGAGCAAAAAATCTTCCACTGATTTTATCGACTCGGAAAAATCCTTAAAATAATGGTGGGCAATAAGTCTATAGACCTGTTTCTGCACCCGCAGGGTTTCCGCTTTTGGGAAAAACTGAACAAGACTCTTGATGAGGTCTTGAGAACTCTGCTTTTCATTTAAGAGCTCAGAAAGCATTGCCTGATCACGTGCCACCGGCGCGCCCTGCAAAACACGCTCCGTCGCCTTAATCAGGTGTAATAAGCGCACACTCACTAAACCGGCTTGGGGCACAACTTTATCCGCATATGCTGCTTTTGTTGCACCACTCGATGCATCCACCACATGCTCTACAATCCTAACTTTCTCTAATTCCTTCGGTGGAGCTTTTAAAATATCCCGTAGACGGGCCTCATCCTCTGCTGTGAAAGGCACATGCCCATACTTCTCAAGCGGTTTTGACAGCAATAGATCTTGATACTTATAATTTTCATCAAACACCAAAGTTACCGTAAAGGGGTTACACGCACACTCCTGCTTTGGCGATACGGGACCGGAAAAATCTCTAACAAAGCCAATGGTTTTATTGTTGAGACGCGCTTCGATATAGAGCGAATTATCTTTGTCCCAAGGAGCAAGCATACGCTCAGGAATCTTTTTCTCTATGAAAGATGTCCCTTGTGGAAATGCCTGGCCATAAAATTGTGTGCGTTTAGGATCTGTTATTTCCCGTTTGAGTCGCAGCTCAGAGCTCTTGCTTGTCTTTAGTGGCGTGGTTTGAACGGTCCCTGCACAGCCTACAAAAAGCAAAGCAAAGAACAAAAGTTTTATTGTTTGATGCACTTTTTTTTCTCTCCAACTCAAGCTACTCTATAGCAACATGAAACGACGAGCATATCTTGCAGGACAATGGTACCCGGGCGACGCAAAATCCTGCGAACAAGAGATTGTATCGTACACTCGGGATATAATTGCAAACTCAGATCAGCAATGCGGACTTATTGGGCCCCATGCGGGTTGGCGATTTTCCGGTGCCTGTGCGGCAAGAGCCTATAAAAGTGCCTCCCAAAATGCTCAAGACATTGATTTAGTTGTTATCTTTGGATCACATAAAAGCGAACGCGAGAAGCACTCTATTTTCCTGGGCGATAGCTGGGAAACTCCTCTTGGTGATTTAGATATCCCTAGCGACTTAACAAATGCCATTAGCAAAAATGAAGACTTTATGGCTGAACCGGTTGCGCCTAATTTCATCGACAATGCGGTAGAGGTTCATTTACCATTCGTAAAGTATTTTTTCCCAAAAGCCCAACTCCTGATGCTGGGCATTTCTCCAACCAAAGATGCCTTACGGCTCGGAGAAAAAGTTGGCGCTTTTCTAAATGAGAAAAACGTGAAAGCATTTTTTGTCGGCTCAACCGATCTAACACACTACGGTCCTAATTATAGATTTAGCCCCAAGGGTGAAGGGCCACAGGCGGTTGAATGGGTCCGCCAGGCAAACGATCTCGGCTTCATCGAATCCCTCCTGGCAAAACAAACCGCCCAAGCTATAGAGCACGCGCTGGAGCATCAGAGCGCTTGTTGCCCAGGGGCCGCTGCCGCCACCATGGAGGCCGTCAAAGCCTATCAAGGTTTTCTGAAGCCGGAATTGGGCGAGCATCTCTTGAGTTACGATATATTGCCCTCAGACAGCTTTGTAGGCTATGCCAGCATCATTCTATGAAGGAACAAATCTTTGAAATAGAGAATGGGGAAGGCGAGAAGCTCGCTTTGCATATGTGCGGGGATTTACAAAATACCCTGATCATTTCCTGTCACGGAATGCTGGCGGACAAGAGCAGTACGAAACACGTTTACTTAACCGAACAATTGGCGCAACAAGGGCTCACCGCTTTGCGCTTCGACTTTTCCGGTCGGGGAAAGTCGGAAGGAAAACTCTATGACCTTTCGCTCTCCAAACAAATTAACGATTTGGATGCGGTCATTAACTATTTCTACAAACAAGGTGTCGAAAAATTTGGCTGTTTCGGCTCCAGCTTTGGCGGAACTGTTTCTATTCTCACCGCTGCCCGGGACGAACGCATCACCGCCTTAGCAACTCTTGCCGCAAGTGCACACCCGGAATGGGTTGAAGAACGTCATCCCGAGTTATCCTATTCTTTTAAAGATTATAACTATGCGGAAATACCTGAAGGAAAACTCGGTCCAACTTTTTATAATGACCTCTTCGAATACAATGTGGTCAGAAGTTTGAGCATTCTACGTATACCCACCTATATCCTTCATGGAGAGAGAGACGAAGTCGTGCCTGTAGCCGATGCACTTGATCTGGCGAGTGTGGCACAGAACACCCGGCTTGAGATTATTCCGGAAGCAGATCATCGACTTTCAAATCCGGTACAAAACCGTGAAGCCATGAATGGAGTCTGCCAATTCTTTCGAGATGTTTTTAGCGATGAAAGGAAAGAGCCTTAATGCTTACTTTCGCGCCTGAATATAAAGAGCGCCCATGGGGATCAGATCGATTTGCCAGCGTTTTTTCTCGTCAAGTTCCCGATGGTCTCTTAGGGGAAGCATGGCAGCTTGGCGAATTAGAAGAGTTTCATGCACAGGTTGCCGACGGTCCCCTGGCAGGGCAATATCTTGGAGACCTCTGGCGAGCAGGCAAGCTTGGCGGTAGCGCAACCGGAAGTTTTCCCTTTTTACTTAAATGGCTTGATACTGCCATGCCCCTATCCGTGCAGGTACATCCCAATGCGAACACTTGCCGCGCTGACACCAGCGATCGCTCTAAAACCGAAGCCTGGTATGTGGCCCACAAAGAAGAGGGATCCTGTCTTTGGGCAGGGCTTAAAACTCAAACGAGCCCGGAGGAAATTGTCGCCGCTTGTGAAAATGGCAAGATCGCCGAACTTCTCTGCCAACTCAGTCCTGAAGCAGGAGAATTGATTTTTATTCCCGCCGGCACCGTGCACGCCTTGGGCTCTGGCTTTCTTATTCTTGAAGTACAGGAGCCTTCGGATACGACTTTTCGTCTCTATGACTGGGGTCGACTGGGGCTCGACGGCAAGCCCAGAGCACTGCATTTAGACGCCGGAACCCAAGCCATCGACTATCAAAGGATCGGCCCTCCGCAGCAGAGTGGGCAAGATCTGAGTTGTCCGGCCTTTAGGATGGGCAAAGTATCAACGGAAAAGACCTATCATCCTGAAATGCTTAGAGTTTTTTCCTGTGCGGAGAATGAACTGGTATTGACTAATGGGGAGAATCGCTTCACTCTACAAAAAGGTGATATTCGGGTCGCTGAGGTCAGTGATGGACCACTTACGCTTGCATCAGGAAGCGGCGTTTTGATAACAGAAGGCCGCACTTTTACTGAAGAAAGGTAGATTAACCCCATGAACAGCCTTGCACAAAAAGCACTGGAAAAAGCTCAAACCCGTTGCCAGGAAGCCCGGACTCTTCTCGATCGGCCTTTAACCTTGGCTGAAAAGATTCTTGTCTCCCACCTCGACGATGGGGAGATGAATGCTGAGCGTCTGGGCAAATTCGAACGACGTAAAAGCGTTGCAGCTTTTCGACCGGATCGGGTAGCCATGCAAGATGCGACTGCGCAAATGGCGATGCTGCAATTTATGCATGCGGGCCGTGAAAATGCTGCTGTTCCTTCAACCGTGCATTGCGACCATTTGGTTCGCGCCCATCAAGGTGCAAAATCCGATCTGCTTAAAGCTGTTGATGAAAACGCTGAAGTTTACAATTTTTTGAAGAGTGCGGCCGCACGTTATGGCTGCGGGTTTTGGGAGCCAGGCAGTGGCATCATTCACCAAGTCGTTCTCGAAAACTACGCTTTTCCCGGCGGCATGATGATTGGGACAGACTCACACACACCCAATGCGGGTGGATTAGGCATGGTAGCCATCGGTGTCGGCGGTGCGGATGCGGTTGACGTTATGGCTGGCCAACCATTCGGATTGAACTGGCCTGGAGTCATTGGTGTAAAACTTACCGGTAAACTCTCCGGCTGGGCCAGCGCCAAAGATGTGATTCTTAACCTTATGGGAACTCTAACGACCAAAGGTGGAACGGGCCATATTGTCGAATTTTTTGGTGAAGGCTGTGCAACCATTTCTTGTACAGGCAAGGCAACCATTTGCAACATGGGCGCAGAACACGGCGCCACAACTTCCGTATTTCCTTTTGATGAACGCATGGCAACCTATCTCAAGAGCACGGAGCGGGAAGGCATCGCCGAACTGGCAGTCCAATACCAAGACTGCCTCGCCGCGGATGCAGAAGTGCAAAACAATCCAGAACAATATTATGATCGGGTTATAGAAATCGATCTCTCTGCTCTCGAGCCCCATATTGTTGGCCCCCATTCACCGGATGTGACCCGGCCCGTATCACAAATGGGTAACGACGCAGAGACAAACGATTACCCCGTAGACCTCACCTACGCTCTTATCGGTAGCTGCACCAACTCTTCCTACGAAGACATTGGGCGCTCAGCCGATTTAGCCAAGCAAGCTTTGGATGCTGGTCTTAAAACCAAGATTCCACTTCTTGTAACGCCCGGTTCAGATCAAATAAAAAACACCATCGAGCGCGATGGTCAGAGCGCAATTTTAGGCGAGGTTGGTGCCACTGTTCTGGCGAATGCCTGTGGCCCATGCATTGGTCAATGGCAGCGGGATGATATTGAAAAGGGAGATCGAAATTCGATTATTTCATCTTATAACCGGAACTTCCGTGGTCGTAACGACGGCAATGCAGAAACCCTTTCCTTTATCGGTAGTCCGGAATTGGTAACTGCTATCGCCTTTAGCGGCCAGCTTGATTTTAATCCACTGACCGACAGCATTCAAAAAGCTGATGGCGGTGAATTCAAATTTGAAGAACCTGAAGCTGATGAATTGCCAAGTTCAGGCTTCGTCGCCGGACTTGCCGGATTCATCGAACCACCTGAGAATCGCGAAGGTCTGGAGGTAGAAATATCTCCAGAAAGTGAACGACTGCAGAAGCTGGAACGCTTTGCGGCATGGGATGGAGAGGACCTCGCCAACATGCCCGTACTTTTAAAAGCCAAAGGTAAATGCACCACCGATCATATTTCGGCTGCAGGTAAGTGGCTCCGCTTTCGCGGTCATCTCGAAAACATCTCCAACAATATGTTTATCGGCGCCATCAATGCCTTTACCGGTGAAACCGGTGTTGGTCTGAATGTCACCAATGGGGAACGTGGTAAGAGTTTTCCAGAAATCGCAAAGAGCTATCGCGAGCAAAACCTGGGTTGGGTTGTTGTCGGTGATGAAAATTATGGTGAGGGCTCCAGTCGCGAACATGCGGCCATGTGTCCGCGCTTTATGGGCGCCAAAGCCGCACTCGTCCGTTCTTTTGCCCGTATTCACGAAACCAACTTGAAAAAGCAGGGCGTACTGCCTCTGACCTTTGTCGAGCCGGCAGATTACGACAAAATTGCGGAAGAAGATCGACTGAGTATTGAAGGACTCAAAGATCTGGCCCCTGGGGCGCTTTTGACCGTGCGTATCACCCATAAGGACGGACAAAGCGAAGAGATCGCCGCCAAACACACCCTCAATCAGGAACAGATCGACTGGTATAAGGCTGGCTCGGCTCTAAATTGCATTGCAGCACAGAATCAGTCCTAAATCACTGTAAATACAGGGTTTTAAAGAGTTCCAACCGCACACCTAAACCTCTTAGGGCTGCCTGGCAATCCGCCGATTTCAGCCTAAATGATTGAAGCTGGGGACAATTTTCAAATATCGGACTTGACGATTTGCTCTATATTCCGTAAAGGGTGCGCAAAGAGGTAAGTTATGAAAGCTGGAATTCACCCTGAATATAAAGAAGTTATTTTCTACGATGTGGCGGCAGACTACAAATTGCTGACCCGCTCGACCCGCACTTCCAAGGACACCATCGAGTACGAAGGAAAAGAATACCCTTGCATCAAAATCGATATTTCGAGCAAGTCACATCCTTTCTTCACTGGTACTCAGCGACTCCTCGATACGGAAGGCCGCGTTGAACGATTCCGTCGTAAGTACGCTAAAAATTAGTGACATTTCGCTCTTTTGAGGTAAGGATCCCCTAGGACCTTACAGGCAGAGCAATGCTAAACAAATTAGACGAACTAGAGAAAAGGTTTGAGCAGCTGAATACAGAGCTGGCAGACCCGGAAGTTGCGGCCGACCAAAATCGTCTGCGTGAGCTGGGCAAAGAGCACAGCGAGCTTGAAAAAGTCGTTGCCACCTATCGACAACTTAAAAAAGTCAAAGATGATCTCGCCGCTTCGCAAGAACTTATTGCGGACGAAAGCGATAAGGAACTTCTTGAGCTGGCAAAAGAAGAGATAGGCCTACTGACTAAAGAACAGGAAGAACTCGAAGCAGAGCTACAAATCCTCCTGCTCCCCAAGGACCCCAATGATGCGAAAAACGTAATCCTTGAGATACGCAGTGGTACAGGTGGCGACGAAGCTGCTCTCTTTGCCGGCGAACTTTACCGCATGTATTTACGCTATGCGGAATCCCATGGCTGGAAAGTTGAAGTCATGTCCGCATCTGAAGGCACCAAGGGCGGCTTTAAAGAAATTATCGCCCTCCTCGAAGGAACGGATGTCTATTCATCTCTTAAATTTGAATCCGGCGTGCACCGGGTACAGCGCGTGCCGGAAACTGAAAGTCAGGGACGAGTGCACACCTCAGCGGTGACCGTGGCGGTTTTGCCAGAAGCGGATGATGTAGAAATCGACATCTCTGAAAGTGAACTTCGCATTGATGTGTATCGCTCCAGCGGCCCTGGAGGACAATCAGTCAACACAACCGACTCCGCGGTACGCTTAACCCACGTTCCTACCGGCCTTGTCGTGACTTGTCAGGACGAAAAAAGCCAGCACAAAAATAAAGCCAAGGCCCTTAAAATTCTTCGCTCAAGATTGCTGGACCAGAAGCAAGCGGAACAAAATGCTGAGCAAGCTGCTGCCCGTAAAGATATGGTTAAAAGCGGCGACCGCTCCGAAAAAATACGAACCTACAACTTCCCTCAAGACCGGGTTACGGATCACAGAATTTCCCTAACCATGCACAACCTGCCTAAGCTCTTACAGGGTGAGCTTGAAGATATTGTTGTCGCACTGCGCACCGCTCATCAAGCGGAAGCACTTAAAGGAGCTGAATCCTAAAGTGAATCCTTCCCCAACGGAACCACAGACACTCGGTGATTATCTAAACTGGGGCATCGGCCTTCTTAAGGAACGAATTATTGAAACACCTCAGCTCGATGCCGAACTTCTTCTTGCCCACGCCCTAGATGTTGATCGGCCCTACCTCATATGTCACTCAGAGGACCCTTTAGAGCCCAAGGATAAAATTCGCTATTTTCAATTGCTCGAACGCCGGCTGCGTTATGAACCCATTGCTTATATTCTGGAGCGGCGGGAATTTTATGGACGGAATTTTGTTTTGAATCACGACGTCCTGATCCCTCGACCGGATAGTGAAACCATGGTGGACTACGCACTAAAGTGGCTCAACTCAAACCCGAAAGAGGATATAGATCTTCTTGATTTAGGCACGGGCAGTGGTGTCTTAGGCATCACCCTGAGCGCAGAATATCAAGGGGCAACAACGGTCGCTACGGATATCTCGGAGGAAGCTCTGAAGGTCGCAGAAAAAAATGCTGAGCTCTTAGCAGTTAAGGAGCGCATGAGCTTCCATCAAGGTGACCTTTTTGCTGCCCTCGAAAATTCCGAGCAAAAAGTTTTTGATCTAATCGTCACCAACCCTCCCTATTTAAATCCGGATGAAAAAAATGCCTTACAAGCAGACATTCGGGATTTTGAACCGGACGTCGCTCTCTTTAGCCCCAACGAAGGCTTGGCCATCATTGAAAAAATTGCTTTGCAGGCGACAAACTATCTCCAACCCGGCGGCCTCCTGCTTTCAGAGCTTGGGTTTGAACAGGAAAAGCATGTCTATAATCTCTTCAAAGACGCTGGTTGCTGGAAAGATATCGAAATCCTCAATGACTTAAGCAATTATCCCCGAGCAATTAAGGTGATTAAAAAAGATGTTGCATAGCTTGGCTCTTATAATTCTTCTCTCCACAGCCACTGCGCAAAACCCTACCGATCTCATCGATGTGGCGCAAATTGATGCGCGCTTTAAATTCGATATGGTTTACGCCGGCAGCAATAACTTTATCGGTGAAAAAGTCTATCCGGTCGGCCGCTGCCTGATTCGCAAGCAAGTTGGGCAAATGCTAAAACAAGCCCAAGCCTATCTTGATCAGCACCACAAAGGTTATGTGCTGCTCTTTAAAGATTGCTATCGTCCCGAGCACGTGCAGTTTAAAATGTGGGAGGTTGTTAAAGGCAAACCACAACAACGCTACGTTGCAAACCCTAACTCCAAAACCGGCTCCGTTCATAACTATGCCGCCGCTGTTGATGTGACCCTCGCCAATGCGCAAGGAGAAGAGGTCGACATGGGGACTCTCCACGACCACCTCGGGCCGCTGGCTGAAATTAGGCATGAGCAAAAGTTTCTAAAAGAAAAGAAACTCAACCAAGAGCAGATCAAGCACCGATATATTTTACGTGATGCCATGACCAAAGGTGGCAAATTTAAAACCATTCGAACAGAGTGGTGGCATTTCGACGCGTGGCAAGGCAAAGATTTACGCAAGCGTTATCAAAAGCTCGATATCCCTCTGGATATTAAAATTTCTCAATAAAAGACTGTAGCCCTCTTAGAACATTGTGCTAAGTGCAAATAATGGCGCAATACGACCAGGATATTGCCCGGTTATTCGAGCCGGGAGCTGAAAGTGCACTCAATGCCTATATGCGTCTACTGCATCCGGCGGATATTGCGGAACTCTTCAATTATGTCCAAACCGATTCCTGGCCACGTATCACCGCTCTCCTGAAAGCGGAGGACTTGGCCGAGGTTATCGCTGATTTGGATACGGAGCAGCGCAATCTTCTGGCGACAATGCTCAAAACTGAGCGCCTCATCAAAGCCGTAGACGAGCTTGAAACCGACGATGCGGCGGATGTCATTGCCGATCTTCCCGATGAAAAATCCATGCTGGTCCTTAATGCCCTCGAAGATCAGCAAGACGTTCGTAAGCTTCTTGAATATGACCAGGACTCCGCCGGTGGACTCATGCAGACCGAGCTGTGTCGGGTTCAACAGGGCTCAACCGTTCTTGATGCCATCGATGCGGTGCGCACAACCCGGGATTTGGTCGACGATGTGCTTGAGGTTTATGTGGTCAATGCGAAAGGTCTCCTCACCGGAGTTGTTGCCCTTGAAGATTTGGTTCTTTCTAAAGAAAGCGTTTCTATCGACTCCATAAGCATTCCCTGCGAACACAAAATAACACCCGAAGTGGATCAAGAAGAAGTCGCCAATATGTTCGGTAAGTACGACTTGGTCACCCTTCCGGTCACCGACAGCAATGGCGTTCTTCTTGGGCGAATTACTTTTGACGATATTCATGACGTTATCGAGGAAGAAGCTTCTGAAGATATTATGACCATGGCCGGAGCAGCCAATGAGGATTTGGTCTACAGCGGTTCGACCACGCGCATCGCATTTTTGCGCTTGCCTTGGCTCGCATCAAGCCTGGTCGGTTCCTTACTCACGGGTTATCTGCTCTCACTCTTTTCCCATATTCCCGGCAATGCGATTATTATGGCCTCCTTCGTTCCTGTGGTCATGGCCATGACTGGTAATCTTGGCTCACAAACAGCCATGATTGTGACCCGTGGGTTTGCCATCGGGAAAATTGATATACGCAATATGTCGAAAACCTTTGTCCGCGAATTGAGTGTTGGCTTTATCATGAGCATCTCCGCCGGCATCAGCGTCGGGCTTTTTGCCCAACTTTGGCAAGGAGAACCAATGCTGGGCATTGCGATCAGCACAGCCATGATCTGCTCCATGACACTTGCATCTTTTGTCGGGGTCGCCGCACCCGCTTTATTTAAAAGAGTTGGCATCGATCCAGCGATTGCCGCCGGCCCCTTGGTCACCACCGGCTGTGACCTTTTAGGCGTTTTGATTTATCTTTTGGTGGCCATCGCTTTTCTTACTTGAGGCCCTGCAGATAGCTATTCACCTCTAAATATGTTAAGTCAGAAATATGAGTGAGTTTAGACTAACCCAACGTGTCGACTGCGCCGGCTGAGCAGCAAAGCTGAGCCCAACGGCGTTGCGGCAAATTATTCAAGCGCTGCCCGTACCTGAGGATGAGCGCATTCTTTGCGGTATAGGAAACGCCGAAGATGCGGCGGTTTATAAAATTGACGACAATAAAGCCCTCATCCTAAGTATCGATGTGATCACCCCTTTGGTCGATGACGCCAAAGCTTTCGGTGCCATCGCGGCAGCCAACGCACTCTCAGATATTTTTGCCATGGGAGGGCAAGGCGTAGCCTCCCTAAGTTTTATTTCAACACCCTCCGATATCCCAGACGATATCCGCGCCCAAATCATGCAAGGCGCCGGTGAACTCGCGCTGGCCAACGGAGCCCCCATTCTTGGTGGACACTCCGTAGAAGGAAAAGATCTCTATATGGGTCTGGCGGTCATCGGTGAGGGCAAGCCTGACCATCTTCTTACCAACGATAGTTTGGAAGCTGATTTAGCACTTATTCTCACCAAGCCGATAGGTACCGGAACTCTGACAACAGCCGTGAAGAACGATGCTTTGAGCATCGACGACATTGGCGATGCGCTCGAGGGTATGCAACAAACCAACAGAGCTGCTGTTAATCTGATGCTCCAACACGGTGCGAAAAGCGCCACGGACATTACGGGCTTTGGACTTCTTGGACATTTGGCGGAGCAGGTTCGGGCTTCCAACGTCCAGGCGGTCATACAAAAAAATTCGATTCCAATTTACGAAAACGCGCTCAAGACAATCGACATGGGCTATAAAACCCGAGCGAAC
>CAXGWX010000023.1:0-24309 GCA_964013445.1 uncultured Bdellovibrionales bacterium | reverse complement strand
GCGGATGCGGATGTTCAGGCGGTGATCCAGTATATCAAGTTATTTTCTGAACGTTGGAAAAAAGAAAAAGCAGGAACTCCGGTGGTATTCACTAAGGATGTTTTTCAGGGTAGGGCAGGCGAAGCCATTGTCTTAGGCAAAGAACTCTATCACAAAAAAGCACAGTGCATTTCCTGTCATCACACGAACCAAGAGAGTGCCCCAACACCCAAGCCTGGTCAAAATATCGAAGGGGCCGTTGTTGCAACCCATTTTGGAAAAGATGTTTTGCGGGCAGGTGAGAGTCTTAAGGATATTTACCGCGCTGTTGCTGCAGGAGTCGGAGGAACGGCAATGCCGAGCTGGGCAGGGAGCTTAAGTTCAGAAGAAATTTGGGCGATTGCGTATTATGTTCAGTCTTTAAATTTACGCACAAACCAAGATCGATAGTAGACGCCGAGTACAGCGCACATTAAGCCGGCCAGACCGCTACCTAAGGCACCACCGTCGTCACGAGAGAAGTAGCCGTAAAAGCCGTAGGCCACCATCAGCGCGGAGAAGAGCAATACAACGATAATGAAAAATCTATGCAGTGTATAAAGTCGCACAGTGAGAGTAGATTTAGTTTTCTACAGCTTCTGTATTTTCCTCAGGCTGCGGTGGAACAAATGGAGGCTGCGAGCGCAGGGTCTTCTGCAGTGCTTGAGCCTTTGGGGTGTCGCGAATATCGGCCAGGCTCTTAACATAGTGTGTTAGGGCCCATAAATCTTGTTCCGTAAGTGTGCTCCAGGCAGGCATCGCCGTGCCACCAATACCTGCGGCAATGGTTTGATAGAGTCGCTTCGGTTCCGTACCGGTCTTGATTGGGTGGTAGGTAAAATCAATTGGGATAAGCTTATGGCCGTAGGAGCTATCGCGCAACTGCGGGTCGTAGATATCGTCGTTGATTTCTCCCATTTCGTAGCCCAGGAGTTCCTTGGTTACATCAAAGAGTTCCTGCTTGGAGACATAGCTTGGATGACATCGAGCGCATTGAACTGTGGCATGATATAGTTTCTTGCCTTGTTCAATGGCTGCCGCTTCATTGCCTGCCCATGGGTCTTTAGGCGCAACGATCATTTTCCCGGGCTTTTCTTTTTGCCAGCGCGGGGAGAGTGTTTTGATATATTGGATGACGGCGTGAGTATCTTCATCCGTTAGGTCCCAAGGTAACATAGGGGTGCCATCAAGGCCTTCTTTAATAATTTGAACCAAGGTTTCGTCGTTAGGAAGCTGGCCGGCTTCAACACCACCAAACTTAAAGTATGCTTCCGGATGGGTGAAATCACGCGGTATTGGGCGCATATAATGGCTTGCTGGCCCCTTACCGTCACCAACCGCGCCGTGGCAGGCGTAGCAGTTTTGCATGAATTTTTCTTTACCCTGATTAAGGACAGCCGCGGATACTTCCTGACCGCCTAGAATCATAGGTTCTTTAAAGTGCTTATCACAACCAGTGGCAAGCAAGAGTAAGGTAAAGAGGGCAAATGTGTTTACTAATAACTTTTTCATAATCAACTCACATAATGAAAATGGTTACAAACATGAGCAACCAGACAATGCCGACAAAATGCCAGTACATTGTCCACAAACGAACGGTTATTGAATTTTCCAAACGATAGGCCTGACGCCAGGCTTGAATCGACAAATAAACAAGAGCGAAAAAACCGATAAGAACGTGGGCAGCATGGACCCAGGTTAAGCCAAAAATAATCGAGGCATAAGAACCGGAGTCAGGGGTTAGTCCCGTGGCCATTAAGTCACTCCAGAAGTGCCATTGTAGCCCAAGAAACAAGGCCGCAAAGACGGAACCAAGGATAAAGGCGTTGCGAAAGGCTGCGAACTTTTCTTTACGCAGATGAGAAACGCCGCGATGCAGGACCAAGGAGCTAAGCGCAATCACAAATGAATTGATTGCGGGCAGCATAATAGAGAACTCAGGGGCGTTGACCGGTGGCCAAACATTGGAGCGCACTCGAACAATCGCATAGGAGAAGAAGAGAGCAGCAAACATCATAGCCCATGCGGCCAGGACGAATATCATACCGAGCAGGGCGGTCCATTCCCGTCGCGCTCGGTTTTGTGCCGCCACGTGGGGCGGCATTTCGACAATCTTGGCAGCCATGCTGGACATTCTTCTCTTAACTTTGCTCCACGTTATGCGCTTTGCGCAACCTTCTCATCTGTACTGGCAGATAACTCGATGCCCTCAAAGGCTTCGTCTTGTCCCAGCCAGTCCTTACCCATCTTCTCTAGTACACCAGGGTGGGCGTACTCATGGGGACCGTGATAAACCGTAGGGATTGGATCAAAGTTGTGCACCGGAGGTGGTGACGGAATTGTCCACTCCAGGGTTCCAACTTCCCAAGGGTTGTCTCCGGCCTCTTCACCAGCAAACATGCTCTTAAAGAAGTTAATCACAAAAAAGATTTGGCCAAAGAGCAATGCGAATGCAGCCCAGGATGTTTTGATATTTGCATCATGAAGGTGTTGCAAAAAGGTGTACTGGTAGGGGTCAAAGAACCAGCGTGGCTGACCCGCATAGCCGACAATCAATTGTCCACCAAAAACCAAGGTAATGAAGATGAAAGAAAACCAGAAGTGCAATTTGCCCAACATGGGGTTCATCTTGCGACCAAACATTTTAGGGAACCAGAAATAGACGGCACAAAAAGTTCCAAGGAACGTTGCCGCAGCCATGGTGTAGTGGAAGTGTCCGACAACATACATGGTGTCATGCAGGTAAATGTCCGTAGAAATTGTTCCCAAGAAAATTCCTGTGAGTCCACCGAGACCAAAAACAAAAACTGTACCCAAGGCAAAAAGCATGGGAACGGTTAGGCGTATAGAGCCTTTCCACATGGTGTGTAACCAGTTTAGGAAAAGTACTTCCGCCGGAATTGAAATGACCAAGGTCAGAATCATAAAACTCTGTCCAAGAAGAGGATTCATTCCGGTCATGAACATATGGTGACCGTAAACAACCGCACTCAAAACCGTAACGGCGATAAGCGCAATCACAGTTCCCTTGTACCAGTAAGCTGGCTTGCGGGAGAAAAAGGAAATCACGTCACCGACAATACCCCAAGCAGGTAAGATCAGAATGTATACTTCCGGATGGCCAAAGATCCAAAACAGGTGTTGAAACAAAATAGGATCACCACCGGTTCCAGTAGCGTTGGCACCGGCAACAAAGAACTGCGTTCCGAACATACGATCGAGAATAAGCAGTAGGCCAGCAGAGCCTAAGACCGGTACAAAAAGAACATTGAGGATTGAGGTTAGCCAGAGTCCCCATACGGTCAGTGGTAAGCGCATCCAGGTCATGCCGGGGGCACGAAAGCGGATAACTGTCGTGACATAGTTAATACCACCCATAATGGTTGCAACACCGGTGACAAAGATAGCCGCCATCATCATGGTTTGGCCGTGCCCCGGGGTTCCAATGTTTCCAGACATTGGTGGGTAGGAAATCCATGCCGCAGCTGCAGCGCCGTTGTCAAAAAAGAATGACGCACCAACCATAATTTGTGAAATGACGAAAACCCAGAAGGAGAGCATATTCAGCAATGGAAATGCCATATCCCGGGCACCAATCATGAGGGGAATACAATAGTTACCAAAGGCACCGATGAGCATGGGTGTGATAGCCCAGAAAATCATGATGAGCCCGTGGTTGGTAAAGAGCTTCGGATAAAGGGAAGGGGTTACGGCACCGCCACTTTCTCTAAGAAAGATATCACCGATAACCGGTACTTTTTCACCCGGATAAGCCCACTGCCAGCGAATCATCATGGCCAGTAAGCCGCCCCAAAGTAAGAAGAGAAGTCCGGCCCAGAGGAATTGCTTGCCAATAACTTTATGATCGGTGGTGAATAAATATTTTTTTACGAAACTGGTAGGTTCGTGGTGAATGGGTTGTAAATCCATAATTATAGCTCCTCCCAAGCCCAGCCCCATTGAGCTGATTTATCTTCTGGATCAAAGGCGAGCTTGGCTCGACGAGACGCCTCGTCATGCCATGCTTTATATTCATCTTCCGGCATGATGGTTAGGATGCCGCGCATTTTGTAGTGGGCCGCACCACAGTGCTGCACACAAACGATTTCAAAATCACCCGTATCAGTGGCTTGAAACCAGATACGGTTAACGTCACCGGGAACCGCATCGGTTTTAACCCGCAGGTTAGGTAAGAAAAATGAGTGAATAACATCGACGGAAGTCAATTGCATACCGATTGGGGTGTTGACTGGAACTCGAATATCGTTGCGGGTCACAATATCGTCCGGCGTATTGAATTTGCCGTCCGCGCCTTTGTAACGAGCGTCCCAAACCCACTGCCGTCCGTTAACTTCAATTTGAACCGCGTCCGAGCCTTCGGCTTTTTCAAAGTTCCAAAAGGCCTCGTTCAAGTCGATCACTGAATTGTAGAAGAGGTTACCGTCGACAACAAAGAAGATTAGGGCAGAAATGGTACAGGCAATCATGACGTGATGTTTTGAGTCACCCGTATCATAGTCCGCTTTATGATTTCTGCCGTGCAGAAGTATAGCCCAGAGCATCCAGATGCACATGATGACAAAAAGAATCACACAGAAGACCATGGTGATATTAATCAACCAGTCAATACGATACCCGTCGAGGGATACGTCTCGCGGCATGTTGAAACCGCTTTCTGGTTGGGGTTGTGCGTAGGCTAAAGCGCTAACCAAGCTTACGCTAAAAAAGGCCACTAGGTTTTGAATAGATTTACACCATTTCATTTTAAGGTGTTCTCCCTTCTGATACGTCGGCGAATTGGGCAATGATTTGTTTTTCATTGGCTTCGCCCTGCTTCAAAAGACGGTAAACAATATAAGTTACCCCAAAGGGTAAAAGAATCATCAAACCAAGAATAATAATGTAGGTGGTACCGCCATCATTGTTTCCTGCACAAGCAGGGCAGGCCCAAGCACTTTGAGGGGCGCTTAGGGTGATGCACAATGCTGCTGCAGCAAGTATGAATGACTTCACTGTTTTCACGCGAGTAGTCTCCAGGCTGCTTCACCAATCAAGGCGATGGCATAGACCGCCGGAATAGCGAGGCAGAAGGTTACGCTGTTACGCACAAGCTTTGTTTCATGATTGAGATGCATAAAGTAATATGCGACCAGCGCCGCTTTACCTATGGCCATCAGAATCAAACAGGAGACAAGTGCGGTCATGGATATACCCGGTATGTAGACAACCCCGACTTCGAGAGCGGTCAATATCGTTAGCCATGCGAAAATTTGCCAATACTTCTTTTTATTCACAGCCATTGTCAGCTCCTATAAGGGAATGAGGTAGATAAGAGTAAACACGAGAATCCAAACCAGATCGACGAAGTGCCAAAAAAGCCCGGCTATTTCAACCATATTGGCATTGCCATCATCAAAATGACCTTTTAGCATTTTGATCCATATAACCGTTAAATAAATAACCCCGGTTAGAACGTGCATACCGTGGAATGCGGTAATCGCATAAAACGTTGTGGCATAATTGGATTGGCCAAAAATAAGTCCTTCTCTAATAAGCCCCTCGTGGTGAAAGATGGCTTCAAAAGTTCCGAAGTATTCTTGCATCTGACCACAGAGAAAAAGGAAACCACCTAAAATGGTTATTCCCATCCACATTTTTGCTGACTTCATGTCCTTTTCGACAACCCCAGCGTAGGCCATAACCATGGACACGGAAGAACAGATCAAAAGAAATGTCAGGCCGGCGGTAAAGTTAATACCGAGCTCCGGCTCAGGGCGTTCTAACCAAGGACAAAGGCCTTGATTAAAAAGTTCTTCTGAGCAGCGCCACATATCGCTGGCGCCTCGACGAATTCCATAAGCCAGTAGAAGGCCTGAAAAGGAAAAAGCATCGGAGAGTAAAAAGATCCACATGCCAAGCTTACCGGGGGTAATCTTGCCAACGTGTTCCTCCTGTGGCCAATCCACTGGACCATGATGATGGCTATCAGCATTTGCGCTCATGTCGATATCCTCTTGTCATTGGGTGAGAATTTTCACGCCGCTGAATCTATCGCTCATTGTCGATAAGGGCAAGCCATAATATCGCACCCACAATATTAATTTCTTGCAATTGCAGGAGAAATTCGGACGAGGTTGGTACAAAATGATTTTCTCTAACGACCAGGTAAAGGCGTTGACCTTTACCCTTTGTCTCTTCTATAGGTCTTTGCGGAAATGGAAAAAGACGTCGAAAGTAGAGCAGCGCGTATTGACCGCTTTGTGAAGCGCTGGGTCGGGCATCCAGGGTTTTGGTTGCTCTGGGTGGCGCTTATTTTTTCCTGGCCGATCACACGGGCCGTGCGGGCAAATCTGCCCGATGCCTTACCGCATCTGGGGCAGGTGGCACATTTTTCGTTGACCAACCAGTACGGTGCCAATTTTGACAGTCAGGAACAACTGGCAGGCAAAATTTGGGTGGCCAATTTTATTTTCACCCGCTGTCCGACGGTTTGTCCCGCCTTCACTAAAAAGATGTTTGAGGTACAGCACCGGGTACGTCACTTGCACCAAGCGGTGCAGCTTGTTTCTTTTAGTGTCGATCCGGACTACGACACACCGGAACGACTCTTAGATTATGCTCAGGAGCATCGTGCGAGTCCTTTTATATGGTCATTTTTGACAGGGCCACTGGATGAGGTGAAAAACACCGTGAGCGAAAGCCTAAAAATAAGTATGGGAGGGCAGCGCCCGGATGGCAATTTTGAAGGTATTTTTCACGGCTCCCATTTTGTTTTGATCGATGGGGGCATGCAGATTCGAGGCTTTTATAATGCAGAGGATGAAGGCTCGATGGACGAACTTCTCAGCGATATGAGTTGGGTCGTGAACCGTGGTGGATAGTCATGTATAAAACCCCTAAGCTCCTGTTAATAAAGTTCTTTTTTGCATCTCTTCTGATCGGTTTCTTGATTCCGGTGGTGGCATTGGCAGAAAAGGGTTCCCCTGCAGCGTCACCAGAGCAAAAGGCAGAGCCCGCTGCGGCGCCGGCGGTTAAACCGACAAAAGATACGCCGCCAAAGGCTGAGGAGGTCCAGGATTTGGACATTTCTGCCGAGGATTTAAAGGGTTACGATGCCAATGGTGGCGTAGAAAAGCAGCTTATTGAGGTTGATATTGAAGGCACCATTGATTTGGGGCTGGCGGCTTATATTGAGCGGGCCGTGGAAAAGGGCAGTGCCAAAGACGTTTTTATCCTCAAGATGAAGACTTTTGGCGGCCGTGTTGATGCGGCGGTGCGCATTCGCGATGCGCTTTTAGGTGCACCGATGCCGACGATCACATTTATCGATCGGCGGGCCATTTCTGCCGGCGCTCTTATTTCTTTGGCGAGTGATACGATCATTATGAGTGAAGGGGCTTCGATTGGAGCAGCGACGCCGGTGCAGTCCGACGGTGGTAAGGCCAAAGCGACCAGTGAAAAAGTTGTCTCTTATATGCGGGCGGAAATGCGTGCCACTGCTGAAGCAAAGGGCCGTCGAGCAGATATCGCCGAAGCCATGGTGGATGCGGATATTGTGATTGAAGATATAAGCGAAAAGGGCAAGCTCCTGACCTTAACGAGTAAAAAGGCATTCCAGCACAAAGTTGCGGATGCCATCGTCGCAGATTACGAGGCGGCGATTGCACTTTTGAATTTGCAGAAGGCCGAGCGTTTGTCTTTACAAACCGATTGGGGGGAAAAGCTGGCGCGGGCCTTAACTCAGCCGGCAGTGTCCTCCATGCTTATGTCCTTAGGGTTTCTGGCGCTGATGATGGAGCTGTATACGGCCGGTTTTGGTGTGACCGGTGCTCTGGGGTTAGTTTTGTTGGGACTCTTTTTCTTTGGCCAGTACGCCGCCCACTTGGCGGGCTTGGAAGAAATGCTCTGCTTTGTTGTCGGTGCATTGCTTTTACTTGTTGAGTTTCTTGTCATCCCCGGTTTTGGCATTGCGGGGATTTTAGGCTTTGCCTGTTTAGGTGCAGGTTTGGTCATGGCTTTGGTGGAGTTGAATATTCCTTGGGATGTGGCTTTTGAGCTGGGCTATATTGGCGAGTCCGCGTCGAGGGTTGCGGTGCATTTGGCTTTGGCCCTAACCATTATTCTCATTGGCCTCTATTTTATTACAAAATATTTACCTGGTTCATGGTTAGGCTCACGCTTGGTTTTAGAGACGCAGACCGAGGCAACCGACGGTTATGTTTCAACGCCGGTTGCGGACAATGCGCTGCTCGGCCAGCGGGGAGTGGTTCAAGGTGCGCTCCGGCCAGCGGGCATTGCGGAATTTGCGGGAAAACGCGTCGATGTGGTCAGCCAAGGTGGCTTCGTGGAAGAAGGTCAAGAGGTTGAAGTTACAGAGGTCGAGGGCAATCGGGTTGTTGTAAGACCCTTGGATAAGAATGAATAAAAAGTAAAGAGGGAGTTTAAGACAATGGGTGGCACAGGTATTGCGGCTGTTTTTGTTATTTTTGCAATTTTTATACTGCTGGCGTTTCTGCTTTGGTTCGTACCAGTCGGATTGTGGATTCAGGCTCTGACTTCAGGTGTGCCCGTAGGAATCGCTACCTTGGTTGGAATGCGCTTGCGCAAGGTGCCGCCGTCGGTGGTGGTGGGGGCCCGTATTATGGGCTCGAAAGCGGGTATTGAAACTTCGATTGATCAACTTGAAGCCCACTATTTGGCAGGGGGTAATGTGGGCTTGGTGGTCCAGGCTCTGGTTTCTGCAGATAAAGCGTCGATTGCTTTGCCGATGGAGCGGGCAGCGGCCATCGATTTGGCCGGGCGTAATGTGCTTGAGGCGGTGCAGATGAGTGTTTTGCCGAAAGTGATTACCACGCCTAAAATTGCCGCCATGGCCAAAGATGGTATTCAGTTAAGCGCCTATGTTCGCATCACCGTGCGTACGAATCTCGATCGTTTGGTTGGTGGTGCAACGGAGGAAACCATCGTGGCCCGTGTTGGTGAGGGTGTGGTTTCAACCATCGGTTCCGCTGGAACCCACAAAGATGTGCTGGAGAATCCGGACAACATTTCAAAATACGTTCTTTCTAAAGGCCTCGATGCGGGAACAGCTTTTGAGATCCTTTCCATCGATATTGCGGATGTGGATGTGGGGGCCAATATTGGCGCCAAGTTACAGACCGAGCAGGCGGAAGCCGACAAGCAGATCGCCCAGGCAAAAGCCGAGTCACGCCGAGCCATCGCGGTGGCTGCCGAACAGGAAATGAAGGCCAAAGTTGGTGAAATGCGGGCCCGGGTTGTTGAAGCCGAGGCTCAGGTTCCCTTGGCCATGTCCGAAGCTTTGCGGGAAGGGAATATTGGCGTTCTCGACTATTATAACCTGAAGAATGTGGAAGCGGATACGCAGATGCGTACGTCTATTGGTGGCGGGCAGACCGGTGATGAAGGTGGACAGGAACCCTCCTAATTCGGAGATCGTCTGATGGCATCGCAGCTGCACTCCGGGAGATTCCAGGCAGAAATCGAAACGCCTGAGTTTCGTCAACGATTACAGTGGGTTATCCTTTTGGAGCCGCCTCCGTCCCAAGGTTTGGCGCCGCGCCTTTTACGCTCTGAGCGCCCCTCCCTTGGAAAGCCAAAATACCGGACTTTAATGGCAGGTCAAAGCCGATGAATTTGAGTGAGTGGATTGAGGATCTGATCAATCTTTTGATCGCCTTCTATTTTATCATTCCGGCGATCAAGCGCTTTTTTAAGCGCTTTTTTAGCTCTGAGAAGAAAGTTCCGGTGGAGCACCAGGCAACCAGTGTAGAGCCGGATCGGGCGCAGCATGTGGCGGAAGTTCGCGCTCAGCTGCGGCACCTCGATGGGGCTCAGGAGAAGCTCTTCAATCGGCTTTCAGAGCTTGAAGCGGCTTTGCTTGAGGGAGAAGATCATGGTTGGGAGGCTGAGTTTAGAGCCATTGGTGAGACTTTTAAAGTTATCGATCGTCGTTTTGAGCGGATAAATCGTAAATTTAGCGAAGCGCAGTTAAGCCACGGGCCCCTCTTAGACATCTATCAGGCACTGTTGGACGATCAGGAGCATATGCGTGATATCTTTCGCCAATTATTGGCGGCAGAAGCCAGTCTGAGCCGAGAGGAGCCTGCCGAGCTTCCGGTCGAGAGCCCACCCGAACCGGTTGAGGTTGCCCCTAAGCCCCTATCTAAAGCGCCAGAGCCATCTCAAGAGGCATTTTATATACCGTCATCATCAGCCTATCAGCTGGCAAAACAGGTGCCGATTTCACGCCAAAAAGTGCTCCGTGAGGCGGTGCTTTTAAGGGCAATTTTAGGTCGCCGAACTTCATATTTTCCTTAACGTTTATGTTGCCTTAAGCTATTGTTTTAAGTAAACGGGGGCGACCCATTTTGTTCTAAAGGTGACTTTGGCGGGAAAGGTAACGATGGCTTTTGATATTATTCCAGAACTCTGTATTGGTTGTACGGCTTGTGCGAAAAAATGTCCTGTAGAGTGCATCACCGGCGAGTCAAAACGTATTCATTGGATTGATCCTTTGGCTTGCATCGATTGCGGTGCGTGCGGGATTGTTTGTCCAACCGAAGCAATTCTTGATGCTAAGGGATTGCCAATTCCCTTTATTAAAAAGAAGAGCGAACGACCGATTGCTGTTGTTGATGAAGTCTTTTGTTCTGGTTGCGAGTTTTGTCCAGATTTATGTCCCTTTGATTGTCTAGAAATTGTCCGCGATGTTACTTCACCCCTCTCAACGTCGGTTGTTAAGATGGTGGCTCCAGAAAATTGTACCGCTTGTCGTTTGTGTGAAGACGTTTGTCAAAAGGAAGCTATTATTGTGCGTAATCCGGACGGTACGGATTTCGTTAATCTCGGTCGAGGTGATGTGGCGTAGTGATGAGCGAGTCCTTGGAAAATAACGCAACGCAAGAGCCTCAACAAGAGCGCGTTTCGTTCTATGAGAATCCGGTTTGGAAAAAATTCTACGCGTTTATTCTCGGACCCTTTCTTGTCGCCTCTGTTGCGATTGGCGTCTACGTTATCATTTCTTTGATGACCGGCGACAATACCACGCCAGGGGAATTGGTTGGGCAGTTGCGCAACGGTGGTCACCACCAGCGTTGGCAGGCCGCTTTTGCTTTAACCAAACACATTCAGCCAGGCTCGAATGATGATGATGCCTCTTATCGGCAGCGCTTAGCAGACATTCGGGTTTTAGGTCCTGAACTCAAAGATATTTTTGAAGATGAGAAAACCAGTGACCCACAAGTACGCCGGTATTTGGCTCTCACTTTTGGTTATCTTGGCGACAAAACTTATACCTCGGTTTTAACCAAGGCCTTAGATGATACAGACTCTGAAACCGTTGTGAACAGTCTGATTGCTTTGACAATGCTTGAGGACCCAGGTTCCGTGCCGGCGGTGATTAAGGTTTCGAAGAGTGATACGGCGGAGTATCGTTCCGTAGCAGCTTATGTTTTAGGGGTATTGGGCACGATGGATGGCATTGAGCGTTTAGAGCAACTGCTTGGTGATAATGCGCCTTCCGTAAAATGGAATGCAGCTTTTGCTTTGGCGCGTCATGGTAATGGTGCGGGCGAGGCAATTATTGCGGAAATTCTGGACCGAGGACCATTGGCTCGGGCAGAAGGATTAGATACGCTTAAGCAACAGGAGCAATTTTTTAATGCTATTCGCTCCGCGAGTCGTTTGAATACAAAAGATTTGCGTGAGCGTTTGGTACGTATTGCGGAACATGACAAAGACATTAAGGCGCAGGGCTTGGCGAAGGAGCTTTTAGCGCGTGCTGAAACAACTAGTTTTTGAGGTGAAGGACGATGGGATTTAAAGTTTTTCGTTCCATAGAGAAAGCGGCATTGAGTGGTGAAGTCACTCGACGTTCGTTTGTTAATTGGTTGGGTTTAGGTTGGTTGATGTTTACGGCGGCCATGGGCGCCTGTGTGGCGGCTATGGGTCGCTTTATGATGCCTAACGTTTTGTTTGAACCACCGATGGCCTTTAAGGCCGGTTATCCTGATGAGTATCAGGAAGGCAAAGTTGATATTCGTTGGAAGGCTAAATATGGCGTTTGGGTTGTTCGGGAAAAGGGCGGTTTTTATGCTTTGTCGACAGTGTGTACCCATTTAGGGTGTACGCCGAACTGGTTGAGTGCGGATCTAAAGTTTAAGTGTCCGTGCCACGGTTCGGGTTTTTATATTACAGGGATACACTTTGAAGGTCCTGCACCACGGCCACTTGAGCGTTATAAAATAAGCTTGAGCGACGATGGGCAGATCTTAGTGGATAAATCGAAAATTTTTCAGCAAGAAAAAGGACAGTGGGAGGACTCGGAAGCGTACCTACCCATGGGTGCTTGATTAAATTGAATAAAAGGAAGCGGTATCATGGCAGATGATAAGGAATTAAGACCGGCCCACGTGCCCAAGCGGCAACAGAGCATTTTTCAGCCAATTTATGATTCACAAATTTGGCGCTCGATTTTTCGGCACGGCTGGATGAACAATGACCGTAATCGTGCATTGGTTATTATCACCAATGTGTTTATGCATTTGCACCCAGTGCGAATTCGTAAGAGTGGCGTTATGCTTTCTTACACTTGGTGCATGGGGGGGTTGTCATTCTTCTTGTTTCTCGTTGAAACGGTAACCGGTGTGTTGCTGATGTTTTATTATCGACCTACAGCAGAGTATGCCTATGTCGATATTGTAGCCTTGCGTGAGCACGTGCCTTTAGGACTGTTTAGAGAAATGCATCGTTGGGGTGCGCACGCGATGGTTATTATCGTTTGGTTGCATATGTTCCGCGTCTTCTTGACCGGTAGCTATAAGCCACCTCGCGAGTTCAACTGGAACATCGGTGTTATTTTGCTCGTGTTAACTCTTCTCCTCTCCTTTACCGGTTATCTTCTACCTTGGGATCAGCTGGCGATCTGGGCGGTTACGGTTGGTACGAACATGGCTCGTGCAACACCTCTGCTTGGTCACGAGGGACCAGGAGCGATGTTCATTAAGGTGGGTGATATTTCCCTGGTGCATGCCGGGTCGGATGTGAGGTTTGGCCTTCTAGGCGGCAGGTTTGTCGGGGAGGCAACGCTTTTACGATTTTATGTTTTGCATTGTGTGGCGATACCCTTAGGGGCAGCGCTTTTGATGGCAGTGCATTTTTGGCGTATTCGTAAGGATGGTGGCATCAGCGGCCCAATGTAAGCTGAGTTGAGTAATTTTTCGAAACGAAGGACAGATTTAGATGGAAGCAGCATCTGATACATTAAAACTGATCATTAATAAGATCTGCGAGCCAGAGCCATTTTTCATTTTGATGGTGGTCTGGTGCTTTGCCTCGGTGATTTGGGCCGATAAATGGGTGAAGCCAAAAATTGCATTCACCATGATGGGGATCTTTTTTGCACTCTATCTCTTTGCTTTGACCGATTCGAATTTTTATTCGATTGCGACCAAAGGGGATAACATTCCAATTATCGCCATGCTTTTCATGTCGGTTTATTTCACCTGGCTTGGTTTCTGGCGAGGCGTCGAAAACGACAAGCGTAAGGCTGAAGGACGACCGATGATTGAGGAGGAGGGCAAGGAAGTTAAGGTTCTTGTCTGGCCACACCTTATTTATATTGAATTTATTGTTGGTATTTTCTGCACCGCCCTGCTTCTTGTTTGGTCGATTGTTATTATGGCTCCGTTGGAAGAACCCGCATCGAGTGCGGCAACACCTAACCCTTCAAAAGCGCCATGGTACTTTTTGGGGCTACAGGAAATGTTGGTTTATTTTGACCCGTGGATGGCCGGTGTTGTTGCGCCGAGCTTGATCATCGTTGGTTTGATGGCCATTCCTTATTTGGATAAGAATCCCAAAGGCAACGGTTACTACACAATTAAAGAACGCTGGTTTGCAATTTCGTTCTTCAATTTTGGCTACCTGGTTTTGTGGATGGCTCTGATTTTCCTTGGCACCGTGATGCGTGGGCCGAACTGGAACTTCTTTGGCCCCTTTGATTACTGGGATGTTCACAAACAACCGGTGCTAAATAACCTGAACCTTTCGGAAATGTTCTTTATTAAAACACTGGGGATGGGGCTGCCTGAGCATTGGCTCAAGCGCGAAGCGCTCGGGATTATCTTGACCCTGGCTTATATGTTTGTCGTACCTGTTCTCTTCGATAAGATTCCCTTCTTCAAGATTGGTGAATTCTTTAAAAAGATGCGCCTACAGATGGGAGCAGTGCGCTATTATACGTTTATCTTTTTGTTTTTGACGATGATGTCATTGCCCATCAAGATGGTTTTACGTTGGACCGTAAACCTGAAGTATATCGTCGCTATACCGGAATACTTTTTTAATATTTAGAGTTGTGAGGAAAGCAAAGTGGCACGTACCAACCGACCAGATGAAGCATATCACATACCAACCTTAAATTTTTGGTTCGCCATTTCCGCCATTGTTTTGATGCTTAGCAGTGTGTGGATGGTTTGGGCTGATTATGACCGCTCATGGAAAAATGTGCAGCGGGATTTTCAGCAGATTGAGCGAGACAGGCTTGAGTATGAAAAGGCACAAGCACAAAAGCAAATCCAAAAAGAAGAGTTGGCTAAGCTGGAGGCTGCGGTCGATGAGGCCGAGGCAAAAGTTGTAGCGCAGCAGGCAGATATTGAGACCAGCCGGGGTGAACTCAAGGCGCAAAGCGATGTGCTGTATTTGGCCAAGCAGAATTACCAGTTCAAGAAAGCAGATTTGGCGGATAAGCGCTATGCCCTGGAGCATGGTTTGGAGTATGCAAAAACTCCAGTCGAAAAGAAAAAGCTAAAGGACGCTTTTGCTGCTGATGAAAAAGAAGTTGATGATCTTGAAAAGATTTTCAAGGTCGAAGATGAAAAGCTGTACTTTGCGCAGAGCAAACTGGATAAACTGCTCGCGGCGAATAAGGAAGCCAATGCGGCATTGGAAAAAGCCCAGAAGGAAGTTATTTCCTACAACAAGCGTTTAGATAAAATCGCTTCGAACTTTTTTAACGATGTTTTTAGAGATGCGCCGCTCCTGGATTTTATGTCGCCGACTTTAAAGATTAAGCAGCGGGTTATTCCGGATATTCGTGATGATTATAATTTTGCTACAGTTCAAAAGGAAGATCGTTGTGAAACCTGCCATATGGGTATCGCCAGCAGGAATTATGAAGCCCATGCGGAGACTGGACGCTTCTTGAGGGAGTCAACCCGGGCCGTATTTGAAGGCGAGCTTGTCGATTATACAAAATACTTTATTGAGGAAGCGCTAAGTGGCGATGATGCCAAATACGCTCTTGAGGAAATCGTAACTTTTCAAGAGAAGCCAGAGCTGAGTATCGAAGCCTGGGCGGAAGAAAATATTGAAGATGAAGGTAGCCGCGGTGAGTTGATTGAATACTTAGCGGATATTCGTGAAGATTTACGTAAGGAAACAGCTCAGTTTAAGGCGCACCCCAATTTAGACCTTTTCATGACTTCCAAGAGTCCACACCCGGTTGAAAGTTACGGTTGCACCGTATGTCATGAGGGTCGGGGGCATGCGATAGATTTCGATCGGGTTTATCACACACCTGAAAATGAAGAAGAGGCCGCGCAATGGGCCGAAGATTATAATTGGCATGTGCCCCATTATTGGGACTGGCCGCAGGTTCCCGCAAAATATGCGGAAGCCTCTTGTGCGAAGTGCCATGATGCGGAAGTAGCGATTGGCGGTGCCGACAAATACAATAAGGGTCGGGAGATCGTTGAAAATGTGGGCTGTTTCGGCTGCCATAAAATTGATGGCCTAACCAATGTATTGCGTAAAGTCGGACCGAGCTTAGAAAAATACCCATCGAAAGTTGCGGATAAGGATTTTGCCTATCAGTGGATATGGAATCCAAAACATTTTCGTCCGGATACAAAAATGCCTCAGTTTTTCGATCTGGAGAACAATGCGCCTGAAGAATTCCGGGTTTTTAATGAGCAGGAAGTTCGCGGTATCGTAAGTTATCTCTACAACAATGCGGATACATACACCCCAGAGAGTCTGAATATGTCTGGCAATCCGGAAAGCGGTAAGCAACTTTTCGAAGAGGTGGGTTGTCTGGCTTGTCACTCGATGGCTTCTGAGAAACAGACCGTAGCCGATCATGGTCCAGATCTTTCAGGCATTGGCTCCAAGTTGAGTGAGGAGTGGATTTATTCATGGATTCGCAATCCAAAAGGTTATTTTGCCAAGAGCCATATGCCCTCGCTGCGCTTAACCAAAGCTGAGGCAGCGGATATTGCAGCTTATTTAATTTCATTGAAAAAGCCTGGCTGGGAAGTTGCGAAGATGCCTGCTCGAAATGGAGAGTTGCAGGAAAAATTACTGCGCATGAATTTGGGCAACAGTATGCGTCGTACTGAACTGAACAACTATTTGGCGAAGTTGAACCCGGATCAAATGGAAGAGCTTGTGGGTGAAAAGGCTATTGCCAAGCATGGTTGCGCAGGTTGTCACGACATCAAAGGTTTTGAGAATGCTGGACCGATTGGTACAGAATTAACAACTTGGGGTAGCAAGCTTTTGAACAAGCTTGATTTTGCGATGATGCACGGCGAAATTCCCCATACGAAGATTGCTTGGTTTCAAAGCAAGTTGGATACACCGCGGGTTTATGACCGAGGTAAAGTAAAGGCTTTTGCCGATCTCTTGAAGATGCCAAAGTTTGGTTTTACGGAAGATGAGATTGAGGCCTTAACGACCTATATCTTGTCCAGGGTGAAGGATAACCTTTCCGATCTGCGTAAACGTAACATGGACCCTGATCTTGTAGCCCTTCAAGATGGGCGAAGAATGGCCAGACAACTCAATTGCTATGGCTGTCATTATTTTGATGGGGACGGCGGCGATTTTGCTCAGTACTGGAAGGTCAATGAACAAGGTCGAGGAGAGTTCCATTCAGCGCAGGGACGTCCTGATTTCGATTATCTTGAGCATGTGCCAGGGCCGGTTCGTGGCTATGCTCCGCCTCTGCTTTTAGATCAGGGTAACAAAACTGAGCCTGAGTGGTTGTTCTCTTTCTTGCAAGATCCAATCATGTTGCGGCCGCAGCTGAAGATGCGTATGCCGAGCTTCGAGTTTGATGACAGTGAAGCGAATACGATCATTAAGATGTTCGCTGGAATTGAAGGCCATGATCTTGGCAAGATTTCTTCCTATGAGCCGGACGTGAGTTTAGCGCTGACCGGTCATGAACTTTTTCAGCGAGGAAAGTGTACCCAGTGTCATCTTTTCACCGACAAAGTTGTATCGCAGGAGAATGTTCCTAAAACTGTTGTGGCGCCAAACTTGAAGCTTTCAGCGGAACGCCTCCAGGCAGACTGGATTGTTCGTTGGCTTAAAGATCCGCAGAGCATCATGCCTGGTGCAAATATGCCGAACTATTTCGATGCGGAAAACAAGTTTACGGTTCTCGATCAGGATGGCAAATTGCTTGGTGGTGACATGCAAAAAGGCATGGAAGCGCTGCGCGATTATCTCAAGCTTTCCGGTTCGTCGAAGAGCGCCAGCGGTGAAAGGGCAGGACTCTAAAGAGCCTTTGCTGACCGCGTTCTGATATGGAGCGTGCTAAGTGGCTCATATCGTGGGATTTTTGCCCCTTCCCACAGTCCTAAGTTGTTGTTACTATTGACTTTAGTATGCCTAAAAATCGTCGATGTTTAGAGAAACAAGAGACAAGTTTTAGGCATGGATGAGGTCAGTCATTGCAGAGCGTTAAGCATTATAATTCCAAGGCATCTTCCAGGGCGTTCACTCTCGTTGAGCTGATGGTTACTCTGGGCTTTCTCTCATTTGCCCTTTTAGGTGTAACGAGTCTACAGATTTATGCGCTGCGACAAGTGCAAGTTTCAGCAGATATTACCATCGCTTCGAATTTGGTGAACTCCACGGTGGAAGAATTATGGCTGACGGATTTTGACAGCATTGCGGATACGGCGGCTGTCTATTATCGGCAAAATGGAGCTGTGCTTACGGAGGGCGATCCGTCTGTTGAAAAGTTTGCGGTGACGGTGACCCTGGAAACAGATAATGGCAACTCGAAAGATATTAAAGTTAGTGCAACCTGGAAAACCCATCCAGGAGCAGCCAGTGTGAAAACCGTAGAGACCTATACCCGAATTTTTCAAAGGCCGTAGAGGATGAGAAGAGCAATGAATAGAGATCGGGGCCAAGGGGGCTTTACTCTCGTCGAGCTCATGTTGACGGTGGGTTTAGGTACAATTGTGGCGGCGGCAATCGTAGGTACGATGGTAACCCAGCAACAAGGTTATAATACGGCTTTGGAATTTGCTGAAGCCCAGCAGAATGTGCGGGCCGCCCTTGATGTGATGAACTATTATACTCGACAGGCTGGGCGCGGATTTGCTGTTGTTGGCAATGGCACTGGCTCTTCTGCCGTAACTCTTGCAGGGTCTCCCTTTATTGGTTCCTGCTTTGACGGCTCAAGTCATTCCGGCTCCGGCTTGGGAGCAGGGCAAGATGATTGTGATAATGTCGATACAAATGTTGATCGAATGCGTGTGGCTTTTGCTGATGCGGAAAAATTATATGACGATGCGGCTTATGATTTATCCATCGATGCGTCTGCAGGTGAACTAGGCATTTGTTGTAATTCCTCAGGTTCGGAACTCTGCCATAACAGCACCAGCGTTGGTGCATTGCATTCCTCCTCAGAGAGTCTCTCGTCGACGGCGCCAATTTATGGGCTCATTGCCGGGACCTGCTCTGATGGGAGTTTGGCCAATGACTTGGTTTTGCTCACGGGGGTTACAAATTGTTCAAACCTGACAAGCGGCTATAACACTTATACCTACAATTCCGACTTAAGCGGGGCATCTGTGAGTACAACTTTAACCTGTACTTATTCTACCGGCTCCTTTCGGCTTGCCCGTGCCGAGGTGGTGGACTTTTTCATTGATAAAAGTACGGACCCTTTGCACCCAACATTAAAGATGAACCGGCTGAGCGCGGCGGGTGCAGACAACGCTCAGATTATTGCCTATGATGTAGAGGATATTCAATTTCAGTACGGTTTGGATACGAGTTCCCCAAGCAATGGGCTCCTGGGGGATGGCGGTACAGCAGTGTGGTGCGATGATCTCAACACGACTGCGGATTCTGTTGGTGATGATGATTGTGCGGGCTTGGGGCTTTTTGGGACATCCCTGGCATATCAGCAGCGAGTGATTGCTTTGCGAACAGCGGTGATTGTGCGCACCCGCAATCAGCGTTCACGTTTGATGAAGCATAACGTCAGCGTATTTGATGGTGCAACCTATCCTTTAGAGTCAGAAGACAATGTTCTAGGGAACTATCGACGCTGGGTTTTTCGTTCAACCGTGGCTTTAAGGAATAATGCATTATGAGGCGACGCTTGAATCATAGAGAGCGCGGTTTTTCGCTGGTGATGGCGGTGGCGGTCGTGGCTTTGCTGATGATGCTTGGACTGGTTGTCATGCAATCTGTCAGTTCGGATATACGAGTGGCTGGGAATAGCCGCAATACGCAGAATATGGTACTCTTGGCAGAGGCAGGAATAGCGCAAGGATTAGATGTCTTGCGTGCGGCGCCCTATAATATTGATGATCAAGCATCGCCGTCTGCGCAGACCAGTGTGATTAATAGTTTAATTGGCTCTGGGAGTTCCTTGAGTGCGGTTGCCTCGACGGATACGGAGTTGGGTAATTGCGTCGAAGAAGGTTGGCGGCAACTGGTGGGGTCGGATACCTGGAGTTCCTATGGGAACGGTTTTATCCGGGTATTTATTTATGACAATGTTGAGAGCGATAACGACCGAACAACGGATACAGATCAGACATTCTTAGTTCGTTCATTGGCGAGTGATGGCTATGATGGTCGGCGCTGTATCGAAGTTGAAATTACGGTGGACTAGATAGAGATGCTTAAGGGTTTCCATATTACCTGGGCTGCGTTGGCCATAGTCATCATATGCCTGGCTGCTCCTGCCCCTGCGCGTGCGGTCTGTAACGTGGGAACATCTTCGCTTCTGGCTGAATCGTTCAGTACGGATAATTATTATGACGGCTCCGCATCAACTGTTCAGGGTTGGTCCACAGGCAGCGGCAAGGTTCAGTTAAACGGAAAAGGGGCTAAGTTTGCTCTGGCCCTGGGAGAAAACTATACGGGCACCATTTATACGATGGTGGGTGGTGACTTTGATATGGACAGTCGCTGTCTCGATGATTTTGTCATGGTGAGTCGCAATCAGGCCGGCACCTGCCAGCTCGTTTTTGGTCGTAACAAAGGGGGCTCGAGTCATGAGGGCTTTGAGGTTTCGACCACCGCTTTGGCTTCCCTTGATTCCAGCATCTGTTCGCGAGATGCGGCGCCCTTGGTTTTAAGCGGTAAATTAAACAATGATTCTTTTCCAGATGTGGCTTTGTTTTATACCTCAAGCGCTAAAGCCGCTGGAGCACTTAGTGTTAAGGTTTTCATCAATAATGCGGTAAGCGGTGGTGGACAGTCGAGCGGTTCTTGTTCAGCGGATACGGGGGATTCTTCATTTACCACAGCGCCGAATCCAACCTTTACGGAGCAGTCATCGTCTTTAACATATCCCTCAGGAGTTTATACCCACTGGGCCTCACAATATGCGCAGCTTAAAGATTGGGACGGTGATGGCTACGATGATTTTCTTGTCTTGAGCGGTTCAAATACGGTCAATTTACTTAAGCTTTTTGTCACACAAATCAGTTCAGGCTCATTTAATGGGGTGGCTACCGGGCAGACACTTATTTCAGATGTGGATGTGTATACGCCGATAGCCAATGGATCGAATACGGCGACCAGTCTTGCTGCCGGCACTTGTATTACGGCGGACAGCAGCGGCAGTTATTCCCGGGGACCAAGTCTTCTCCTTCCCGGAGATTATGACGGGGATGGGGACAATGATATTGTCATCGGAAGCGTCTCCCAGCCCGACCTCAAATACTTTCGCAATGATGGTGGGGTGATGGGCCCATTTGTTCAGCAGCCGGATATTTCCTTTAGTGTCGGTGGGGCATCCCATGGTGCGGTGGCGGATTTTGATTTGGACGGGGACATGGATTTTGTTGTGATGCGGGATGATGAGAACTGCTATGGGGGGAATACGACAAACAACATTTATCTTTTTCGTAACCAGGGCAGTGGCAATCGCTTTGCCCAGGAGGTTTTATACACTGGTTTTGGTGATACGAATCATCTGCTCTCAGGGGCGCTCTACCGGGCAGACAGTCTGGGGGCAACGGACCTTTTTATGGGGATTAATACCGGTTACTCTGCCTTGTTGAAGAACGGTGTTGCCTCTGGCCTTTATAATAAGTCAGGTGTGGCCCAGAGCGGTAATTTTTTTGGAGCGGGTTCTTCCTATGGGGCGGTGGGGGTGACGATTGCTTCGTTGGGGGTGAGTTTGCCGACCGGCACATCTGTGACGCTTTACCTGACAAACAATGGCGGCGATACCTGGGAGGAAGTTTCGGCGGTGGGGCTGCGTTCTTTGCCTTATACCCATAATTTTAAATCCCATGGGCAAGACTTACGTTACCGAATGATTTTGCGTACCAGTGATGCCAGCACGACGCCAACGGTGAGTACAATTTACGCGAAGTACCATTATATTGCCTCTTTTCAGTACTCGCGTTCGAAGTTGTCCACCGGCACGGTGCAAATCGGTGGTACGTCTAAAGAGCTTCTCTTCGAGGCTTCCTATACTTACCCGGGTTACTCCGGGGCACTCAAGGCCTACGACCTCTCGGGTGTCAGTGCAGGTGGTTCGGTCAACAGTGTAACAAGCTTGAGCGGTGGGAGTTTAAGCACAACCTGGGACGCGGCGACTCAAACGAACGATTCTACTTTGAGTGCGAGTGCCCGTACTTTTTATGCGGGCTATGTTGGGCAAAGCGACGATATGGTGGACGATCGGGTAAGCATGACCAGCACTGAGCTTGTTTCCGCGACAACTTCGCCAACCTTGAGTTCTTTGTTACAAGCGGGGACAGACGGCTCCTCGGTGCTGTCTTGGGTAACTTCATCCATGGGCAACTCTTCGGGTATTAAACTGAAAGATTGGGGTTACTCTTCACCTGTTTTTGTTGGTCCGCCTAGCGGTTCTTCGAGTTATTTAGGATCCGGTTACGGCACTTTTGCCAGCACCAATTCCAGCCGGACCCCTTTTGTGCTCATTGGGTCGAATGCAGGTGCATTGCACGCCTTCAATGCGACAACCGGCGCTGAGCTTTTTGCCTACGTGCCCTATAATCTCATAGGGAAATTGCAAAAGATGCGCGATATTTCATCCGGTTCGGAAAGCTTTGCCCATCATAACTACGTTGCTGGCCCAATCACGGTTACAGATGCGTATGATGGCAGCAATTGGAAGACAGTGGCCATCGTCGGTCAGGCCAATGGGCAAGGGCTTTATGATGAGAATTATTATTTTGCATTGGACGTGACCGACCCATCAAACCCGCTGCCCCTTTGGGAGTTCAGTGATACGCTCTCAAGTGTGGAGTATCATCCCCACGGGTATTTGGGGGCGAGCTGTGGTACCTGTTATACGGACGATGTTTCTAAGCCCAGCAGCAATTCGAGTTCAGATTGTACCTGTGGCACGACATCGTGCTCTTCGGCTTGCTCTTTCTCTTCACCTTTGGATGAGGATATGCATGTCTTTACAACATCTCCCTCTGTGAGTACCCGCATCCCGATCGATGTGAACGAGTTTAATGAATATATCAGCCACAGCCGCAGCTGGACGAGTGTGTCGGAGCCGATGTCAAGTGCGACAGCTCTTTATGCTACGCCGAGTCCGGATTACACCGATGAAGGATGTACCTCCGGACAGGTTTCATCTTGCGGTGCCCGTTTAGATTATAACTTCACGGTGACCAGTGCAGGGGATTACACCGTTTATATGCGGCTTGCGCAAATGGCGACCCATGAGACCTCTTGTACAAACTCAAGAGATGATGACCTCGACGGTCTTACGGATTGTGCTGACACTGAAGACTGCAGCACTAACACAGCGTGTACGGAAACCGGCGACGAGTGTACCAACAGCAGTGATGATGATGGCGATGGTTACACCGATTGCGATGATTCCGATTGTTCAACCCATACCGCATGTACGACCGAGTCAGCCTGCACCGATGGAGCCGATAACGATTCGGATGGATCAACGGACTGTTGTGATAGTGATTGCTCCAGCGATTCCGCCTGTACAGCCGAGACCGCATGTACGGATGGTGCTGATAATGATTGTGATAGTGCGGCGGATTGCGATGATTCGGATTGTGCGTCCGATTCTGCCTGTACCGAGACCGGTGCGGAGTGTGCCAACTCGGCGGATGATGATGGCGATGGCAAGACCGATTGCGCTGATACGGATTGTAGTTCTGAGGCTCACTGCATGCCGGAAAGCAATTGTACCAACGGACTTGATGATGACAGCGATGGCAGCATCGATTGTTGTGATACGGATTGCGGTTCCGATGCAGCCTGTAAATCGGAAACAGAGTGCACAGACGGTTCGGATAATGATTGCGATGGTTCGACGGATTGCGATGATTCGGATTGTGCGTCCAATGATGCGTGCACAGAGACAGGGTCTGAGTGTTCGAACTCTGCTGACGATGATGGGGATGGCTATACGGATTGTAACGATTCGGATTGCTCGTCTGAATCCTATTGCTTAAGCGAGGCGAACTGTAGTGATTATGTGGATAACGATGCGGATGGTGACACGGATTGTTACGATTCGGATTGCTCGTCAGATGCGGCTTGCACCGAGACCGGCGAGGAGTGCTCAAACCTTGCAGATGACGATAGCGATGGTTGGACCGATTGCGCTGACCCGGATTGTTCTGGCGAAGACTATTGCGCCAGCGAGTCAAACTGTACGGATAACTTAGACAATGATGCGGATGGCACGACCGACTGCGCTGATTCCGATTGTGCCTCCAATGCGGCCTGTACAGAAACGGGTAAAGAGTGCAGCAATGGTATGGATGACGATGGGGATGGTTATACGGATTGTAACGATTCGGATTGTGCTACTTCCGGCTCTTGCCCGGAAACCAATTGCACGGACTACGTGGACAACGATGCGGATGGGGCGACGGACTGCAGAGATAGCGATTGTGCCGAGGACGATGCCTGTACGGAAACGGGTAAAGAATGCACTAACGAGAAGGATGACGATGGGGATGGTTATACGGATTGTAACGATTCGGATTG
>CAXGWX010000022.1:0-24910 GCA_964013445.1 uncultured Bdellovibrionales bacterium | reverse complement strand
ATGGCTGCGATCAGTGCTTCACCGTGATTGAGATTGGATGCCAGCGATCCCTGATAAATATCGCCGCCATCGAGAAGCAGCACTTGCCCTGGATACTTTTCCCGTAGCGCTTGCAGGTAGGCATTTTGTGCGACGAGACCACCGTATTTAATTTCGACATCACCAGCATGGCGTGTGCGCGGATTTAGAGCACCATGCATATCCGCACTACCAAAAACTTCAATGCAGCGCGGACCTGCGGGAACATTCTTGGGCACAGAGGCACAGCCTGCCAGGAGGATAGAAAAAGGAAGCGCAAAAACAAACCGTAATGACATGAGTTTTAATTCCCGCTGACGGTGACGTCAGCGATGCGTAGAGTTGGTGCGCCCGCAGAACCACGCATGGTTAAATCTGTGCCGATGGCATCAATATTTTGTAGCATCTGCAAGTAGTCACCGGCGATGGTGACCTCTTGTACGGGATGAACGACTTCACCTTTTTCAAGCCATAAGCCATTGGCACCGCGGGAGTAGTCGCCCGTAACACCATTAAGGCCCCGGCCCATGCCGCGGGTAAGTAAGAGAGCTTTATCTGCAGAGGCGAGAATTTCCTCCCGCTCATCGTTGCCGGCGGGGATATAGACATTAAATGTGCCGGGATGAGGCATGGAGGCGTAGCCCCGTTTGGCCGATGCGTTGGCGGTTTTGCCCGCTTTACGCGCGGTGTAGGTGTCGTAAAGAAAGGTCTTTAAAGTTCCTGCGGCGAGCAAGTCTTTACGATAGGTGGCAAAGCCCTCACCATCAAAAGGGGCCGAGCCCGTTCCCCTGACCAGGTGTGGGTCGTCGATCAGAGAAAGACCGGGGACCGCAATGGTTGAATCAAGCTTGTCCGCCAAAAAGGATGCCTTCTTAAAAACCATATCGCCGTCCATGGCGCCAATCATCGAGCAGACAAAGCCCGCCGCCATATGGGGTTCAAGAATAATAGGGACGTTTTGGGTTTTGACTGGCTTGGCTCCGAGCATACGCGCGGCGCGCTGGGCTGCGATCCGACCAACACTTTCCGGGCTTTCGAGATCTTCGAGATGGGTGCGGGAGTCGTACCATACTTCCGTCTGTAGCTGGCCATCGCTTTCCGCAATGGGGTTGCACCAGAGTGAAATTCCTGTACCGGATATTTGTCTTTGCACGCCTTTAGAACTGAGCATGACGGAGGAGGCCTCACCAGAAGATACACCGCTGTCACGGAATTTTTTCACCCGAGGGTCGGTGGCGCGAGCCGCCTCTTCAAGGGTGTGGGCCATACGTATTTTTTCTTCCGTGCTTAAAGCTGGAATATCCGCATCGTAAAGGTCGAGTTCAAGATCGGTGCTGAATTCTGCCTCCGCATCCGGTAAGCCATTATGCGGATCATCCGCTGACTCTTTAGCCAGGTCAACGGCGGTTTGCGCCACATCTTTTAAGGTATCGTTACGAAAATCAGATGTTAAGCAAAAGCCCAGTTGTTTGTCGACAAAGACCCGTAAGCCTATGCCTTTGGCTACCGCTTCGGTGAGTGTGACAATTTTTCCATCACATACTTTGACTTCAAAATCTGTAGAGCGGGTAGCGACAACATCGGCGGAGGTGGCGCCGGCGGCCATCGCGTGATCAAGGAGCTGTTGGGCGGTGTCTTGTAATTTTTTTTCAACCGACATCGGTGCCTCCAACGGTCATGTCATCTATGCGTATGGTTGGTAAGCCCACGCCGACCGGAACGGTCTGACCATCCTTGCCGCACGAACCAATGCCTGGATCGAGTTCCAGATTGTTGCCCACCATCGAAACATTTTTCATGCTCTCTGGGCCGACCCCGATAAGGGTGCCGCCTTTAACGGGGGCGGTGATTTTGCCATTTTCAATCATATAGCCTTCGCGCACTTCGAAAACGAAATTGCCGTTGGAAATATCGACCTGCCCACCACCAAAGGCTGCACAATACAGGCCCTTATCCACACTCGAGATAATCTCCTCGTGGGTATGGGGCCCGGCGGCCATATACGTATTGGTCATGCGTGGCATGGGGGCGTGTTTGTAGTTTTGTCGGCGACCACTTCCTGTTGAGGCGATGTCCATGACCTGGCTGCTGAGGCGGTCGACCATATAGCCCTTGAGTACGCCTTTTTCGATCAGTACCTTGTCCTGGGCGATGACCCCTTCGTCGTCACAGTTGAGGGTTCCTCGTTTATGGGCGATTTCTCCATTGTCGATGACCGTAACAAGATCAGAGGCCACCTTTTCACCAAGTTGGTTGGCGAAAAGAGATGTCTCTTTATGAATGAAATCCGCTTCCAAGCCATGGCCTACGGCCTCATGTAGAAAAACGCCGCTCCAGCCCGGCGAGAGAACAACCGTCTGTGGTCCAGCAGGCGCAGCGATGGCACCAATTTGTGCTGTAGCCATACGGGCAGCTTCGATGCCTGCGTCTTCTGGAGTGAAGCCATCGTAGTGAGAAAAGTCGACTCGCCCGCCGCCACCGTGAAAACCGGTTTGGCGTTCACCGCTGCCGTCGTCGGCAATGGCGGTAAAGTTCATTCGATACATGACTTGTCTGTCCGTACTTAAGACACCTTCTGATGTGGCAATAACAATATCTTTGGTTGAATCACCAAAGGCACCCATCACTTGGCTGATACGTTTGTCATATTGATGAGCTGCGTCGTTGCCGCGCAGCAGCATATCCGCCTTAACCTTGGCTGCAACATTTTCCGGATAGGTTTCGATAGGGTAGCGATTAGGCAAGTTTTGCGGAGTGACGTTGATGGATTTGTTGTGACCACCCGAACCTGCAATGGCGGCGGCAACACTTGCGGTTTTAAGTAGGGTAGCGCTTTCTAAATCATCGCTGTAGGCGTAGCCTACCTCTGTGCCTTTGATGACTCTGATGCCCACACCGAGACCTATTCCACAGGCGGCGGTCCGGATTTTGTTTTCTTCCAATGCGACGGAGTTTGATCGGGAGCGCTCCATATAGATTTCGGCAAAATCCCCACCTTTTTCTAAGGCGGTGCTTAAAAGCTTTTCTATGAGCGATACAGGGACGAGATCGAAAAGAGGTGATTCCATGGGTTCGAGGGTAGCAAGGGGGGCTGTGGGAAGCAATGGACAAAGTTCGAGCCATTGGGCCTGCCGAGCTGCGGGCTCGGTTTAGCAGGCAACGATACTTTCTTTCGATTCGCGAATCACCGTAACCTTGATTTGGCCGGCGTAAACCACCTCGTCTTCAATATCCTGGGCAATCTTTTGCGCTAAGGGGTAGAGGTCCGCATCGCTGATGGGTTGGCCGTTTTCATTTTTTGCCGCATTCGCCACAAAGATGCGAATTTCCCGACCAGCCTGCATGATGTCCACATGATCGACGGCCCGATCCCGAGAGGCGATGGCCTGGATATCTTTAATACGCTGGATATAGTTGGATGTGCTCTCCCGCCGCGCGCCTGGACGGGCACCGCTCATGGCGTCGGCGGCGGTGACAATATAGGCGAGCTGGGAGGCCGGCTGTTCATCAAAATGATGGGAGCCAATACAGTTGGCGATAAGTTCAGCCTCACCGCAGCGGCGGGCTTCTTGCGCTCCAAGAACCGCGTGTCCACCTTCGTGGTCGTGGGTCATGGCTTTGCCAATATCGTGCAGCAGGCCACCTCGTTTGGCTGCATTTACATCAAGACCGAGTTCATCGGCCATAAGTCCGCTGAGATAACCGACCTCGACCGAGTGTTTCCACTGGTTTTGCGAGTAGCTTAAGCGAAATTTCAGGCGCCCCACCAGGTGAATGATATCCGGGTGGCTAAAGGGAAGACCTAAGGTTTTGTAGGCCCGGCGTCCGGCCCGAATGACTTCCCGATCGACCTCGGTGGTGGCTTGAGCGGCCATTTTGTGGATTGTGTCCACATCGTGGATGGATTTATTGGCCACCTGTCGCATAACGCGCCGGGCGATTTCCAGTGCCATGGAGTTTTCAGAGCGCATGATGATGGCTTGTTTGTTATCGTGAATGCTTAGGCTGCAGTCGATATTTTCGACGAAAGCCCGGTGCAGGGCGCTTTCCGGATCGCCCAAGTCGAGGAGCAGCTTGGCATCCTGGATGTCTACCGCATTGTTGAGTCGTTCCAGATGAGCTACCCCACTGTAGCGATTGATGGCGTGGCACATGATGCGTCGCCCCAAGGATATGTCATTTTGTTTAATGCGCTCCTCGTGTTGTTTCGAGAGCATTTGGTAGCGAAGCTGAGCCTTGCTGACGTGGGTGGTCGAGACCTCGTCGATGACCTTTTGTTTATTGATTTGGGCGATGCGCTCAAGTTTACGGGTATATTGCTGGTGCAACTCAAAGGACTTTTGTTGTTTGGCGACAAGTTGCTTTTGTTGCACATCATTTTGGCCATCAATGGTGGAAAGGCGGTTCAGATTGTCCTTGAGCTCCAGCTCCCGCAGGTTGAGCTCTTCCTCCTGGGCGGAGATTTCACTTTCCAGTTGGGATATGCGGGCCTCTTCGATTGATTTTTCCTGGCTTATTTGGGTATCCAGGCGCCGGGTTTCCCGCTCTAAAGCCCGTTCATCTTGCTGATTGAGGGCCTCAATTTCTTCGGATGTTTGATGCAAAAGCTTGGCCGCATAGGCGCGTAGCCGTTTCTGTAAGTACGTTTGCATGATATAATGAAGCACTACGCCAAAGAGGGCGCTACCGGCAAAGGTGCCACCAATGATGTAAAGGTGCTGCATGGCTTATCATACCTCCAAAACCCCTCGGATGGCAAAGATCTGCCCCCAGGGGCGGTGGGATCCTGGAATGCACAGGTTTTCGAAAAATGTTTATTTTCACGTAAATAAAGCTTGTCCTTTCTTACCTGGACAATATAAACGCTTTTTTGTTGGACAAAATCAGGCGGGACGTAAAGTGGTTGGGGGACGGGCTGCGTGGTTTTTTGATTTTGAGATATGTTGCTCTTAAACAGTAGATTTAGGTTGTAAATACAATGGGTGATACACAAGCTCTTGATTCTGGTACGGCAGGTAATATTCCAGTTAATGCACTCGAAACGGTTGTTATTCGTTTCGCCGGTGACTCCGGTGATGGGATGCAGCTGACGGGAACACGTTTTTCAACAGAGAGTGCGCTTTTTGGAAATGACATTCGAACACTCCCCGACTTTCCGGCGGAAATTAGAGCACCAGCAGGAACGCTTGCAGGTGTATCCGCATTTCAGTTGAGTTTTTCTAACTCCGTGATTGAAACGCCAGGAGATGCTCTGGATGTTTTGGTGGCAATGAACCCAGCCGCTTTAAAGATGAATATAGCTGATCTTAAGGCCGGCGGTAATTTAATCATCAACACCTCTCAGTTTACGAAAAAGAATTTTCAAAAAGCGGGCATCGAAACCGATCCGCGGGAAGATGGAAGCCTGGAGAAGTATCGGTTGCATGCCATCGATATTACGGATCTGACCAATAAGGCTTTGGATGATTTGGGCATGAAGCAAAAGCAGATCGACCGTTGCAAAAACTTTTTTGCTTTGGGCTTAAGCTTTTGGCTCTATGGGCGCTCGATTGAAAATACGGTAAACTGGCTGTCTAAAAAGTTTAAAGGCAAGGACCAACTGATTGAGGCCAATACTCGAGCATTAAAAGCCGGTTATTACTATGGTGAAACCACTGAAGCTTTTGATGTGCGCTACGAAGTTAAGCCGGCAGATATTGAACCAGGCTTTTATCGTTCGATTTCCGGGAACCAGGCTTTGGCTCTTGGTTTTATTAGTGCTTCGCAAAAGTGTGGCATGGAGCTCTTCCTTGGCTCCTATCCCATCACACCGGCGTCTGATATTTTGCACGCCCTTTCCGGTTATAAGAATTACGGAGTGCACACCTTTCAGGCAGAAGATGAAATTGCGGCTGTAACATCGTCGATTGGAGCAGCCTTTGGTGGCGCTTTGGCTTTGACCACGACAAGTGGTCCGGGGCTTGCTCTTAAAGGAGAGGCCTTAGGCTTGGCGATGATTTTGGAATTGCCTTTGGTGGTGGTGAACGTGCAGCGCGGCGGTCCTTCGACTGGTTTGCCGACCAAAACCGAACAAGCGGATTTGTTGCAGGCTCTCTACGGTCGTAACGGTGAAGCACCGGTGGCTATTTTAGCTGCGAAATCCGCATCTGACTGTTTCGCTACCGCATATGAAGCGTGTCAGTTGGCCGTCAAATATATGTGTCCGGTTATCGTTTTAACTGACGGCTATTTGGCTAATGGTTCCGAGCCCTGGAAGGTTCCGGATGCGGCCAGCTTACCGGAGTTCGCACCTAACCGTGCTGAAAATGCGGAAGGATTTTTGCCATACCAGCGCGATCCGGAGACCCTTTCACGGCCGTGGATGGTTCCTGGAATGGCGGGTTTTGAGCATCGGGTTGGTGGTCTTGAAAAGGAACACTTAACAGGCGGTGTCTCCTATGACCCGGCGAACCATGAATTCATGTGTCGTCTGCGTGGTGAAAAGATTCAAAAGATTCAACAAGATATTCCGGCAACGGAAATCATTGGTGAAGAGAGTGGTGATTTGTTGATTTTGGGTTGGGGTTCAACCTATGGTGCCATCCGTTCCGCTGTTAGAACACTGCAAGGCCAGGGTAAGAGTGTGGCAATGGCTCATATTCGCCATATTCATCCTTTACCTACAGATATTTTCGAAATCATGGGCAAATATAAGCAGGTCCTCCTGCCGGAAATGAACCTTGGACAACTTTCGAAGGTGCTGCGGGCTGAGTCTTTGATTGATATTAAGTCACTCAATAAGATTCAGGGGCAGCCATTCAAGGAGCAAGAGATTGTTGATAAGGCACTTGAGCTTCTGGATGGTAAAGACAGCGGGCCCTATATTATTCCATCAATTGACTCGATTAACGAGAACAACGTGAACGACGCAAATGTCGTTCACTTACACTAAAGGAGCGCAGGTCATGGCGAGTACAGATACCCAGACACCTGTTAAGCTAAGTAAAAAAGATTTTGACCCAGGCATCGACGTACGTTGGTGTCCCGGCTGCGGTGATTATGCGATTCTGGCGAATGTTCAGAGAGTCATGCCGACTCTCGGAATTCCCCGCGAGAATATCGTTTTCGTTTCCGGTATTGGTTGCTCAAGTCGATTCCCTTATTACATGAACACCTATGGTATTCACAGTATTCACGGTCGTGCCCCAGCGGTGGCGACGGGCCTTAAGAGTTTCAATCCTGATCTAAGTGTATGGGTTGTGACTGGCGACGGTGATGGTCTTTCGATTGGTGGAAATCATTTGATTCACGCGATTCGGCGAAATATGGATCTTAAGATTTTGCTCTTTAACAACCGTATTTATGGGTTAACGAAGGGGCAATATTCACCGACTTCAGAAGTAGGTAAAAAGACAAAATCGACACCTGCTGGCTCGGTTGATAATCCGTTCAACCCGTTGAGTTTAGCCATTGGTTCGGAAGCAACCTTTGTGGCGCGATGTATTGATGCGGATGCTAAGCATATGCAGACGGTATTAACCGCAGCAGCTGAACATAAGGGCACCGCTTTTGTTGAGATCTATCAAAACTGTAATGTCTTTAATGATGGAGCGTTCTTCAACATTACGGAAAAAGACGTAAAGCAGGATATGCAGCTGGTGCTTGAGCACGAGAAGCCGATGATCTTCGGTAAGAATAAGGACAAAGGGATCGCCATGCAGAACGGTCGTTTGGCGACCGTACAACTGGGCGAAAATGGAATCACGGAAGCAGATATTCTGGTGCACGATGCTTACGATCCAGATCCATCGATTGCCTTCTGGTTGTCACGCTTTGCTCCACCGGAGTTTCCTTCTCCAGTTGGGGTCTTTCGACAGGTTGATCGACCAACCTACGATGAGGTTTTTAAAGGGCAGGTTAATGAGGCGAAGGCTGCGCACAGTGGCGCTTCGCTGGATGATTTGCTGCGCTCAGGCGATACCTGGACAGTTAGTTAACACGGCGCTCTCCAGGAAGTACCGCGTCTTCCCGACTGATACCGATTTTTTCAAAGAAGAGGTCTTCGATGGAGTGCTTCACCATGCTCCAGAGAAGGTCTTTATCCGTACAATTTGCAAATGGGCCCAAGGGTATTTTAAAAGCACCCTTATCCGTACGGCCACCACCGTAGGGGATTCCCCGGGAATCGCTGCCGAGGAGCTCTTTTAAGAAGCGATCCGGTTCGACCACATCACTTAAGGTGCGTAGCGAACCGTCTACAAACTGATTGTTGACGATGCCGTAGCAGAGAACAGAATCAATACCTTCCCGGCGCAAGAGATAATCGGCGGCTTGGCCAATACTGTCTCTGTCTTCGTCACGAACAAAACCAACGCCCGAGATAAGAAAGGTATCTGCCATCACCCGACTGGCGTAGGCCCTTTGGGTAATTTCCATGGTGCGTGGCGAAATATTTTGCAGCGAGATGGTCAGCAGCAGTTCATGATCGGCGTAGGGGGCTAAAAAGGAGGCGCCTCGATAATCGATTTCCCGGGCGAGTAAATAGTCGTCCGTATCGGAGCGAATACCATAAAGTAGGGCACTGGCCATTTTTGCACAGAGTGGGTTTTCCCGATCCAATTCGATGCTTCCAGATGCGAGATATTCGGAATAAATGGAGCAGGTTGAGCCCGAATCTTCGCGAATATCTGTAAATTCAGCTTTCGGTACAACCTGCACTTTGTGATGATCGACGATGGTACAAATCGGCAGCTTGTCGATTTCCGCGGGCAGTTCAATACTTTGAGAATCGACCAGGCTAATGCGATTAAAGCCGCTGACATCAAGACCCTCGTGGTAGCGGTGCATCTCGATCTCAAGCTTCTTCACCAGGGCCCGATTTTCCTGATGAGAAATATCATCAAAATAAAGGATTAGGGCCTCAATGTCGAAGTGCTGACAGATGAAGCTGTGGGCAATGGCTGAGCCAATGCTGTCTGGATCCGGGTAACCACGGATGGCAATAATATGCTTTTGTCCTCGACACTTGCTGAGTACGGCTTCGAGGCTTTCGGTTGGTGTTTTCTTCATTGTCTTACCTGGGAACAGGTCCTTCTTGGGCCCACTCTAGGTCGGCCTTAAGATGAGTGCAAGAGGCTTTTGTCTGGATAAAAAACCGTTTATGATAGAGGAGTTGAAGCACTATTATTACACACATAGGAGTTTTTAAGTTGTCGCAGATCGATCGATTCTTAAGCCGTTTGGCAAAAGACTTTGGGGACCGTTTGACCAGGGAACCTGGTCGTTTAGAGGAAGTGGCCGGTGATGAGTCCGGGTTGGCACCCTGCCTGCCGGCGGCAGCCGTGTGGCCAAAATCCTCGGAGGAGGTTCAGCGTGTTGCTAAGGAGGCCGCCGATTTGGGTGTGTCATTGATTCCACGTGGCGCCGGCAGCGGCAAGAGTGGTGCGGTTATTCCCACAGGCCAAGAGGTTGTGGTGGACCTTTCAACGATGGATCGAATTTTGGAAATGCGTCCGCAGGATCTCTATGCGGTGGTTGAGCCAGGTGTGATCACGGAAGTTCTGGATGAAAAGGCGGGACAAGAAGGTTTTATGTATCCTCCTGATCCGGCGTCGAAAAGCTATTCAACCCTTGGCGGCAATATTGCAACGAATGCGGGAGGCCCACGGGCAGTCAAATACGGTGTAACCCACCGCTATGTTTGGGGCATCGAAATGGTTTTGCCTGGAGGGGATGTTTTTCGCACCGGCAGACATTCGATTAAGGGGGTTGCGGGCTATGACTTAACCTCCCTTTTTGTCGGCTCGGAGGGCACGCTTGGATTCATTACGGAGGCGACTTTACATATTGTACCGGCGCCGCAGGCGGTGGAAACCGGCTTTTTAATTTTTGAAAACCCTATTGCGGCCAGTCGCGGTGCGGAGGCAGTTTTTGCTAAGGGCTATTTGCCCAGCACCATGGAATTGCTGGATGCGCCATCCATTGATGCGGTCCGTGATATTAGCCCGTTCCGTTTTCCTGAAAATATTGGTGCAGCCTTGTTGGTGGAAAGCGATGGAGGACCGGAGATGGCGCAGCAGGATTTATATCATATGTGCGAGATTGCGGGTGAAGCAGGCGCCATAGATTCGGTTGTGGCACGTAACGAAAAAGAACGGCAGGGGATGCGCCGGGCGCGGCAACTGGTATCCTCCGCCTTAAAGGAAAAATATCCACAAAAGATTTCCGACGATATTGCGGTGCCTCGTTCGCAAATGGCAGTGTTGATGGAGTTCGCCACGGAAGAAGCGGCTAAAGAAGAGATCACGTTTGCCTGCTATGGGCATATTGGTGATGGCAATTTGCATGTGAATCTTCTTGGCGGTTTAGATGATGTGGAAAAGGCGCAGAGAGTGCGGGTAAAGCTTATGGAAAAAGCGGTATCCATGCAGGGGACAGTTAGTGGTGAACATGGCATCGGTATCCACAAGCGTGATGTTTTGGATATTGAACAAAGTATGGAAATTATTGCTTTGCAGAAGCGTCTTAAAGGTGTGTTTGATCCAAAAGGATTGATGAATCCGAAGAAAGTTTTTCCCTAATATGAACCAGCAACTCTCTATCTCTGAAATTCGACAACGACTTTTAAATGAGCAATTGAGTGCGGCGGAGTTGGTCGCACTCAAGCTCGATAAGCGTGCAGGGGTGAGAAAGCTGATTGCAGCCGAGGAGCGGCGGGCGGAAAAGACAAAGGCTTTGCAAGCAAAAGCTGAGCGCATGTTGGTTTTCGAGCGTGAGCTTTGGCTTAAAGGTATTGAACTGGTGGCAGGCGTTGACGAAGTGGGCCGGGGGCCACTTGCGGGCCCAGTGTTGGCGGCAGCGGTCATTTTAAAGCCGGGCCATTCCATTCTCTCTTTGGATGATTCAAAAAAGCTCTCTGAAAAGAAACGACAGGCTTTGTTAGAGAAAATTAAGGATTCAGCGCTTTGTTTTGCCTATGGCTCTGCTTCGCCGAAAGAAATCGATGAGCTCAATATTTTTCAAGCCAGCTTCTTAGCGATGCGTCGGGCTGTGGATGCCTTAGCACAATCGCCTGAGCATCTTTTGATTGATGGGGGATATCAGATCAAGGATGTGCCTATTGCCCAGCAGGCGATTGTTGGCGGAGATGGAAAGAGCCAAAGCATTGCGGCGGCGAGTGTTTTGGCGAAGGTTGAGCGGGACGCGTTGATGGAAAATTATGCAGAAGAATTTCCTGAATATGGTTTTGGTACTCACGCCGGTTACCCCACCGCGGCTCACCTTGATGCCCTGCAGAAGCATGGTCCGTCGCCCATTCATCGTCGGAGCTTTGGTCCGGTGAAGAGGTGTCGGGGGCACAAATAGGATCAGGCTGGGTTTGGGAAGGGTCAAAGTTTCGTTTTTGCAATACGTATAATGGTTTTGCAGGCTGCACCACAGCCAACAGTAAAGCCTATCCAGAAGAATATTGGCTCCGTGGCAAATTTGTTGTCCAGCCATTGTCCACCAAAAACGCCGAAGCAAAGGGCTGCACACATTTCAATGCCGATGGCAGAATAGCGTCCGGCTATTTTCCACATTTTTTGGGCTTCTTTTGAACGATAGGACATGAGTGTATTTTCAAGAGTGACGGAAAAGCATGCTTTCGGCAACTTTTTGGCGAATGCGCCAGGCACGGGCGATGGATTGATCGTTTGCGCAAAAGCTCGTTCTTTTCAGTGAATTAGGAGCCGATCTTTCCTGCTCTGGAGGCTTGACCTAGCGCACGCTCTTGGTTAATAAGGCCACGAAATTTGCCCCGCGTAAACCCTATCAGGACACGGATATGGATCTTGATCTTACTTTTCTGCTGCAATTTGGCCTAGTTGTCGTGCTCTTGCTGATTTTGAATCCACTTTTGTTGCGACCTATGTTGCAGATTTTGGAACTCAGACACGAGAAGATCCACGGTATGCGTCAGGAAATTGATCGCCTGAGCCGTCAAGCCGCCATTGATAGGGAAGAGTACGAGGCAAAAATTTCTGCGGCGCTCAAAGAGGCGACCCACTTGCGAGAGGAATTTCGTGTTGAAGGTCGGGATGAGGAGCGGCGGATTTTAAATGAAACTCGCGAAGATGTTGCGCGCATGATTGGTGAGGCGCGGCAAGAAATTCATAATGCAGAGCAGGAAGCTGAAAAAAACCTTGAGCGCGAGGTGGATGCTTTTGCCAAAGAACTGATGAATAAAATTGTGCATAGAAAGGGACAGGCATCATGAGACAATTTGCTTTGAGCCCACGTTTTCTTGCTACGCTTGGCTTCTTTATGCTGCTCTCCGGTAGTGCGCTGGCAGCCGGTGGCCATACCATTGATTATGATAATCTGCATATCAATTGGTGGGGGTGGGATGATCACGCTCCGCCAGTGGGTTGGTTTATGGTCAACTTTGTTCTTTTTATCTCGCTTCTGGTCTACTTCACCAAGCGTCCAATCAGTGAAGCTCTCAAAGAACGCTCTATCGGTATCAAGCAAGCCATTGAGAGTGCGGATAAGGCCTATCAGGGGGCAAAAGAAAGTCACGCCAATTATCAGAGCAAGAATGAAGGGCTGGAAGAGGAAATCAGCACCCTTAAAGAAGACAGCAAGCAGGCCGGTATGAAGGAGCGGGACACCCGCATTCAAGCGGCCAAAGACTATGCTGAGCGCATGCGCGGGGATGCGCAGAAGGTTATCGATCAAGAGCTTGATAAAGCTCATGTGCGGTTGAAGAATGTGGTGGCACAAAAAGCGCTTAACCTGGCAGAAGAGTGGATTCGCAGCGGCCTAAGCGATCAAGACCGACAGGTTTTGGCAGAGGATGCGATTTTGGCCCTGGAGAGCGGGATTGGCCAAGCCAGCGCATCGGCCCAGGTTAGCACTGAGCAAGGAGCCCAGCTATGAGTTCTCTAGGTAAGCGTTACGCCAGAGCCGCCATTGAAGCGGCGCGGGATGTCGGTGGTCACGATGCTATTGCGGCCATGTCCGAGAGTTTGCAGCACTTTACGGCGAGCTATATGACTTCAGTCGAACTGCGTGAGCTTTTAAATAACCCACGGCTCAATGATGATAGGACGACGGTTCTTGCGGATATTTTTTCCGAACTCAAGCTGAACACACAGACCGCTCATTTGATCACTTTGCTCAGCGACTCTGAGCGAATTAATCTCTTGCCCGAGATTTCCCAGCAGGTTGAAGTGTTGGCGGACGCAGATGCGGGGCGTGTGCGGGCAGAAGTTCGTGCAGCAACACCTTTGACCGAGCAACAGGTGCAGCGTATCTCCGCAGCTCTTGCAAAAAGGTATGGGGCAGAAGTTTTAGTACGGGTAGAAGTAGACAGCACACTTCTCGGCGGTTTGGTTTGCCGGGTGGGTGATGATGTATGGGATTCGAGTGTGAAGCGACAATTGGAAGCGCTTCATGAACATTTTTAACAACAGATTGTAGGACACAAAAATGCAAATTCGTGCAGAAGAAATAAGTTCTCTCATTAAAGATAAAATTAGCGGTTATGAGCAAAAGATTGATGTTGCTGAAACCGGTACGGTTCTTTCCACAGGTGACGGTATTGCTCGCTTACACGGCTTGAGCAACGCGATGACCGGTGAGTTGGTAGAATTTGATGGCGGTGTTCGTGGGTTGGTTCTTAACCTCGAAGAAGACAACGTTGGTGTGGCATTGATGGGGGATGCGGTTGAGATCAAAGAGGGCTCAACTGTACGTCGTACGGGCCGCATTGCTGAAATTGATGTTGGTGAGAGTTGTTTAGGCCGTGTTGTTAACGCTTTGGGAGAGCCTATTGATGGTCTTGGCGAGATTGAAAGCAAGGAGCGCTCCGCGATTGAGATCAAGGCGCCGGGTATTATTCGTCGAAAAGGTGTACATGAGCCCCTACAGACAGGGTTGAAAGCTATTGACTCGATGATTCCAATTGGTCGTGGGCAGCGCGAGCTTATCATTGGTGACCGCCAGACAGGCAAGACCGCGATTGCGATTGATACGATTATTAATCAGAAGGGTACGGGCGTAAAATGTATCTACGTTGCTATTGGTCAGAAGCAGTCGACGGTTGCTCAGGTTGTTGAGAAGCTTAAGACACACGGTGCGATGGACAATACAATTGTTGTTGCTGCCTGTGCTTCCGATGCAGCGCCTTTGCAGTTTTTGGCCCCTTATACGGGTGTGACGATGGGCGAGTACTTTCGTGACAACGGGCAGCATGCGCTTATCATTTACGATGATTTGTCTAAGCAGGCGGTTGCTTATCGACAGCTTTCCTTGCTTTTGCGTCGTCCGCCAGGCCGTGAAGCTTATCCTGGTGATGTTTTCTATTTGCACTCCCGTCTCCTGGAGCGTGCTGCAAAAATGAGTGATGCGGAAGGTGCGGGTTCATTGACGGCTTTGCCAATCATTGAGACCCAGGCAGGTGATGTTTCCGCCTATATCCCAACAAACGTTATTTCGATTACGGATGGGCAGATTTTCCTTGAATCAAATCTTTTCCACTCCGGGCAACGACCAGCGGTTAACGTTGGTCTTTCGGTTTCCCGTGTTGGTGGTTCGGCACAGATTAAAGCGATGAAGAAGGTCGCAGGGCAGCTTCGTTTATCCTTGGCCCAGTATCGTGAATTGGCAGCTTTTGCTCAGTTCGGTTCGGATTTGGATAAGGCAACACAAGAGCAGCTTGAAAGTGGTGCTCGTTTGACTGAAATGCTTAAGCAGGGGCAATACGTACCTCAGAGCGTTGGTTATCAGGTTGTTCAGCTTTATGCAGGAACGCAAACACAGGGTGATAGCGGTAAGTCCTGGGTGCGTGATGTGCCGGTGGATGATATTGGTCGTTTCTGTCTCGAGCTGGATACCTATTGCAAGACCCAGCACGCCGACCTTTATACCAAGATTGAAGAGATTGGTGATATCAATGATGAAGTCAAAGAAGCCATTGAAGGTGCGCTTAAGGGCTTCTTGGCATCCTTTACGGCGAGTGACGATTAATGGCTTCCTTACGTGACATACGTGACCGAATCGATTCGGTAAAAAACACGCAAAAGATTACCAGTGCCATGAAAATGGTATCGGCGGCGAAGCTGCGTAAGTCGCAGGAGGCCATGGAGCAAGCTCGACCTTACTCTGTTGAACTGGGCGGGTTGTTGGCCAGATTGTCGGCCCGCATGCAAGAAGAGAAGAACAAAGTGCCTCATCCTTTGATGAAAGTGCGCCGCGAGGTTAAGCGTGTGATGTTGGTTGTTATGACCAGTGACCGTGGACTCTGCGGCTCCTTTAATACGAGCATTTTGCGTCGGGCAGAACGTTTCCTTCGTGAGAACGCCAACCGTTTCGAGGAAATTGAAATTGCTACAGTTGGTCGCAAGGGTTTTGAGTATTTTGGCAAGCGTCATGTTTCAACAGTAACCGACCATCCAGGCGTGTTTGAGGACTTAACTTTCCGTCGCGCTTTGGAGATAGCGGACGGTTTAAGTAAGGCCTATATGGATGACCATTTAGACGGCGTTTATTTGCTCTACAATAAGTTTCAGAGCGTCATGAATCAGGAGATTGTTTTGCAAGACCTTTTGCCTATCGTGCAAAGTGAATTGCCCGAAGGTGAGGAGCACGACTATCTCTATGAGCCGGATCGCTTCGAAGTACTCGAAACTTTGGTACCACGACACGTCGCTGTGTGTGTGTGGCAGGCACTTCTTGAAAGTCAGGCATCAGAATACGGTGCGCGGATGACGGCGATGGATTCGGCAACAAAGAATGCTGGCGAATTGGTCGATAGTTTAACTTTAGAATTTAATCGCGCCCGTCAGGCAGCGATTACAATGGAATTAATGGATATTGTTGGTGGAGCAGAGGCTCTCAACGGTTAAGGAATACATGGAAAGGCAAGATAAAATGGTTGCTGAAGCTTTAGCGGACGGACATATTACCCAGGTTATTGGACCTGCTGTTGACGTAGAATTTCCTGCGGGAAAGTTACCTGAGATCAATACAGCTCTAACAGTAACAAACTCGACCCTTGATGAGCGCATGGACAATTTGATCCTCGAAGTTGCGGCCCACTTGGGTGAAAATACAGTACGTACCGTTGCTATGGACGCCACCGAAGGTTTGGTTCGTGGCGCTCAGGTTAAGAATACAGGCGCTCCTATTGCGATGCCTGTAGGCCCTGAAATCCTCGGACGTATTCTCAATGTTGTTGGCGAGCCAGTTGATGGTGGCCCGGAAGTTGGTGCTAAAGTGCATCGCCCAATTCACCGCCAACCACCTTCCTTCACCGAGCAGGATGTTGCCATTCAAACCTTTGAAACGGGAATTAAGGTTATTGACCTTCTGGCGCCCTATGCACGTGGTGGAAAGATTGGCCTTTTCGGTGGTGCGGGTGTTGGTAAGACAGTTTTGATTATGGAGTTGATCCATAACATCGCGGTTAAGCGTGGTGGTTTTTCTGTCTTTGCTGGAGTTGGTGAGCGAACCCGTGAAGGTAACGATTTGTACATGGAGATGATCGAATCAGGCGTTATTGCGGTTGAGAAGGATGAGCATGGCCACCCGGTTGTGAATGAAAATGGTAGCTTTAATGTTCTTCCAGGTAAGAGTCAGTCGGCCCTTGTTTATGGACAGATGAACGAGCCTCCTGGTGCCCGTGCCCGAGTCGCATTGTCAGCACTGACGGCCGCCGAGTATTTCCGGGATGATGAAGGCAAAGACGTTCTGCTTTTTGTTGATAATATTTTCCGTTTTACTCAAGCTGGCTCGGAAGTATCAGCTCTTCTTGGACGTATGCCAAGTGCGGTTGGTTATCAGCCAACTTTGGCCACTGAGATGGGTGCACTGCAAGAGCGTATTACATCCACCGATAAGGGTGCTATTACCTCGGTTCAGGCTATTTATGTCCCTGCAGATGACTTGACTGACCCGGCTCCAGCGACGACCTTTGCTCACTTGGATGCGACGACAGTTTTGTCCCGTGCGATTGCTGAGCTTGGAATTTACCCTGCTGTTGATCCACTTGATTCAACAAGCCGATTGCTCGACCCACAGGTTATTGGTGATGAGCACTATGAGGTTGCCCGCTCGGTTCAGGGTGTGTTGCAGCGCTATAAGGAGCTACAGGATATTATTGCCATTTTAGGTATGGACGAACTTTCTGATGAGGACAAATTGAGCGTTGCTCGTGCACGAAAGATTCAGAAGTTTCTTTCCCAGCCATTTCACGTTGCCGAGCAGTTTACTGGAACTCCCGGTGTCTACGTTGAATTGGCGGATACCATTAAGGCGTTCAAAGCGATTGTTGCTGGTGAGCATGATGATCTGCCTGAGCAGGCATTTTATATGGTTGGAACCATTGAAGAGGCGATCGCAAAAGCCAACGAGATGGTGAGCTAATGGGTCTGAATGTTTCAGTTTTAACACCTCGTCGGCAATTGGATCTCGAGGTATGCGACCAGGTGGTGGCGCCGACGGTTCTAGGTCAGATCACTGTCTTGCCCTCTCATCGAGCCCTCATGAGTGAGCTTGAGCTGGGTAAAGTGGTTGTAGAGCGGGCAAATGGGAATAATACGGTCCTTGCGGTCAGTGGTGGCTTTCTTGAGGTTGACAAAGATCGTGTGATTATTCTTGTGGATACGGCCGAAACCGCTGACGAGATCGATGCGGTTCGAGCGAAAGAGGATCTCGAGGAGTCAACGGCGGCCTTGAAGGATCTTGGTGTCGGTGATGAGGGGTATGAGGCAGAATTAGCGCGCTTCAAAAGAGCTGAACTTCGTCTTGAAGTTGTCCAGGTAAATTAGTAAAAAAACTCTGAAAATCGGTATATTGTGTTGACCTGGGAAGTGCCCATGATTAACATCTTTTGCCGGATGTGTTGGTGCGCTCTATCTGTGTAGAGTGCCGAGAAGGGGGACTTCATGCGATTTGCTTGGTTGCTGCTGGGCACAACATTGAGTTTGTTATGTTTGCTCGCCGGTGCTGCGCCATTAGCGGCTCAAGAAACCTCTGGCAGTGCGGAGGAAGCGACGATTTCCGCCCCCGAGTTGCCACCAATGCTCGATAACGAAGAGGTGGCAGAGCCTGCGGCAAAGGAGGACGGGGCCGAAAAGCAGGAAGAGCAAGCTGAAGAAGCGCCGCCGGCAAAGAAGCCGGGCCAGCCTTATAACCTCAAGTTGCGTGAGATTGAGGAGAGGGTCAACGAACTCAAAGAGAAGATATTTCAGTCGAAATCCCGTTTGATTCAGCTGCAGGAGGTTGTTTTGCACGGTGCTATTACCGGGGCCAAAGCAGTGCTCGTTCATGGCGATGAAATGGGAAGCTCTTTTCGTCTATGGCGTATTCAATACGCACTCGATGGGGCGCCGATATTTAAGCGGGTGGATACGGGAGACGGGGCCTTAAGCGAGCAAGAGGACATTGAGATATTCAATGGCAGTATTGCTCCGGGCAATCATAAGGTGTCCGTATTCATGGAGTATAAAGGGCACGGTTACGGCATCTTTTCGTATTTGAAAGATTACCGCTTTAAGCTGCGCTCTTCCTATACCTTTGATGCGGAGCCAGGAAAAATCACTAAGGTTCGAATTGTCGGCTACGAAAAAGGCGGGATAACAACGGAACTCAAGGATAGGCCTTCAATACGTTTCGATGTTGAAACAGAGCGGGCGCAGAAGAAGGAGTAGCTTGCATCAGGAACGAGTCCAACCGCTTTGGGAAGTTTTGTGGTGGGGCTGGCCAGTGCTCGAAGAACGGTTGTCATGCGAGATAGAATAGTTATTCTTAGCTTTGTTTTTATGCTTCTGCCGCTTAAAGAAGTGCTGGCGCAGGAGTCGATAGATATCTCCAAGACGCAGCAGCAGTTTGTTCTACTTGAGAACAGCTTTGCGCCAATTCGGTTAAAATTCAGAAATATCCAGGCAAAATTAGAAGAAGCCATTGCGGATAAGAACTATGTGGACTTTGGTCGTCGGGTTGAGCATGCGGAAGTTTTGTTTTTACTCGAAGACTACAGCCGAGCATCAGTCATTCTGAGTGAGGCGGTTGAGCTCAAGGAAGCGAAGTCCTCGCCGGAATACGATAGAGCCCTGTATTATCTTGGCGAGTCTTTGTTTCAAATAGGCAATGATTCAACTTCGAATGAATTTTTTCAGCTTCTGGCCCGGGAGTCGAGAAGTAAATTTAAGGGGCAGGCCATTAGGCGGCTGATTGATATCGCTGAGCGTCGGCAGAAATGGGAAGGCGTCGACGAGTACATCACTATTCTGTTAAAGATGGATAAAATTCCCCCGCTTACGGCTTATTATGTTGCCAAGAATTTTGCTCTTCGTGGGCACTTTGGTGAGCTGGATAAAGTTCTGGCATTAATTCCAGCGGATCACGAAGTTTATCATCGTTCTCGTTATGTAAAGGCGGTCGCTCACGTTAAGCAGGGTGAATTGGATGCAGCTGCAGAAATTTTTGCCGAATTGGGTGAGATAGAGGGGGATACGGATGATATCACCAAGCTGCGCGAACTCGCAATCATGAATAGGGCTCGCCTCTATGCGGAGCAGGGCAAGCTGGCTGAGTCGATGGACGTGTATCAAAATATTAGTCGCGCCAGTCCATTTTTTGATGATGCCTTGTATGAAATCACCTGGAGTTATGTACGGGAAGCGGACAAAGCTACTGATGCAAAGGAGCGGGCGGCGCGCTTTGAAAAGGCCTTGCAGGCACTGGAAATTTTACTGCTCGCAGTGGATTCTGGTGAGATAAGGCCGGAAGCCAAGCTGCTCTTTGGTAATATTTTGGTGCGGCTTAAGCGCTATGAGGATGCGGATTCGACTTTTGCCACCATCGGAACCGAATATGCACCATTACGGGACAAGGTTTTAAAGCTCTCGGACAATGTCGATCTGCGCAGCTATTTTGAGCAGATTCGTGGCGAGAATGATTTTATTGAACAAATTGTTCCACCGGAAGCACTGCATTGGGTGTCGGATCGGGAAGCATTGGATCATGCTATGCTGGTTAATGGTGAACTCGATACCTCACAGCAATGGGTGGAGGAGTCTTACAAGATCATTGCCGACCTTATCGCTCTCATAGAATCGGAAAAACGGGTGCAGCTTTTTCCCAGCTTTTACGAAGTGGATTTACAGGCCATGGAGCTGGAGCTCGATCTTATGATGGTGACCCGGAAGCTCTTACTTATGGAACGGGCTTATGCGAAAGACGAACTCAATCCTGCCAGCGCATTGGAGCTCAAGCGTATTCTTGCGGAACGGGCTGAATTGGAGCCTGAGTATCAGAAGTTGGCGAAGGTGAGTTCTGAACAGAACGAGGAGCTGTCGCGGCATAAGAAGCGTTTAAGTTCTTTGCAGCAACAGAGCTATAAACTTAAGTACGATGTGACGAGCATTCGCGCCCAGCTAAGGGCACTCGAGCATTGGCTCAAAAACAATCCGGATGCGGTCAAGCCGAAACAGGAAAAGGAGCTTAGAGCCCAGCTGGTTGAGCAATATGAGCTCTTAAGTGATTTGGAAAATGTGCAGGCAGATTTATCTGTAAAAATAGAGTTCGAGCAGGATGCGATTAATCGGCTGAATAATATTGATTCGGGGGAAGATGAAATTCGAGCTCGTTATGCGGCGAATGTGGAGCAGGAGCAGGCCATTCTTGCGGATGCTCAAAATCGGATGGGCGCAAAAAATAAATATACGGCTGATCAGATAAAACAAAAGAAGACCGAGCTGGCAAATTTTTACGCTGAATTAGAGGGGATTGCACAAAAGATGCGGGATTCGGTTGCACTTCGAGCAACAGCTTTGAAGTCAGAACTTTTAAAGGAGCAGGGCTTGCTGAATCAATGGCAGGGCTCCCTTAGCGCGGTTCAGGATGACACCCAGGCCCTCAACGGAGAAATCGCAGCAAGCTCATTGCAGCGTATTGCAAAAAACCTTGATACGGTCCTCTTACGGGCTGATTTGGGGTCCTGCGATATTGCTTGGTCGATGAAGGAAGACAAGACAAAGGGGATTAGTGCTGCAATTTCAGAGCAACGTGATTTGTTAATGATTTTGGAGAATGAATTTCAGGAAGTTTTGACTTTTTAGTATGATGGCGATTCGTTTAACATATTGGTTTTGGCCGCGGGTATTGCTGCCGGTTCTCGCTTGCGTCTTTCTTGCGCGGCCAGCGTACGCTATTTCTTCGGGGAGTGCGGAAGGACAAGTTAGCGAATCAGCCTATACAGATGAAGAGCAAAAGGAACTTGATGAGTTGTCCATGACTCTGCAGCGCTTTGTGCGAGAGGTGGAAGAGTATCGAGAGACAGCGCGCAAGATTATTCAGAAGAAATATAATGATAAGAAGCAAAGCATCTATGACCGTTATGAAGAACAAATCGTTGCTTTAGAAGAAGAGCAGCGTATACGGCGCGGTGAGGCGATAGAAAAATTCGAAACGTTTATTGACCGCTATCCCGGTGATGTTCGTTATACGCCGGATGCGATGTTTCGACTTTCTGAATTGTATTACGAGCGTTCCTACGACAATTATTTCCAAGCGCGACAAGTTTATGAGAAGGCTATTGAGGTCTGGGATGTGGATGGTCCAGAGCCAGAGCCTGAAGAGCCACTGGTAGAATATGCAGATACCATTGGTATGATGCAGCGTTTGGTTGACGGCTTTCCACAGTATCGTTTTGCGGACGGAGCTTATTATCTTCTAGGCTATTGTTTGGGAGAAATGGGTGAGGAAGAACGCTCTGCAAGAGTTTTTGAAAAATTGCTTGAGTATCATGCGGACAGTCGTTTTGCTCCAGAGGTCTGGATGCGTGTAGGGGAGTTTTACTTTAACAGCAATGATCTGCCGCCTGCTTTAAAAGCCTATCAGAAGGTTGTGAAGTTTACGGAGAGTCCGTTTTTTGACAAGGGCATGTACAAGCTTGCTTGGACTCATTATCGTTTGGCAGATCCTGAGTTTGCACCCCAAGAGTTTCAAAAAGCAGTCGATACCTTTATAAAGCTTTTGGATTACAACGAAGAAACGAAAGCAGCAGGAGACGAGCGTGGCGGGGAGCTGCGGAGAGAGTCAATCCAATATATTGCGATTACCTATGCGGACGAGCAGTGGGGCAGCCTGAAAAAGTTGCAGAATTATTTTTCTCGGCTTGGTGGTCGTGCTTATGCTTCTGATGTTTACAGAGCTTTAGGTGATATTTATTTTGACCAAACCCGCTATGCGGATGCGATCAGTGCTTATAAGCTGGTTTTGGGGCTGAAGCCGCTTAATATTGAAGCCCCAGATATTCAGGAAAAGATTATCGCAGCCTTTGAACGCTCCCGTGATTTTGATTCAGCAACGGCGGAGCGCAATGTACTTACCAGAACTTATAGCGAGGGCTCTGCCTGGTACGAGGCGAACAGTGATAATCCGGACGCTTTGGACAAGGCAGCAAAGTTAGCGAAAAAGTCGCTTTACGCTGCGGCCATCTACTTTCACAAGCAGGCACAAACCTACAAGGGGGCCGAGAATTTCAGCCAAGCTAAAGATTCCTACACGCGCGCAGCTGAAATTTATGGCGAATACCTGTCCCGCTTCCCTCATGACAAGGAACTCTACAATCTGACATTCTACTATGCTGAATGCTTGTACTATTCAGAGGAGTATGAACGTGCAGCAATTGCTTATATCAAAGTTCGTGATGCGATTGGTGAAAACGAGTTTTTTGAATCAGCAGCCTTTAGTGTGGTTTTGGCCTATCAGGATTTGGCCAAGAAATATGAGGAAGATGGTAGTTTGCCTCTCGTGAAATTTCTCTCCGGTGGGGAGCGAGATGCGGAGCAGCCGATAAATAGCAGAGAGATACCTAAATTACGTGCGGATTTAATTGAGGCTTCAGACATTTACGCCGGTAAGTTTGCTAAAGACGAGAAAACACCGAAGATTCTCTATAAGGCTGCGGAAGTTTATATGGCCTACGACCAATTCGAAGAAGGACGCAGGCGATTCGTTAACTTGATTGATATCTATCCCCAGGATGATGTTGCAGAATATGCGGTTAACCTGGTGGTGGAGTCTTACCTGATCGAGAAAAACTTTACGGAGGTCGAGAGGTTTTCTCGAGCGATGCTTGAGAGGCCTGAGTTTGCAGAGCGAAAAGATTTTCTGGCAGAACTCATCAAGTTTAAATCTGGGGCTATGTTTAAGCTTGCAGAAGGCTTAGGCGCGGAAGAAAAACATGATGAAGCTGCGGCCATGTACCTCAAGATGCTTGAGGAAAATCCACAGACTCAGTTTGCAGCGATGGCACTTAATAACGCAGCGGTGGCTTATGAAAAACGCAAACGCTACGACTCTGCCTCAAAGCTTTATGAGCGCTTAGCCAGGGAATATCCGGAGTCCCCATTTACGGATAATGCGCTTTTTAGGGTAGCTCTTAATGCTGAAAGATTTTTCGATTTTGATAAGGCGGTAGGGGCTTATAAGACCTTGGTGAGCAAGCATAAGGAAAGTCCACGTCGAGCCGATGCTTTATACAATTTGGCGTTGGCTATGGAAAATTTACAGCAGTATCGTAGTTCGGCCCGGGAATATTTGCGCTATTGTGACCTTTTTGCCGAACGTGATGATGCGCCTGAGGTGTGTTTTAGGGCAGGCAAGGTCTACAAGAAAATGGGCGACCTAAAGAAGGTCGTGTCGACTTACGAAAATTTTATTCGTCGCTATCGAGACAATAAATTACATGGGGACAGGGTTGTGGATGCCCATCTACAGATTGCGAAAGCCTATGGTGAGCTCAAAAAAGAGCGAAAGCAAAAAGAGTACTATGAAAAAACCTTGGCCGCTTTTGAAAGCAACAAGAGTGAGAAGTCAGCCCCATATGGAGCGGAAGCAAAGTTCCAGCTGATGGAAGAAGATTTTGAAAACTTTAAGAAGATTGAAATCAAGGGCAATACCAAGGAGCAGCAGAAGGGTATTACGGATAAGGCAGAGGGGCTCAAAGAGGTTGAAGGTAAGTACAAGGAAATTTTGCGGTTTAAGCAAATTTATTGGACGCTGGCCTCCCTTTTCCGAATTGGACTTCTCTATAAGGATTTTGCAACAGGGATTGCGGAAGCACCTTGTCCAGCAGAAGTGAAAAAAGCGGCACGGCAAATGGACGCAACAGTCGAAGAGGTTTGCGACGAGTATAAGGTTCTTCTTGAAGAGAAAGCGGCGACGATTGAAGACAAAGCGGTTCTCGCTTTCGAGACCACCATCAACAGGGCTCGTGAATTTCAAGTGGTCAATGTTTGGACCAAGCGAACCCTTGAGGAGTTAAGTAAGTTACGTCCTAAGATGTGGCCTGTACAGAAGGATGGAAAGTCATTTGTTGCTGAAATTGCGATAGGCGCGCCTATCGTACACGATGCGGAAGACCAGCCCTTGGCTCCACCTTTGCCTAAAGTTGAAGAGGCGGAGGAAGCAGCGTCTGAGGAGGCTGATTCCGCAGAGCCCGCGCCAACAGAAACGCCTACAGAAGAGGGACCAGAGGCAGCAGTCCAAGGTACGGATGAGTCTGAGCCAAGTCAGCAAGGGACCGCGCCGGCGGTTGAGAGTCAACCGGAGACGGGGGCAGGTAGCACTGGTGCGCCAGCGGCTCCGCCGCCTCCCCCTCCACCGCCACCTGGAGGTAACCCATGATGTGGGCTTGGCAAAGGCATATCTTGAGTGGGCTTCTGGTATGGGGACTGGGGGCTTGCGGTGGGGCGGAAAAGCCTGAGCCGCAAGCAGCGCCTGAGCCTATTGTCGAAGCAGAAGATAGTTCGACAAAGGATTCGCAGGATCAGGGGCAAGAAGCAGTGGCTGGTGAGGTCGAAGTAGGAAAGTCTAGCGAGGGTGAGACGGATGTAAGCGCAACAACGTCGTCAGCAGCAGC
>CAXGWX010000021.1:0-26976 GCA_964013445.1 uncultured Bdellovibrionales bacterium | reverse complement strand
CAGCGGCTTTTTATTGGCCAATTTGCTGGGCTCGGGTTACAGCCGCAGCAGTGGTGGTTCCTTTGGAGGCGGATTTGGTGGGGGCGGCTGGAGCGGCGGTGGAGGCTCTTTTTCCGGCGGTGGCGCCAGTGGAGGATGGTAAGCATGGCAAAAATTAATTTTTCTGAAACCGAACGCGAAGCCATCAGCCAGGCGATTGAAAAAGCCGAATCAAAAACTTCCGGCGAAATCGTCCCGGTCATTCTCAATGCCTCAGACCATTACCCGGGCGCCCGTTGGCGCGTCGCCACAAGCGTAGCTCTACTCTTAGGGCTTATCACAATGCTGGCCGTTCCGGATTTAAGTGGACTCTATTTGCTGGTGGCCTTATGCCTTTATGTTTTTCTTGGTCATCTCCTGGCCACCCAGGCGCAAGTTCTGCGCTTAGCACTTAGCCAAAGTGAAATTGACGAAGAGGTCCAACAAAAAGCCTATGAAAGCTTTATGCAACTTAATCTGCATCGTACCAAAGACCGAACAGGCATTCTGATTTTTGTCTCCATGCTCGAACATCGGATCATGGTTATCGCCGACAGTGGCATTAACGATGAGGCACCGGAAAACTACTGGCAAGATGTGGTGGCTGTGCTTTCGGCGCGGATTCGCTCAGGGGATTTGGCCAATGGGCTTTGTGAAGCCATCACCCTTTGCGGTGAACTCTTGGCGGAAAAATTTCCAATCAGCGAAGATGACCAAAATGAACTTAAAAATACGGTTGTTTTAGAAGAAGACCTTTAATGGCTCCGCAAATCCTGCAGGAGTTTCGAAAACCTTTGACCGGCCAGATGCACCGTATCTAAAAGATTCGGATCGAGCTCATCATCCATATCATCGAGTTGATCGTCATCGATGGGTTCTGCCTTACCGTGCCCGAGCCGACCCACGGTGCCACGCAGACGATAGGAAAGAAAAAGTGCCAGGGCACGATGAAAGCGCGAACTAAAACCCATATCCGAGCGCAGTTTCCCCGCCAGGGCGCTGGTCGGGATGCCAAACACAAGCGCTTCCTCCAGGACTTTCACTGTCGCCGAAGGTGGTCGGCCATCGATAAAGGACATTTCGCCAACAATTTCACCACAACCCAATTGAGCCAATTCGATGGCGTTCGCTCCGCCTTGCAAGACACTAAGAGAGCCGTCCAAAACAATAAACATATTATCAATCGTTCGACCTTCTTCAATTAAAACCTCGCCAGGATCAACATGGCGTTTCATCCCCACATCAGTCAACCATTCGATGTCTTGATCGTTTAACTGTCCAAACAAAAACAATACTCTTTTCATCCTGCTTCCCCTTCTTCACACTTAAGCAATTTGCCGGCTTGCCAAACCATAAAAATAGCCTTCTTGCGCCATTAACTCGTCGTAGTTACCAGCTTCAATCACCTGGCCCTGATCCAAAACGTAAATTCGATTTGCATTCTTGATGGTCGAAAGGCGATGCGCAATCACAATACGGGTTGCGTTTAAACCTTCGATGCTTTTCGAGACAATATCCTGCGAACGATTGTCCAAAGCGCTCGTTGCTTCATCAAAAAAGAGAATACGAGGCTTGGATGCGATGGAACGGGCAATCAGAAGTCGTTGGCGCTGTCCCCCGGAAAGGGTACCACCACCATGACTCAACACCGTATGCATCCCCATCGGCATTTCACCAATATCCTGATCGAAGGCGGCCATCCGTGCGGCCTCCCAGGCTTCTTCGATGGTCAAATTCGCATTGCCACAAATATTTCGATAAATATCCCCTGCTGTGATTTGGGAATTTTGCAACACGACACCGAGCTGGCGCCGCACCTCACGAATATCCAAACCACTCAAATCCTTTTCATCAAAAAACAAGGAGCCGCTGGTGGGAGTTTCAAATCCCAGCATCAATCGCAATAAGGTCGACTTGCCAGAGCCGGAAGAACCAACCAGAGCGATAAACTCTCCCGGGTGCGCTTCAATAGAAACATCTTTAAGAATTGTCGGCCCATCCTCATCATAGGAAAAGTTGATATGGCTTAGCTCAATACGTCCTTTGAGTTCCCCCGGCGGCAGCTTCTGTTCATCAATCTCTGGTAAAGTTTCAAGAATGGGCTTAGCCCGCTCGAAGAGCGGAATAATTTCCAAAACACCCAAGAGGCTACCGGAAAGACCAAGCACGGCCGAAAGAAATTGCCCAAAGGCTGAGTTGAAAGCGAGAAACTGTCCGGCAGAAATTGGGTTATCACCACTGACCACCAAGGCATAAATAATCATCGAGGTAATAACGGGAAAAGCAATGTTGAAAGTGGAAAAATGAATTTCCCAAATACCCAAGCGCACACTCATTCCCTGAGAGAGGGAAAATGTTTTGGCCCACTGAGCAAAGGCTCTTTTCTCTGCCCCTGCCACGCGTATCTTTGCAATCCCTTCGAGCAACTGCAAAAGTTGCCCCATCAGACGACCTTCTTGTGCTGCGATCAAACGCTCATAATGCAAATGCAAATAGGCCAAAGCACAAGAAACCAAAATTGCGACCGCCGCTAAAACCGTGGCCGCCAAGGCCAAACGCACATCGTAATAAAAGAGCAAGAAGAAACTCGTTAGAGAAAACACACTCGATAAAATCCCAGACAACACCACCCCGGAAAGAGTTGCACGAATGGCATCAATACCATGGGCTCGCTGAGCCAAATCACCAGCGCTAAATTTTCGGAAGAAAGGTAAAGGTAAGCCGAGCAATCGATCCCACATGGCCGCCTGCACACTCGTATTCATCTTTGCCTCAATACGCAACGTTGCGAAGGAACGCACCAATTGAAACAAGCCAGAAACAAATGCAACGAGCACCAAAGCAATGCCCATATGAATCAGCTGAACCCGCTGCGCGCTGGGAATAACATTGTCGAAAAGGAGGCCGGTCAAAATCGGCGTGATTAAACCGAGAATTCCCCCAATCGCACCAACAGCAATAATCATCAGGAATTCAGACCAACAACCTCGAAAACCAAAACGTAAAATATCCAAAGCGTTCAGGGCTTTGATCGGAAAGGCACGATAAAAATACCAAGCACCCGGCGAAATGGTTTCAGCAATCTCTGCATCAACAACCTGCCGCTTGCCACTGGCATCAATAAGGTCATAGCCCTTCCCCAGACGTGGAATGATGGCCACCGGCTCCTTGGTCTTATCAATATGCCCCAGCATTGGACCGCAATCCTGCTTCCACCATTCTCCTCGCAAGAGTACACGTCGCGTTCGAAACAACGAGGCCCGGGCTATTGCCTCAATCGCATGATGGTCGCTCTTATCCCGACCCATATTTGCCGGCTGCTGCACCGCGATGCCCATATATTCACCGAGACGCTCTGCTGCCTTAAAGAGCGGATCTCCCGTTCTTGAAGCCATTTCCCCATCAAAAGTTTCGCCTTCAATAATATGAGAAAGATGATCCAGGGCATCGCTAAAGACCTCTCGATCCGCATTCATCCGTTCATCAAGATGCTTGCGTTCTTCGATAACTTCATCATCGTGCAAGTCCTCAAGAAAATGACTGAGCATATCCTCAAAAGCCACCAGCGCCTCAAGGCTCGCATCCTCCGCAAAATATTCCGTCGTTGAGTAAGCTTTGAGCGAAAGATCCTCTTGCGCTTCGAACCAGGTGTTATCGCTAACCGGCAACCACCATGCATCGCCCCGTTGCTCCATTTTCTTTTGGCCAACAAAGGAAAGCGAACCTCCGTCCAAACGCAACCAAAGAATGCCTTTCTGGGTTGTTACCGATTGCCCTTTTCGTAAATGCAATTCCTCGCCCGCATTGATAATCTTCGCCCCCCTCGGCATAAAGTCCCTATGCAAGGCTTGGCAGAGGGACTTTAGCCACTTATCGACAAGGGAGGCCATTTCCCTGGCTAAAGAAGGATCTTTTAGAAAGGTTGGCAGCGACTCACCGGGAAGCTGAAAAAGACGAGCATCAATGGAACCGACCGCCACAAGAGAGACATGGGACAATGAGGTATTCAGGCCGAAAAAAGCCTCCCCCTTATGTATACGCGCAAGGTGATGCCGTGCACTGGCGATTGAATCCGTACGATTCTCTTTCAGAAAGATATCCACATAACCATCGCACACGCACCATATGTCGGTTTTATCATGAATAGAAACAAACTCGTGCCCTCCTGCCGGCGCAAAGAGCCCATCATCGCCAATTTTTGCGCTCGCACGAATCTGTTCAAACATTGCACTCATCTAATTGGCCCGGATCAACCTTTCATAATAGCCCCCTTCTTCAAGAAGGCTTTGGTGGGTTCCGCGCTGCACAACCTTACCGCGTTCGAGGACAATGATTTCATCACAATCCCGAATCGTGCTTAATCGGTGCGCAACAATAATGCAGGTGCAACCTCTACGTCGGAGATTATCATCGACAATCTTTTCCGTCTGTGGATCCAGCGCACTGGTGGCTTCATCTAAGATAAGTATGGTCGGTTCATGAACAAGGGCGCGAGCTATTTCTAAACGTTGGCGCTGACCACCGGAAAAGTTGCCCCCTCCCTCTTCGATAACGCTATCGTAACCGCCACTGCGCTCCGTAATCACGTCATGGATACAGGCGTCCTTAGCCGCCTGAATCACCTGTTTTTCCGCAATCGTGCTGTCCCAAAGGCATAGGTTCTCAAAAATTGAACCCTCGTAAAGCATGATATCCTGATCGACCACTGCGATAGAGTTTTTCAAAATCATACGGGGAACACTCTTGCGTTCCATCTCATCGAAAAGAATCTCCCCATCCCAGGAGTCGTAAAGTCCAGAGACAAGCTTCGCAATCGTCGACTTACCTGAGCCGGAACCACCAACCAGAGCCACCCTGCTGCCGGACTCTAAATTCAGAGAAAAGCCTTCAATCAACGGCGGATCCAAAGGGCTATAACCGAAAGATAAATCGTTGATCTTCACATTGCCCTGGAGCTTGGCTGTCGACACTAAGTTTCTATGCAGCGTTGGTTTTGGTGTAGAACTCACTTCTTCAGCCAAAGGGTGGCGATTAACATCATCCAGTCGCTTCATTGAACCAGTCAAAAGTTGCAACGAGCCACCAAGGTCTACCAAAGAATTTACCGGGCCCAGAAAACTCTGCATAAGGGTCTGATAAGCCACGAGCATCCCCATGGTAAAATGACCATCCATGACCCGCAAACCGCCAAGACAAAGAATAACCGCGCCATTAATCGCATTCAGGAAAGGCGGAACACTGCCCAAAACATTCGACAAATAACCCAACCGTTGCTGCGAGTTCATCACCTTGGCATGCTGTCCTGACCAGCGCTCGAAGAAGTCCGCCTCTCCACCACTGGCCTTAAGGGTTTCCATCATCGAGAGACCCTCCATCGCAATCCCCGTAAGCTTTCCTCCTTCTTGCAGCAGTAAGCGGTTTTCGTCGACACGCTTTTCAGAAATCAATCGCAGCGCCAAAATATTAAGCAGCGCAATACTTAAACCTATCAAGGTCAACACGTGATCGTAAAACATCAACAAGACGCCGTAGAAAACAACCATGACCATATTTAAAATGGTGGTGGCCAACTGCCCGGAAAGAAGATTTGCAATTTCCGCATTGAGTTGAACCCGCGACGAAATATCACCAGAGAAACGCGCCGCAAAGAATGTGATCGGCAATTTAAAGACATGCCAAATAAATCGGCTTGAATGACTTACGGAGAGCTTTACCTCAAGCCGTAAAAGGTAGCGCTGCTGCATCCAAGTGAGGCCCGCTCTAAAAAGCGCTGTGAGCCCCATTCCTAAGAGCAAAGGTTTAAGCCATTCATCCCGGGCACCCACAAGAATATCGTCTACAAAAATCTTCGCAAACACAGGCAAAATAAGTCCGGGCAAGACCAGAGCAAGTCCCAGCAAAAAGACAAAAAGCACACCTGTCTCTGAACCGATAAGGCGATTACGCAGTGAAGAAAAGAAGTCGGACTTCTTACCCGAAGGGGTAAATTCATCCGATGGCTGCATCAGCAAAACAACGCCGGTAAAACTTTCATCAAAGTCTTCGTAGCTTACACGCCTCCGCCCACAGGCCGGGTCATTAAGATGCACCCCTTTTTTTGAAAATCCTTCAAGCACCAGAAAGTGATTAAAGTTCCAGTGGATAATTGCAGGAAGATGCACATCCTTAAGTGACTCTGGTTCCTTTCGATAACCCTTGGCCTTAAAACCATATTCACGGGCGGCCTTTAAAACATTACTGGCTTTTGAACCATCCCGTGAGACCCCACACTTCTGTCGCAGTTCTTCAAGGGGAACATATTTCTTATAGTAAGCAAGTATCTTTCCAAGGGAGGCGGCACCGCATTCTGCGGCCTCCATCTGTAGAACTACAGGTGTCTTTACTGGTTTGCCTGTCGATTTTCCCAAGCTCTTCCCTGTGCCTTCTTAAATTCCAAAAAACGTTTTAAAGAACGGTATAAGCAAAGCGATGGGTCGTTGCTTACGAACCGTAATCAGTCCATCACACAAGGTTCCTGCATTGATTTCAACTTCCGGCCCGCGTCCAGAAGACCACTGAAAACCGGAAACTGTATCCGGGTTGCGTCTTAAGACGACTTGAACCGCAATCGGTCCGGCCCCCGTAATGCCCAAAAATTCGGAAACCAACTCCTCATTAACCAAAACCCGTAACATGCCCTGGCGAGATGCTGAAAACTTAGAGACCTCTTTAACATCCCCAAGCATATAACCGTATTCCTCTTTTCTGACAGTTGATGGAGAAATCTGCACCTCCATACCAGGCTTGATCATCTTGCCTTCAGCAGCTCGTACATAGAGAATCGTTTCAAGTTCACTTTGATCCGCGCTCTGGAGTTCAAGATTTAAAATCGGTATCCCCGGACGCACCAAATCGCCCCGGCTCACCCGCACCTCCAGGACACGGCCAGCTTCGGGGGAGCGAATTGTTGAATTACGCTCAAGATCAGACTCCAGGGTTTTTACCGACCGCTGCGCTTCATTGATTTGGTGTTGTAAAGAAAGCTCTTCTCTTTGCCGCGCACTCTTCACCTCTAATTTAGACACGGAAAGAGATTTGAGCTGGGTTTCAGTTTGAGCAATATTTTCCCGAATGCGCTGCAATGATTCTTTGGTCGCCTCAAGACTTTGCTTGGTAATAAGGCCCTGCTTATAAAGCTTTCGCTGAGATGCTAAGCGATCACGTGCGGTTCGAGCTTGAGCCTTATAAGCTCGAATCGAATCCTTTAAGCTGTCTTTTTGCTGAGAAAGCTTCTCCGCTCGCAGCTTCGAGTCCGCCCCGCCTAAAGCTTCGACCTGTTCGAACTTCTTTTCCAGTTCCGCTAAGCGGGCACGTGCAGACTCAAGCTCGCTTTCCAGTTTTGGCTGAGCAATTCTCGCCAAAATCGTGTCTTTTTTCACCTCATCACCAATATCTGCGAATATCTCTAAAACCTGACCCGCCTCACTCGATTCGATTTCCAGAACCGCACCCTGACGGATCAACAGGCCCCTGCCATTAACCTTCGTTGGTATTTCCCCGACAACGCTCCATGCAATCGTTCCAAAGACAATCAAAAATATTCCAGCCAGCGCCAACCAGGAACGCAGAGTTGTAATTTGCATCAACTGGTCGAGTTGTTCTGGCGAGGCCAGCTTGTCCAATGCGGACTGACGAAAAACGCCCTTTGCACCCATAAATTTCTACTCTTCCACGATCGGTATTGTTGTTAATGTATCCCAAGTCACGTGCCCAGCCCCATCACCAATCACAATCAAGGATCCCATATGGTAGCGTAAGGCAGCCAAAGCGTTGGCGTAGTTTTCTTGAGCTCCAATCCAGCTCAAACGTGCGGCTATAGCGTTGTTTTCCATTTGTATGAGGTCAATCAAAGTCGAGAGACCCGCTTTTAATTTCTTTTTTTCGTTGGTCACAGCAATTTCGAAGCTCTTTGCGGAAAAGTCTGCCGCCTCAACCTCCGCCGCACTCGATATCACTTCAGCAATGGCTAATTTTACCTCTGAACGAATATTCCGCTCCAAATCCTTTAAATTTATCGCACTCTGGGTCGCCGCCGAGCGCGCCTGTAAATAAACCGCGTCGTAATATTTGTTCTCAATGGGCCAATTAAAAACAAGATTCAGCGCACCATTGGCTCCCGGAATATTCTTGTAAACCGATTCTCCAAAACGAATCGACTTGGCCCCCTGCTCAAGTCCTGAATACCCCAGGGAACCGGTAAGATTAAGTTCGGGTAAGCGATTCCTTTGTGCGGATGCGGCAAGGGTCTGAGCCGACTTTTGCCTAAAAGACTGTGCTTGGTAATCTCTCCGATTCTTCAGCGCCTCCGCAGCCATGGTTTCGGCTTGCTCTAAAAGTCCTTTCGTATCCTGAACAATTTTTGGATAGCGCTTTGCTGCATGTCCCAAGCTGGAAAAACTCTCGAAGTCCAAGCCCATTGCCATCGCCAAGCGGTGACGAGCAGCCAAAAACGCCTGCTCCGCCCTAATTCTATCCTTTTTCTTTTGCGCCAAACTGGCTTTCGTTTGTTGAATATCTGCCGCCGGCCACTCTGCCGCGTCGATCAGAATTTGGGTTTCTCTGGTCAGTTGTTCGGCACGCTTTTCTGTTTTCTTTAGCATTCCGACTCGTTCATAAGCCGCATAATAAGCCCAAAAAGCTCGAGTTGTTGTGAGCACCTTTTGACTTAAAAGAAATTCAAAATCTGCCTGAGCAGCAACAGCATTGTACTGGGCTGCACGCGCCTGACCGGCAACCGCCACACTCCCGGCACCACGCAAGATCGGCTGAACAAAACTGATGCTTAAACTCGCCCGGTTTGTAATGGGAGGCACCGCAACCGGCTCATCTCCACCGGCCAAAAGACTTTCTGCACGACTGATTTGCAGACCTGGCGTAAGCATTAAACCCTGTTTAAATGTTTTCGCTAAACCCAAGTGCAAAGTTCTACTGTCCGCAATCGAACTGTCGACTGTGTTTTGGTAAGCGGCTTGTGAAATACTATCCAGAGGAGTGTCTGTCCGACTGTATCCCGCTTCCAAGCTTAGGGTCGTATCGAACACAGATTCAGCACTTTGTAGGGCCGCATTCGCAGCAATAAGATTCTGCCGTTCAACAGCGATGCCAGGCTCTTTAACCAAAGTTGTCTGTACTGCACTCAGCAACTCTAAATCGGCACCATTCTTCCCCTGAGCGACTCCAATGCTCATCAATACCCATAAAGGGATCGAATATTTCAGCATCATTGTCCTCACTCCCCTCATCCCCATACCTAAAGAGCTTGAGCTACAATTTCTGCAATATCCAGTGACTTTACATCTTCTTTATTCAGCTCCGCCAAACCATCACGCACCATTGTCAAGCAGAAGGGACATGAACTCCCTACCGTATCCGTGTTCATGGCAGACGCCTCTTTCATACGATGAACGTTGATCCGCTCACCGATCGTCTCTTCCATCCAGAAACGCCCACCGCCAGCGCCACAACAAACGGAGCGGGATTTATTCCGAGGCATTTCCTTGAGGGTTGCGCCAGGCACACTCTTAATTACATTTCGCGGTGCATCGTAAATATCGTGGTAACGCCCCAGATAACAGGAGTCGTGCCAGGCAACATCCTGGCTTACAGAATTGTTGAGTTTAAGTTGATTTGATTGCAGTAATTGGTCGATCAGTTCCGTATGGTGAACAACCTTATAATTACCACCAAACTCAGGATATTCAGTCCGCAGAGTGTGTAGGCAATGCGGGCAATGGGTCAACACCTCTTTAATATGATAGTTGTTGAGGTTTTCAACATTTTGCTCCGCAAGCATCTGAAAAAGATATTCATTACCCGTTCGCCGCGCCGGATCACCGGTACAGCCCTCTTCCTTACCAAGAATCGCAAAAGGCACATTCGCCGCCTTAAGAATCTTAACCATCGCCAAGGTAATTTTCTTGGTCCGATCATCAAAGGAGCCAGCACAGCCAACCCAATAAAGCATTGGTGGATTTTCCGGATCAATTTCCATATCCGCAAGGCGTGGGATGTCCAGACCCTCAGCCCAAGCGTCACGTTGATCAAAACCAATACCCCACGGATTTGAATTGTTTTCCATACCCTTATAAGCACGAGCCAATTCAGGAGCCATATCGCCTTCCATCAACACCTTATGCTGCCGCATCTGAATAATTCGCGGAACGTTTTCAATAAAAACCGGACACTCTTGCTCGCAGGAGCCGCAAGTCGTACACGCCCAAATAGTGTCGGGATTAATTCGGTCACCAACGAGATCGGGCAGACTTTCGCTCTTATCTTCCTGCGCCAAGAGGTCACCTTGATCTTCGTAGAGCGCTTTTTTGAGGTCTAAGTTTAATTGACGATGTTCCAGCGGCTTATCCGTAAGGACGGTCGGGCAGTACATGGAGCAACGCCCACATTCTGTACAAGAATATAAATCAAGCACCATGCTCCAATTTAAGTCGGCGGTAGAGCGCATACCGAAAGACTCAGCCTCTTCCAGATCGGTCTTAGGCACCGCCCCATAAGGGCGCAGCTCTCGAAAAAATACTTTCGGAATTCCCGTAATAACGTGGAAGTGTTTACCGATCGGCAGAAAATTCAAAAACACCAAGACCGCAATACAATGGACCCAATAGGAGATATCACCGATAAGCTGCGCACTTTCACCTCCCAGAGGAGCAAGTACCAAAGCTGCCGCATGCCCACCTGGATTCCAAGGCAACCCTGAAGCGTCAGCGGCCACCAATTTGCCACCATAAATAAGAAAGTCAGTCACCATCAAAACAAAGATCATACAAAGTACGAAAACCCCCTCCCAAGAGCGTCCTACTCTTGAAGGCACGGGCTTAAGACGGCGCCACAAACCGTAAACGACCCCCAGCAAAACCAACATTTCAAAAATATCTTTAATAAGAGAGTAAAGATCACCGAGCACACCACCGAAGCCTGGAAAATGCCAGTTGGGACTATAAGCATGAGCAAAATGAGTAATGGTCGCAATGGCCACCACCATAAAACCAGAAAAGATAAAAATATGTGCAAATCCAGCTACTGGATCTCTGGGCATACGCCATTGTCCGATAGCAAACTTTAGCGTTCCCTTAAGACGCTCGATAGGTTGATCAAACCGAGCGTCTGGCTTCGCATTGAGTAAGAGTTTGAGACGTGGGGTCATCAGCCAAGCAAAGCAGCCAAGACTTAACACCAATAATGCGGACATAAGGATTGCAGTGGTCATCGATAAAACTCCTTAACCCCTTACAACAATTCAGAAAATAATGCTGGGCATTGGCTTTAAACTAGCGAAACTCAGAACAATAGCCAAGGTTTAATTTTCTACCCAGGAACTCTTAAAAACTCAAAATTGTCTTTTAAATTAAGAGCTTAAGAGATTAGGGCAAAGCTCAGAATACAGGCATAAAATAGACAGGATCCCCAAGCGAATATAAAATGTGGTTTTTTCATGACCTCTGAATATTGACAGTAAAAAGGAAACAGGACAACTTTTTAGCACCCTTGGAGGGGAACGAATCTCATGAACGAACTCAAATTAGCCGCTTGTCTCATTCTTTCCCGGCCAGGCCCAACAGGGGATGGGGAACGGGAGATACTCCTGGTCAAAAGAGCTAAAAATTTAAGCTTCATGGGCGGCTATTATGTCTTTCCCGGAGGCTGTGTCGGTCGGGCAGACCATACGCTGGCCTCTCACGCGGACTTAAATGATGGCGCACAGCGCTCAGCGGCCTTGCGTGAATTATTTGAAGAGACAGGAGTTCTTTTAGGCACACACCAAATTACAGAGAAAGAAAAAGAAACCCTTCGTAAGCAACTCCTTGTTAACGATAGCCCATGGATGAAGTTTCAACAGACATCTCCCGAGCCACTCTTTCTCGACGGGCTGAAATTTTTAACCACTTGGGTTACTCCCGCCTGCGTACCCCAGCGTTATGAAGCAAATTATTACCTCTACGAACTATCCAAAACCGTTGATGTGCAGGTCTGCAATGAAGAAATTACGGATGCCATATGGCTCACCCCCACTCAGGCATTGAACGACTTTTACCTGAACGGCCTGGAACTATCTTACCCGGTCTTAGAAACCTTGCGTGCTCTTAAAGAGGCTGCTCATAACCCAAAACAAGCAGAAGCCTATTTACAACATCGACAACGAGATTCGGTGGACCATTTTGGCGGTGAAATGTTTTCCGGTATTTATATGGTTCCGGTTCGCACCTATACTTTGCCGCCCGCAACCCATACAAACTGCTATTTCTTGGGGCATGAGGAACTCGTCATCATTGATCCGGCAACGCCTATTCCGGACGAACAAGAGAAACTCATTTCTTATATTGAATTCTTAAAAAACCAGGGTCAGGCGTTTAAAGAAATATGGCTGACCCATCAACACAAAGATCATATTGGCGCAGTTGAAATCATTCGACAGCATTTTAATCTTCCCGTTGCTGCCCATCCTTTAACCGCAGAAAGCCTGGAGGGAGAAATTACCATTGATCGACTGATACACGATGGTGATGAAAACACATTACGAATCAACGAGCGCAAAGAGGTGATATGGCAGGCTGTACACACCCCTGGCCACGCCAGTGGGCACCTCTGCTTTTATGAAAAGCAATTTAAAACCCTTATCAGTGGCGATCATGTTGTTGGGCTCGGGACAGTCATCATTGCTCCACCTGAAGGCAACATGCGGGATTATTTTGCCAGCCTGGACAAACTCAACGCTCTGCCATTAAATTTTATGTTCCCTGCCCATGGCCCACCCAACGCTGACCCACATAAAAAGATTGACGAATATATTGCCCATCGAACAATGCGTGAAGAATCTATTTTTTCAGTTTTAACCGAACCGCTTTCAGCCGAAGCAATTGTTCCCTTGGTTTACACGGAACTCAACCCGCAGATTTACCCCCTGGCGCAAATCAATGTGCAGGCACACCTTGAAAAGCTCTTAAGCGAAAACCGCATCACTCAGAACAACGCTCTTTATAAACAGAATCCCGAACACCAACGCTAAGGTCACTATCCTATGAATACTCGCGCCATTGGGGCGCGCGCTTTTCCATATAGGCCGCAACGCCTTCATGCATATCCGGCTCTTCAACCAATTTTTCAAGATAGAGATCTTCAACCCGTTGCAGGCTTTTTTCAAATGTACTTAAGACTTCAGATCGCATTGCCTTGGCGGTCATTCGCAAAACCTGTGGACTTTTCTTGCTCAGAGATGCCACATAAGCGCGTAAATCCTCAGCATAGTTTTCTGCATGGTAAACGTGAGAGATAACGCCCGCCTCATAAGCAACCTGCGCTTCCTGTATATCCCCCGTAAGAACCCAATCCGCCGCCCTATGACGACCACAATGGGGCTCCAACATAAAAAGAGCAAGGGGCGGAAAACAGGCCAGATTGATTTCCGGTAAACCAAAGCGTGAGCGATCGGTGGCAATACAAAGGTCACACATCAGTGCCAACTCAAAACCTCCACCCAAGCACAAACCATCAACTGCCGCTAAGGTAGCCTGAGGAAGTTCGGCCATTTGTCGCAGTACCCCATGAAAAGACTTGAGCATAGGCGCAATCTTATCGCCCTGATGATCCGCAATATCCACGCCGGCGGAAAATGCTTTTTCCCCCGCACCACTAACAACAACCAGCGAAGTATCTGCCATCTGTCCTACCGAATCGAGAGCTGCGCTGAGCTCCTCAAGCATTTCAATATTCATCACATTTAACGGGGGTCGTTCAAAAGTGAGCCAAACCACCGGTACTGTTACATCAACTTGAACATATTTCATCGCCGCACTCCTTCTCCCGCTTAAAGTGCCCCATTTTATTACAAAAGCCAACGGCTGAGGGCAGAGAGAAAAAACTAAGATCTGCCCTGGATGGTCCAACCTCTTGAAAAATAGAGCTAAAAAGAAATCACAACGGATTTTTTGCGTCGCTAGAAAATACTGTCTAAAATGCCTCCATGCAATCAAACGGTAAAGTGATTCTCTATGGATGCGCTGGTGTCCTACTTATTTACGGAGTGTTTTTCTCCTCCATTGCCGGGCAAAGCTTAGGCAGTCATATGCTGGATGTATGGCGCTCACCGATCGTCCAGGAAAAACTGACAATTTTCGCGCAAAGCGCCCACGAGAGCTATCGGGAAAACATCGTCCCCATGGCACAAAAGGCACATCGCACCGCCATACGTACAATTCGCAACGCTGGCCCCCAAAATACAGGAGTGAACGAGCTGCAACAATCGGCCCAGCAACTCTCCGAGCTCTCTCCTTTAAATAAATCGCCCTAAAACAAAATATAAATTTATCTCTTAATTTTCATCCCGATTTTATGCTAATCCAGCTGTATTATGGCTGATACAGGAATAGGTCCAGCCGGACCGCAAAAGACGATCATGACAATGCTGGCGATTGCGTCATCATTTCTTATCTACATGACCACGGAAAAATGTTTTGCCGAGGCAGATGTGCGTAATGCGATTACCATGGTGCAAACCTTACGTATTGAACCCACCCATCCCTCGATCCCTGAAGCCATTGTAAAAAAACACCCTGGCATCAAACCATCAACCATCGCCTGGCAAGGCTACGTAACAGAAAGCTGCTACGGCTTTGTTCGTGTGCGCGCCGCTGTTCCCGCTCCTGGGCAAGTGACTGAATATTTATTTGATGTAAATATAAGTGGTCAAAAACTTCACCCCGCAAATCAAAAAGCCAAAGACCTCATGTTGGACTTACGGGCGCATAATGTAAAAGAGCCGAGCACAGAGGAGGACTAAATGCTCATCCAACGCAGTACTCTCGTTGTACTTTTTACTCTACTTTGCACCCATAGCCTACAAGCACGCTCCAATATGCTTTGGTCGGAGAAAAAAAGGAGCGCTCCTTTAGTCACCTCTACGCCAGACTTTGCAAAATTGGCAGAAAAACTTGTTCCTGCTGTGGTCTATATAGAAGTCACGCAAAAACCTAAAAGACGGGCCATGCGCTCTTCGCCTGCTCCGCGTGGCCAGGATCCTTTTGAATTTTTTCATCGATTTTTTGGCGAACAAATGCCCCGGGATTATCAAAACAAAGGATTGGGCACCGGTTTTGTGATTCAAAAAGATGGTCTTATTCTTACCAATTACCACGTCATTGAAAATGCAGATCAGATCGAAATTATATTCGCCACAGCCGACGGCTCAGAAAAGAAAATGCTCGCCAAGGTGCTGGGAAGCGCTCCCGAGTATGATGTTGCTCTTCTAAAGACCGAGAAAAAAGCCAATGCATCGATTGCCTATCTGGGTAACTCGGACAAGGTTAAAATTGGTGAGTGGGTCATGGCTATTGGCAATCCCTTTGGACTATCCCATTCCGTTTCTGTTGGAATTATTTCAGCCAAAGAGCGTCGCGAGGTCATGCCTTCTGGACGACGTGGACTCTACGACTTTATGCAGACCGACGCCTCAATCAATCCCGGGAATTCTGGTGGCCCTCTGGTTAACACAAAGGGGGAAGTGATCGGCATCAACACTGCCATTAATGCTTCCGGATCAGGAATAGGTTTTGCCATCCCCATCAATATGGTTAAGGCCATGCTGCCGGATTTAAAATCCAAGGGTAAATTCTCACGTTCCTGGATTGGCATACGCATACAACCACTCACAAAAGAGCTGGCTCAGAGTTACGGACTTAAAAAGACTGAAGGAGCGCTTGTCGCTGAAGTGGTGCCAAATTCACCGGCAAAAAAAGCGGGCATACTCGAAGGTGATATTGTTCTTGAGTTTGATGGTAAACCTGTGCGCAACTCGAGCGATCTGCCCCTCTATGCCAGCATGGCTGGTGTTGGCCATAACGCCAAAATAAAGATCTGGCGCAACAAAAAGAAAATTACTGCTGAAGTCACCCTCACCGGCTTTCCCGAAGAATCCTCAGAAAAAGCCGAGCTCAGCGATGAAGAAGGAGTGGAGCTTGGACTCACCATCTCCGACATCACCCCTGAGCTGCAAAAGGAATTCTCACTCAAAACAGAGCAAGGAGCGCTGGTGAAGGCGGTCGATCCCGGTTCCGCCGCCGCACGCAGTGGTTTACGGGCCGGCGATGTGGTCCTGCGCATCAACGCCAAATCCATCCAAAAAGCCCGTGATTTTGCTAAGATAGCAAAAAAGGCCAAGGCCGGCACCGTACTGCGCTTACAGGTCCTGCGACAGGGATCCCGGATGTTTCTGGCCCTGCGTAAACCGTCAAAATAAATCAATTTTCCTAGCCCACTCCAGTATTTCTGTGTAGGTTATTGCACAAGCACTAACACAGGAAAATACCATGGCAATTTCACGTATTCAGGGAACATCCACACAGGGCGCTCAAAATAAAGAGCAGCTTGAGGCGCAACAAAAACGCCTGCAATTAAATCAAATCTCGACTTTTGAACGCAGCACCCAAGGGCCAAAATCCGTTACCTTTAGCGACGGACAAACGATTGCTTTGCCTACAGGCAGCGCCACGGAACAAAAGCGTTTACAGGAAATTTATGCCAGCCTCTCACCAGAAAAGCAGGAAAAACTGAACAGCATCGAGCGCAATCTCAACAGCCAGATACAAAATGCGGTTGAAAGTGGCGACTCTATCGAAAACCTAACCGCTTCTGGCTCAGCACTTACGCAAAACTTTCAGCAATCTTTTGAGGCTTTTGTGGTAACCACGGGCCTTAAAGAACAAGATGAAGCGGTCAACTCTTACCTTTTTATGGGTATCGCTGGCATGGAACAAAATCTTAACGATTTTGCCGGCCAGGTGCAGCAAAAACAAGAAATCGCTTCAGATCTCCGCCTTGACTCCACCGAGCTCCAGGAAATCCTGGCAGAATGGCCCGAAGGGGCAGAGACTCAGGAGGTCACCTGGCACGATGTTACGGTGAATGATGACGGAACCGTCACGGTTGTCGAAAAAACTGCCAACCTCACCAAGCAGGAAGCAGAAAATCTTCTCAATGAAATCAACGACACCCGCGCAACCTTAACCAATATGAACGAAATGGACCGATTCACCCTGCAGCAAGACTACGAGAAGTACAATCAGGGATTTAATATACTCAGTGCCATTATCAAATCCCAACACGAGAGTCTGCGCTCGATTGCCAACAATATGAAGGCTTAGAATAGCCCTCAGGCAAGCATCCAGGTATTCCCCTTAGATGCCAGAATTGCTGTAATTTATTTTAAAAGTGCGTCCGGATGGTGTACCGTTAAGGCCCATGAAGCGCATTCTCGTCACCGGTGGAGCCGGATTTGTTGGCTCTCATTTATGTCGGGCGCTCCTTGCCCAAGGCCATCATGTACTCTGCCTCGACAATTTCTTTACTGGACGAAAAAAAAACATAGCTGAATTCGAGTCTTCAAAAAATTTCGAAACCATAGAGCACGACATCATCGAACCCATCAATGTCGAAGTGGAACAAATTTATAATCTCGCCTGTCCCGCATCCCCCGTCCATTACCAATTTGACGCGATCAAAACCACCAAGACCAGCGTGCTCGGTGCCCTACATTGTCTGGGGCTGGCAAAAAAACTTAAAGCGCGTGTTTTTCAGGCATCAACATCGGAAATTTATGGCGACCCCACCCAGCACCCACAACGGGAAGACTATTGGGGCAACGTCAATACCACCGGACCACGTGCTTGCTATGATGAAGGTAAAAGAGTCGCTGAAACCCTTTTCTCCGACTATCACCGACAGCATGGTGTGGATATTCGCATTGCTCGTATCTTCAACACCTATGGTCCGCAAATGCACCCCAACGATGGACGCGTCGTCAGCAACTTTATTGTCCAAGCACTACAAAACAACGATCTCACTGTCTATGGGCAAGGAGAGCAGACTCGCTCATTTTGCTTTGTCGATGATTTAGTCGCCGGCTTTATTAAACTGATGGAAGAGAACATGCCAACAAGCCCCATTAATCTTGGGAATCCAAGTGAGATGACGGTTAAGGCGCTGGCCGATGAAATTATAAGACTCACGGAAAGCAAGAGCAAAGTTGTCTATCAGGAATTACCACAAGATGATCCGGTGCGCAGAAAACCTGACATCCAGGAGGCCACCCGCCACCTTGATTGGCAGCCTACAGTGGCTCTTGAGGATGGGCTCAAAGCAACGATTCAATACTTCAAAAGTGAGCTTGGACAGGGATGAGCCAAAACGAATTCATTTTACCTTATGGCCGACAAAGTATCGATCAAGATGATATTGATGCGGTTAGCAAGGTGTTAAGAAGTGACTTTTTAACCACTGGTCCTGCTGTTCAGGAATTTGAAGCTTCACTTGCCAAGATCTGTGGAGCAAAATATGCAATCAGCGTTTCATCAGGCACCGCAGCTTTGCATATCGCCTATGCTGCTGCCGGGCTTGGTCCTGGTGATGAAATTATAACCTCTCCCCTAACCTTTGCTGCAACCGCAAATGCCGCACTTATGCTCGGCGCAAGAGTTCGCTTTTGCGATATCGATCCAAACACCCTGAATATAGACGCCAAAGAAGTCGTGAAAAAGATTAATGAGAAGACAAAACTCATTGCCCCGGTGGACTTTGCCGGCCTGCCCGCATTCACCGACGAGCTAGGTGAAATTGCTACAGAGAATAATATCGCCATCGTTGAGGATGCGGCTCACTCCATCGGTGCGCGCTATCAAGGAAGACCGGTCGGCTCCCTTGCTGATATGACAACCTTTTCCTTCCATCCAGTTAAAACCATAACAACTGGCGAGGGAGGTGCGGTCACAACAAATTCCCCAGAGCTTTACGAAAAGCTCTGCCATTTGCGCAATCACTATATGTTAAGAAACCCAAAGGACCTTAGGGAAGAAAATCCACCACCATGGCATTACGAAATTCCTGAACTTGGCTACAACTATCGCTTAACGGACATTCAAGCGGCCCTTGGCATCTCCCAGCTCGGCAAGTTAGAGCGTTTTCTTGAGCAACGCCGTAAAATTGCAGCCCACTACCTTGAAGAGCTGGGCAAAGATTCACGCTTAATCATGCCACCATACCAAAATATCGATGAACACGGGTGGCATCTTTTTGTCCTGCGCCTTAAAGACCCTGCATTTCGCAGACCTTTGATTGAAGAGCTACACAGCAAAGGAATACTCGCACAGGTGCACTATATCCCTGTTAATGCCCAACCACTTTATACGAGCATGGGATATTCTCCTGGCGATACCCCCATCGCGAGAGAGACCTCTGCTCAATCCTTGAGCATACCTTGCTATCCTGCCTTGGAACCGCAACAAATAACATTTGTTACAGAAACAATTTTTCAATGCTTAGATGCAATCGGCTATAAGAACTAGATATAAAATGCACTGGCAAAAAAATTATCAAATCATCCAAAAACGTTGGCCAAGCTTTGCACAAGCGCTCGACTCGGCTCAAATCGGTGATAACATTGAATACTTTGACCAAGGACCAGAGCCGACACTCCTGATAGATGACCTACAGCTCACCAGTTGCTACAACCGCGCCAAAGAAGCCCGATTACACCTTAATCTTCTTCCCCCTGGCACTGAAGAAATCGTCTTCTATGGCTTTGCTCTCGGCGACACGCTTCATCAAACGATTGAACAAGGATCCATGCTTAAAATTAGCGTTATGCCACTTAATTTAAGCTTATCTAAGGCGAGTCTATACTTTTTCGACCAACAAGAATGGCTTAGAGATCCCAGAGTTGAATTTATTACGGAGGCTCCCAGCGAACCGACGAATAAACCTTTCATTACAAACCCAATTGAGTTGCGACTTAGCGACGACTCTCATGTTGTACTTAGGGACAAACTTACTCTGCATATACTCGAAAGCCACTCGAAAGAAAAAATGCTGGAGCGTGAGCCGCATATGCAACGTAATATTTTAGCCAATCACTCCATTATTGCAGATGACGGAGATGTGCGACAACTCTTTGATACGCATCAGCAGGGCGTCTCTGTTGTCGTTGGCGCAGGTCCAACTTTAAGCATGCAATTTTCTTTACTGCACAAAATACGCTCAAACACTCAAGTCATCTGTGTTAGTCGCGCATTAAAACCATTGTTGGATGAAGGAATCACCCCGAATGTTATTATTGCCATTGATCCAGAAGACTCAGTGCAAACGCACTTTCAGGATTTACCCGTTCAAAAACTGCAAAACATCCCTCTGGTCTATTTGCCCTGTGTTAATCCAAATGTGTTAAGAGGGTGGCCCGGGCCCCGGCTGACAACCTATGTTGAACATCAACGCTATATCGAAACCATGCGCACTTTTCCCAAAGGCACACTTTTTACCTCTGGCACAGTCGTTCATTCAGCTGTCGATTTAGCGGTTAGAATGGGTTCCAACAAGGTCATCATGATGGGGATTGATTTTGCCCTGCCGGGGGGAAAAAGCCATGCCGAAAACGTAGCGAACGCAGAAAAAACGGCAACCAAAAGTAATTACACTCTCATAGATGGGCACGGACAAAGAGTTCCAACCAATACTCCATTTATTATTTACTTACGAGATCTTGAAAATTACATAGAAAAACGTCCGGATGTTACCTTTCTAAATACTGGACGCACCGGTGCTATGATTAAAGGAACAAAATGGTTGGAGGAAACCAATGATTAATAAAATTAAAGAAAGTGCTGATCTTTTTCGACTAGGAGAAAGCAGTCGGGCCAATGAAGGATTTGTCGCAGTCATCGACGAGATTCAAAAATTCCAGGAGAATCAAACGTTGCCGGTGCCTGGCCTTCTCCCCTTGCTCTCAAGAATCCTGAGCGCACAACAACGCAGCGATAACTCTCATATTGCCGACCTACTTGAATATGAACTGATTCCGCTTTTAGAACCACACCTGGAAGAGAATGAAAAAGGCTAAACGTCAAAAGGTTTGAGCATTTCGCGAAGCTCATCAATCGTTAGCCACTGGTCATTGAGGTCGCTGCTGTAACGGAATCCATCCTCGCAGACTTTTCCCTTGCTAAACCAATGGGTTTCATCCGATGCGCGCACCGTACTGAGAACCACGTATCTGTCGTCTAATTCCACTGTTGAGCGTGCATCATCCTCCGGCACCATAACCTCATGCAACTTTTCACCAGGACGAATACCGACAACTTCCGTACTTATGCCTGGCGCCACCGCCTCTGCAAGATCCACAATATTCATGCTCGGCAATTTCGGGACGAAAATTTCGCCGCCTTCCATTTTGCTTAAGGTGTCCAAGACAAAATCCACACCCTGTTGCAAGGTAATCCAAAATCGAGTCATCCGCTTATCCGTGATTGGTAAAAGCCCATCGACTCGCTTTTTGATAAAAAACGGCACCACGCTGCCTCGAGACCCAACAACATTGCCATAACGAACAACCGCAAATCGCGTTCTGCCCACACCGACATAATTTCCCGCGGCAGTAAAAAGCTTATCAGAACAAAGTTTCGTCGCACCATACAAATTTACCGGGTTCGCCGCCTTATCGGTTGAAAGGGCAATGGTACGCTCTACATCGCAGGCAATCGCCGCATCAATAACGTTTTTAGCCCCCATAATATTGGTCTTAATCGCCTCAAACGGATTATATTCTGCTGCCGGAACTTGTTTTAGAGCTGCCGCATGAATGACAACATCCACATGTCGAAAAGCTTGCTTCAGTCGCTCCACATCGCGCACGTCACCGATAAAAAACCGTAACCGATCCTGCGCATCTGGGAACTTTTGTCGCATCTCGTACTGTTTCAGCTCGTCTCGGCTTAAGACAATAACCGCCGCTGGTGAAAATCGATCTAAAACCGTCCTCACAAAAAGCTGCCCAAAGGACCCGGTACCACCCGTAATCAGAATTCTTTTATTCGTTAAATCGTACAAAATAGGCCTCGAACGAGTTTAGGCTATCACTGAAATGGTTTTTCTACAAATTTATGCTATTTAGATGGGCCAATTTCTTTACCATGCCCTGGCCCCAGAATTTTCTCTAAATAGGTTGAATAATCAAACAAATCCGAATGCTCCTGGTTATGACAGCCAGTACACACTTCCGGATCATTCCCATGACGACCAAAGCCTTTACTCCAGCCTGAGCGAATAAATGGGCTTTTCACATGCCCTGCACCGGGACCATGGCAATTCTCACATCCCACATTCTTATAGGTATGTGCATCCTCTAAGCGGCAATAACCTCCCGGTTGCTGGAAGCCTACACTATGGCAACCAATACAACCAAAGTCACACTGCTTGGCCGCCTTCTCCAGTGTAGCCCAAGCCTGCGCATGTTTTGTTTTCTCATAGACTTCATAAGCTTGTGGATGGCAATTTTTGCAGGCAGCAGAACCTACATACTTTGATTTATCATCATCACTCACACAATACTCTGCATCAAAGCTCTCAGCGTTTAAATCACAAAGACTTAAATTATAGGCCCGTAATTTTTCAGCAACCCACTTATCTTCAACAATAGAGTGCTCTATATCTCTTACATTCCATTGCACATATGAAGAAGTTGGCACACTTGGCTTAAGCCCCTTTAGCTCCTTCTGCAATTCTTCCAACTTTGCCTGTCGCGCATTTCGAGCCTCGCCCTCTTCCAGTCGAGCGACTGACTTTTCTAAACGTGAAATCCGTTTTTGCAGACTTGCTTTTTTTGTTTTGCCTTGATCGTCATAAACCCAAACTCCTTGTGACTTGGGCACTATTCTCAAAAACCCTAAGTGTTGGCCCTTTGGACGAATGGTTAAAACCAAAGTCTGCCCAACAATCTTTTCACTGGCCTGATCACTCGTCGATGCGCGCAATAGAACATCTATGCCGATAAGTTCTTTTACATTGCTAGCTAGATCTATGTAGGGCCCCGCATCCAAAACAATGATAAAACCTGCCCCATGTGCTCTTAAGCGCACAGACTCATGGGCAAGCTGTGACAAAAGGTTATCTGCTGCATCATTGACGCCAATCAATCCTAATTTAAAGTCGTTATAGGTTCGAATTGTGCTGCTTACCGCTTCTAATGTGGCATCATTTCTTAAACCATCAAGCATCAACAAATTTTTGCTCTGTGCAAGCCCTTGATAAATCTCCGCGGAAGGACGTCGCTCTGTATCTCCTGGAACCATCACCCCGCTGCGCAAACGCTGAAAAAACTCTAAAAGCAGCTTATCTTTTTGCTCTTTAACCTTGGCTGATGCTTTCATTGTGTCATGGGGATCACTGAAACTATTTCCCAGCACCAACAATTCATCCAATTCAGAACGCTCCTCAAGAACTTGAGCCAAGCGAGAAAGACCGCCCAAGGGCTTTGAGGTACAACCGCAGGGCGCCAGCGTTCCACGCAATCCACTGATCAGGCCAACAGAAATACCTTCCTTCTTTTTGGGCGACGGAATCTTTTCTTTAGCCTTGCCTTTGTCCTGGCTGCACGCCCCAAAAACAAAGAGAAGCAAAAAAAGTAAAAGGGTTGTGCTTTTAACTTTTGGAAACATCATCTAAAAATGCATATAATACATAAAAGAGCATAAAGTCGCAGGAAATTATGGCCAAAAAGAAACTCAAAGCATCTAACAATCCCCTTGCAGATATTCAGGATCTTAACGATACGAATATCAAGCGTGACAGCTCAGATCTGATTTATGAAAGTATCATGCGCGGCGGGGGCGAACCTTTCGGCGCCCCTTTTGAATTTGGCACCCAGAGTCTTACCCAAAAAATCGTTGAATTCTTGCGGCAACGGGGCTTTTTCTCCTTCGAAACTCTGGAAAAAGTTAATCCACGCCGGCAGCAAAACAAATTTACCCGTTACGGGGCGACCCAGTTTCGTGGCACTTACCGCAAAAACAAGAAGCGTTAGTCCGCATCTCGCCCTACATTAATTTTTTATCTTAAGTTTTTTCTAACCAAGACGATAAACACATTAGACGAAGGGCCTTAATCGGCGGGCGGAAACCGGAAGTCGCGAATCGGTTATCGCCTGCCAGCCTTTTCTTCGCTTCTAATTTTCCCTATGATTTAAGGTATTTAATTGAAGGTCGAGTGGTGACATGGCTGCCCCATTGACGCCAGGAAGCGCCTTTCCCTGCTCATTCTTCTTAGCTGCACTCTCTGCCCGGCTAATAACCCGGCCTGCCGCCCGAACCGTCTCCGCTGGAAACTTTCCAAAACTCGTTTCTCGTCCCAACATGACCGCTTCTGCACCCTGATCATGAATGGCAGAAAACACGCCTTCCACATCCGCTCTCGTAGGCCGTGACTCCTTGGTCATGGACTGCATCACCTCCGTGGCTACAATTGTTGGTTTACCCAGCATATTGCCCATCTGATTGATGGCCCGTTCTGCCTCCGGTACATTTTCATAACCAATTTCCACACCCAAATCGCCGCGTGCCACCATCATCCCATCGGAAACCGTAGCAATGCGCTGCAAATTATCCATCGCCTCAGGCCGCTCCATTTTAGCGATAATCGGCAAATTTCGGCCATATTCAGCCATTTTCTGGCGAACAACCAAAACGTCTTCCGGCTCACGAACAAATGAAATGCAGACGATGTCCACATCCTGAATCAAACCTTCGAGATTCACCAAATCTTCGTCGGTGACCGTTGGCATACTCAATGCGGAGCCTGGCAGGTTGATGCCTTTTCGATCCCAAACAATACCACCAACCTCAACTTCTGCCTCAACCACCCCTTCACCATCCGCATCAATGGCTGAACTAAGAGCTTTGAGCTTTACCTTGCCGTCGTTAAGAAAAATTGGATCGCCAACTTTAACATCCTGCCCCAAAAACGGGTAATCCACGGGCAGTACGTTATCATCGCCAAGCACATCCTTTGTCGTCAGTGTGAGCTTCTGCCCCTTCTCCAGAGGAATATCATTGTATTCTACATTGTTTGGGTTCGCGAACTTGCCCAGACGAATCTTTGGTCCGGCCAAATCCATCATCACTGACACTGGCTTACCGCATTCGGCAGCTGCTTGCCTTAAGCGTCCAATCAGCGCTTTATGCTCAGGAATCGTGCCTCGAGCCGCGTTAATCCGTCCTACATCCATTCCTGCCTTAACCATCTCACGAAGTTCCGCCACCGTAGCTTCTGGATTAAGAGTGGCAATAATGCGTCCACGCCGCTCACTGGGTCGAGCACCAAAAAGATCGGCGCTGTCGGGACGTACATCGACAAAACGATCTGTTTCACGAGCCTGCATAGCACTGGAAAATACCTTCTTTGCTGCCGCATCCACATGCAAATCGGGCAAAGTACTTAGATGTTGCAATAAAGAGCGTGCTTCATTGTATGCCTGCGGATTTCCCGCTTGTTGAGCCAGCTGACAAACGTCGTCAATGGCCTGAATCAAATGGGTCGCCTCACCTTGCGACTCCATAATCACACCTTTTTGCATGAAGAGACTCGAACTCTTCCGCATGGCAAAAAGCGACTCATTGAGATCGCCCTGCAACCGTACAAGCTCTGGATCAACCTTGCGCCCTGCATGAATGGCTTCAAGCTCCGGCGAGGTAGGAGTTCCCCAGGCGCTTGCTTTCGCTGCCAGCTCAGCAATCTCTCGTTGCGCCTGCGCTCCATCCGCACCACTGAGAGTATGTAAAAACTCCGGCAACACCCGCGAACCAACTGCCTCATCGTCTTGAATAGAAATAAGCTCCGGCTTAACCCCAGCAGCCTTAAGGTGTCTGACCATATGCTGTAAGGAATCAACGGATGCGAGGTAATGGCCAGAATAGGTGCCAACGACCACATTGGAAATTTCACCCGCCTCATTCTTATAAACCCGCAGGGATCCGGCGCTTAAGACATCATCACCTTGGGCCATAAGCGTATGATTGGCTGGAACCGGGACGTCAGAGCGGGAAATCCGTCCTCGATCATAAGCATCCACAACCCATTCACAGAGTTCACCACTCTTGAGTTCGTCTAAAAAGTTTAAACTCACCGGCTGGATCTGAGAAAAATCTCCCCCCGCACGGATAAAGTCACGGGACTTTTCAAGGTAATAGGCTTCGATATCAGTTGGCCGATGAAAACCCTGGGATTTCATCGTATTTCTATAGAGTTGCCAGGCCTCGTGGGCTTCCGGATGCTTTTCCTTGCGCAATGCAACTATTTGCTGGAAAATCTCCGTACGCATGTCCCCGACCTGCTGCATCAAGCCAAGAGCCTGCATGCTCTCACTTTGATTCTGGCCAAGACTTAGTTTGTTGCAAACCGCCAAAATTCGATTTTGCATCACATGCAAATGGGAGAATACCTCCTGAGCCTCATGCACATTAAATTTTGCGAAATCCCGGCGCTGAAGAAGATCGAGTTCGCCTCCGATCTCCCGAACTAAAGCGCCATAATCCCCTTGCTGCCAGAGTTGATCGAGTCCGTTGAGAGCAGCGTCATTGACAACTGAAGAGAGGTTCCGATGCTGGCCTGATTGGCCCACTCCAAAACTGTCCTGCGGGCTGCGCATAGCTGCCCTAGAAGCCGGATCTGAGGAAAAATCACCTGTAATTCTGCGACTTTCCTGGCTTGGCGGTGCAGGGCCACGCAAATCTTTTGCCCCTAGGGACGTTTGCCCTCCAGCTTTTTCCGGGGACGCAAGTTCGCCACTGCTATTTGGATTACGGGGACCTTGAATTTTCGGCATAATAACGCTTTTCCTTGTTCAGCTAAACCTCTTCTAACATTTTCGCCCAAAGAGGTTAAGTGTTGCCAGACAATCTTCCTATTTTCTTTTAATTCTTAATATTTGAACTATCTTCGCCCCTTTACAGCCGCAACGCTTACTGATAATGGCATGGCGCGCGCGCGCCCGTGGCTCAGCTGGATAGAGCGTCGGACTACGAATCCGAAGGTCGCACGTTCGAATCGTGCCGGGCGCGCCACTCTTCAAAGCACCAAATAACAGCCGTTGCGCTCTTA
>CAXGWX010000020.1:0-27056 GCA_964013445.1 uncultured Bdellovibrionales bacterium | reverse complement strand
ATTTGACCTTTCGTATTGAACTCGATCTTATAAGTCAAAGAGGCTCTCTTTACTTTCATCCGAGACATACAATTCATGGCTGGCGCAACAATTTTTTTCACGCCGCTTTGAAGAATCTCTACGCCGCTTTAAGTCTTTTAAGCGGGCAGGGGTTTTTAATGCACAGTTCCGCGGTTGATTTAGAGGACAATGGTGTTCTATTTTTTGGCCGCAGCGGTGCCGGTAAAACAACAATCTGTACCATGTTTGGTCGGGACAATATCCTCAATGATGAAATTAATCTTATCCATAAAAGTAAAAACGATGTGTACATCTACTCCACACCATTCTTAGGCAGCCTGCGTATGTCAACCCGTCATCGTAAAACCAAACTTAAACGCGCTTTTAGTCTCAGCCAAGCCTCAGCGACAAGCGTTCAGCCCATTATCCTGAAGGACCTGGTTCCCGCTGCTCTGCAATGCATCGCCTTACCTTCTAAATCAAAAATTCTGGAAACCAAAGCTCTGGAGAATCTAACCGGTGTTATTCATAAAGATGTATGGATGAAACTCCATTTTTGTAAAAACACAAGCGAAACCACAAAGACTGTCGTGGGCTCCTTGTAAAAACCACTTAACTTGCAACAGGATCGTTGTCGCAATCAGCATCATCTACGGCTTCGGCCGGTGTTTTATTACCGCCAATCAAAACTCCACGCTCAAAGACCTCTTCTTCGCTAACCTCTGGTGCTTGATAGGAACGCTTTTTCTCTTCACCCATCTGCTCTTGTTTTTCGTCGCTCATTGTCTCTCTCCCCATTAGTAAAATAAGTGAATCAAGCTGCTGGCATCAGAAGCCTCTTTCGAGCTCAATCCCAAACTTTTAACCGAAGTTCCCAAATAACCATCAAGCACCATCACTCTATTGCCCATTTTTTCTGTGCCTGAATGCAGAATCATCCGGCGCCTAAAACCATCAATATGTTCGTCATAGGAATAAAGTATCGAATTCAGCGGCGTCACACCTTGGTTGGTCAACATAAAGTCTGTACCCCCATGGCCATCAAAACTCCCCAACTCTGCTGCAACGATACCCATGTCATCGAGTACACTGCCGCCCCAATCTTTACGATCAACCTCTCTATAATAATTTGACGCACATCCATCCTGCGCCATCTCTTTAAAGGTCCCTGAGCCACCATCGGCTAAACAACCATCCAGCTCCAGCCCCGAACCGGCGCCGGCACTCGCCGTACTGCCTGAAAACTGATAATAAATATTTGAACCATGCTCACCCACAAAAAGCCAGTCGGCGTTGCTGGCGTTGCTCGTGTTTTGAGCGCGGGGCGCACTCACAGAAAAGAGTTCAGCACCAAAATGGCCCATATCATACGTACCACGTAAAATCGTTTCCATCTCTGCTGGCGGCGTATCCACATCGGACCAATCAAGAGAGCCGCTGTGCATACCACCGGCATAGACATACACTTCTCCACAATAACCTGTAAAACCTTCATGTTCTCTGCAGCACGTACAGCCTGCCCCTGAATCATGAGCCGCATAGTAATCCCCTACAACAATTTCTCGTGTGCCATCGCCATTTAAATCCGCAGTGGTTACCGCACTAGGAAACTGCCAGTAAGCATCGGGCCTCTTGGTCAAAATAAAATCCGCCTGATCAACACCAGTGGTATCCGGATCAATGATTGTATAATTTGAGCTAAAACGCGATGGGAGCCCCTGGAAGACCAAGACATTATCATTTCCAGTGTTACGGCTTCCCACAACAATCAACTCGTCCCCGCCACCGTTGATATCACTCAACAGAATCTTATCGCAGAGATTGGTATTTTCAGCGTTACCCACAAGGGTAAAGTCAGGCATAATCGAAGGTAAATGACATTGGTCTTCCACACAATCCACACCTGCCTCCGGCACCGCACAATTGGCACTGTCACTTAAACAGTCGCTGTCAAGCGCTTTGCCCGCACCTGAGAGGTAGATATAAACCGCACCTCCGTTCGCAACATTATTGCCCGCTGCGCCAGCCTGATCTTTAACCTTGGCTTTTTTCGAGCAAATCACCAAATCGTTTTGATTCGAAATATCAAAATTGCCACCGGCAATAGAGCGCCCAAAAGAGTTCGGGGTTTGGTCTTCATCCTCCAAATCCGGCGCTTCAATGATCACATCGGGCGTGGTTAAATCACCATCGCCACCGCTGCTTAAAAAGAGCTGCACTTGCGCGCGATAATGACACGCGCTATCGGCTGATTTACAATAGGCCCCGCTCACGCAATTCGTATCCTCATTGGCTGGAGTGCAATCCGAAAAACTTCCCGCAAAGGCTGCGGGCGAATATTGGGTCGAAAGCGCAAAATCCTCCCGACCGTCGTTATCGATATCACCCACGCCGGTCATCTGATAACTCACTTTGGTGCTGGTATGCATCGCCTGCGCCAGCGTATCATCAACCGGCGCGCTCGAATCATAAGCAACCGTCGGCGCATTGGGTGAATGGTAGAGCTGCACCATACGCTGGGTCACACTCACCGCCTTATTGCCCGCATCATCGATCGCCATCACGCCGATGCAATAGTCGCGATGCAGATAAAGGCCTGAAATCGTCAAGGTATTGTCGTCCGTGGGGACACCTGATTCGCCAACTTCGCCCAGATAGGGTGGCGAGGTGCGCCATTCGCTGTAGGTGGCATTATCAACCCCCTCAAACACCGCCACGGTTGAGGTATCGGCCAGTTTGCCGGTTAAGAGCGCATCGTCAAAAGCTTCATTATCGGTGCACCCCGTATAGGTCACCTCATTCACACAAACGGTGCCGCTTACACAATCTGAATCGCCGGAACACGCATCGGTGCCTTCACAGGTATCCCCTGTGGGACAATCGGCGTCCTCATCGCAAGTGGTTCCAGAGTCGGCCAAACAGTTCCCGCTGTTTTGACACACACCATAGGGGATATTGAGTCCCACCACCGCCACATGGTATTCAGCCACGGCGCCTACGCTGGCCGCATCTTCGTCGGGCGATGTCCAAGCCAGAGTCACATTACCTTGACGCCTTGAACAAGCCGATTCGCCTGCGGCACAATGGGTCGAGCAGGATGCATCATCCTGATACTTGCTGCCCAAACCTGAACCTGTACTGTCACCAACACAGGCGACCAGAGAACCGGGCGCTCCGGGCGCCACCGTATCCACCAGAGCAACAATTTTTTCCTCATCAGAGCAGGTTCCAGAAGCCGTACCACCAACGGCGCTATTTCCCGCCACATCATTGACCGCAACCGTGATGTCGACGCTGCTGGTGCCGGCTTGAGAAGGTACAAGAATATTGTTAAAGGTCGCTGTACAAACCTCGCCAGCACAGCCGCTAGCCTGCACAGCTGTTTGCGAAGCGTCTTCCAAAACCGTACTCCCCATTTTTAAATCAACATCCGTATTTTCAGCCACGCCAGACAAATGGACCACCAACTCGGATATGGTAAAACTGCCAATGGTAGAGCCGCTATCGTTAGCCCGGTTCCAGACCGCCGCAGTGGATGTATTGATCGACGCCACACTGCCCCCCGCATCATTGCAGGTATCTTCACTGGCAGACGCATCACAGTAGGAAGCCGAAGAAAAATTAACCCCCAAAGCGCAGAGATCTGGCCGGTCAAAATAAAACCGGGGCGCGGTGATGTCCGGCGCCAAGCTGTATTCTTTTTCGGCACATTGGGCATTCGAACCCGCATCACCGCAGTTAACGGTCACCGTCAAAGTATAGTTTGTGCCATCACTCATGCCCGCACTTGGAATCGAAGAAAACGCTGTGCTCAAACTATAAACCCCGGCAGATGGCGAACCAAAAAGTTGCGTGCCAAGAGCCGTATCATCGTTGCCATCACAGGTTGCACAAAGGCTTAAAACAGCTGAGTAGGGCACTTCCGACGAACCCACCGTCGGTTCCGCCGCCAATTGCATATTCATTTGGAAAGGTGCCGATGCCCCGTTAAGATTATCCGCCTGGCCTAAATTATTGGTTTCTGAAGAAGACAAGGTATGGGTTGTTGCCCCTTCACTGTCGAGGACCGTTGGCGTCAACAGGACCCCTGAAATATTGGGCTGGATATAGAGAATATTGGATGTGGACGTGTTGTTGTTCACATCGGTGGCCTGCACATAGACCTCGCGAATAACCCCTGGGTCAAAACGGTAGCAGGTGGTCAAACTCCCTGGCGCACAGGCGGATCCCGGATCGACAAGCACAGAATAGTCACCGGCATTTTGGGCAATATCGGCGCTGGCGGTAAAGCTACTACCGTCAACCTGGGCATAATCCGCACTGGCACCGACAATTTTCGAAAAGAGCGAGACGCTCATTCCACCACTACAATCCTCAATAGTCGCATCGCTGTTTTGGCAATCCGCCAAGGTCAGGACCAGGTCCGAACCATCGGGGCTCGAGCGAAACACATCGTCACCACCGTCAAAATCCAGGACCACATTGTCCCCATAGCTGTCTGGATCTTCGACATCGACTGTACAAGGACTTCCTGAGGTACATACACTTGAGGTATCCGCCAAAGATCCGCCCAGCTTAATATCAAGCGTCAGTGTTGGCCCAATAAAATCAGCGCCATAGGTTTGTACTGCCGTTGTGCCGCTGTTGCCCAAAGCATCAGTCAAGGTGGCTTTAAGGTAATTAAGGCCCGCCACCAGAGCATAATCGGAAATCGCCTCTGAAGCAGCTCCACTCATATCGGCGGTTGAGGTGGTGTCAGTCACTTCCTGCCCGCTGGTTCCGGTCGCATCAGGATAGCGGCTCAAGCTCAAACAGCTTAAGTTGTTGCTGCAGGCTCCTCCGGATAAATTGGTATCGCTTAGATCCGTGGCGGTTACCGACACCAACAAAGTGCTGCCACTCACCGTTCCGGCATCTGAGTTAAACACCGTGCCCACGGCCTGTACGCTGCCGGTAGGGGCAGTAATATCCACCAGAGCTGTCTTGCTGTCACTTTCCGTACTTACATTGCCCGCCGCATCGGTGGCGCTGGCGGTCAAAACTTGTGAACCTTCTGGCAAAAGCACGTAAAATGTCGCACTCCCCGAAGCTATCACCGTGGAACCTTCGCTTGTGACCGCGTCGCCATCGCTGTAAAACGTCACGGACTGGCCATCTTCGGCGCCACTGACATCAACTTGAACCTGGGTTTTGAGAAAAGTGGTCGACACCGTGCCGTCTAAGGTGCTTAAACCTAAAACCCCCGAATCGAGGCCCGCATTCGCGCCATCGTTGGTGGTCGAATTCTCCAACAAAGTAATCGTATCGACCACCGGAGGTACCGAATCGATCGTATAGGAACGAAAGGATGAGGCCACATCCGGATAGCCGTCCGCCTCAATCGCCTCTGTATGAATGACATGGGCCCCTTCGGCAAAATCGACACTCGCGAAACTTACGGAGCCAGCACTGGCATCACCTGAAATCGTCGATTCCGCCAGAACACGCCCAACGTTCTGCGTACCGCCAAGGCCATCGCTGCCCCAACGACAGGCTTCCGCCGATTCAGGAGCCCCGGTGGAGCAAATTTTAACCGTGGTGCCTCCTGCAAAGCCGGTTGAAGTTTGATAAAAGTTAGCCTGCATCCCGGATGCTCCGGGGCTTGAATCTAAATCTGAATTGAGTGTGCTGCCATCGGCAGGGGTCAAAGATGTGGACCAAATCAGCTGCGGACTGTTGACGAAAACCGAAAAGGCATGCACCTGCGAAGTTATATTCCCCGCTTCATCCTCTGCGGTGAAGGTTACCGCATAGGAATTATCCGTCAAGTAGACCACCGACGATTCAAAAGACTCGGAAACCGCACTCGAGACAGTCTTTGTTTCCGGATAAGTTCGTGTGGCCTTGCCTGTGGGTTGAGATGGGGTTGGGCTCAGAGAAAAGGATATCGAACTGTCCACTTTGGCGCCAACAACCGTATATCGAAAACTCAACCCAATATAATTTTCAACATCATCCCACTCATCGAAAAAACTCGTCAAGATCAGGTTTTCGGAGCCCGGAAAGCTTTGGCTAACCACCGGCGCGGTTAAATCCACGGTCATGGTCACGGCCGTGGCTGTCGAGCTGTTTAAAGCTTGGTCGAAAACAACAGCCGACAAGACCACATCTTGATCGGTACTGCCGAAATCCACGCCGCCAAAAAGGACCTGCAAGCTTGTTGCCGTGGAACTCTCTTTAAACTCATACTCGTAGTTTGTTGCGCTTCCACCATCGGGTGTCACCGAAAGCACAACCTTCCATCCTTGCGTTTCTTCGCCAGAGGCATTGCTTACTTGAACGGTCACCGGATGCTGCAGACCAGCGCTTGAAGAAATATCCTCAGTTAATGTATTGGCGTAAGTCGGCACTGTATCAAAGATCAAAGCCCCTGCCGTGCCTGCATCCTCGTTGACAAAGGTTGCAGCAGCCGGCGGAGTACTGTCCACTACAAACTCAACACTCTGTGAAATTCCTGTTGTGCTGCCGTCCGTACAGGCTACTCTCACTTGATAAGTGCCGTCTGCGCCAAAATCGTGAGAAATGGTTTGGGTGCCCAAAACACCGCCGGTCCAAGCTTCCGTGGTTACCGCACTCGAAGAAGGACTATCGGACGCGGACCAAGCAAAGAGCTCGCAACTTGTAGGCGCATTCGCGCCAATATGCTTGACGCCAACACTCACGGTAGAATCATTCACATAACTGCCGCCACTCGGCGCAGTTATCGCCACGTGGGGTCCGGAACTGGAACCCACCGAAACCGTAAGGTCTTCGCTGTTTGACGAATTACCAAAAACATCCACAAAAGTTGCGCTCAGAGCATAAGTTCCCGTAGGCAAACTCGTATCGCTAAAAGTTACCGAAGTTGCTGCTGCTGCGACATTCTGGCTTATGCTGTTAAAGCTACCAATATTAAGGCTTAGAGTGCCCGCACTTGCATCACCGCTACCTAAATCCACCACTACAGAGTAGTTAAAACCGGGCAAGCTGTCAGAAGAATCTGTTGTAATGCTCGGACTGTCTGCGGAGGGGTCACTTAAAGTCAGCGTTGGGGCTGAGTTGTCAAGATTGATCACGATAACACTGGAAACCTGGTTTACCCCATCATTTGACGTCACACTAAAGCAGTTGGTGCCGGCGCTTAAAGAGACATTGGCAAGAAGAATCCCGGTTGCACTGGCTGCAACCGTTTGATCCGCAAGCTCCTGCACACTTGTACCACGACAGGTATTGCCACTGGACTCGGTGGTGACCGCATCCGTATGCGCAATACTCACCGTGCGCTCTGCCGAACTTGTCCCGACCGTAATATCAAGATCGATGGCGGTGGCACCGGTGGTCTCCCCATTGCTAATACTCTCGCTCTGCGGCACAGTCGTCCCGCTCTTGTAGGCACGTAAGGCGACGTCGTTCACGTCAGCTAACACCGTAATATTTACGGTATCACTGGTGGCTGGCGTGCCACAGGAATCGGCCACAGTTGCCGCAAGAGCATACGAGCCATCTTCAAAAGTTGGCTCCACACTCACACTGGCTGCTGTGGTCGAATAATCCGGTGTAAAACTTACCGGCGCACTGTTGGAAATCGTTAATGAGCCGCTTGTCGTCGAACTCGGCACCCCACTCATGGATAAAGTAACACTCGTCTGAAAACCAGAGGTAGAGGTATCCGCATCGTCACTCACCCCAAAGCTCGCACCATCACTCGGTGATGTAATGGATATTTGCGGATTCGAATCGTAAATCTGAAAGGTCAATTCCTGCTCAGTGCTTTCATTACCCGCCGTATCCGTCGCCAAAATATAGACATTCACCGTTTCTCCCAAGGGAAGCGGTAAGGCTGAAAAGGAAAAAGCCTCACTGGCTACAGTCGTCACTGCCTGGCATAAACCTTTGCGGCATGCCATGATCGAAGAACATGAGCTGGTCGTACTATTCCAGCTGCAAGAGTTATCCGCCTCACAGGTGGTTTGATCTGCCAACCAGCAGCTTGAACAATCATAATCCCCCACACAAGCACCGGCGGTTTCTCCCTCTACTTGCGCACGAATACGGACCTCTGAACCATCATCGGCCCCCGTATAGGTACCAAAAGCTGAAATATGCATCCCTTCCAGCTCCGTATTCACATCCTGCGCTGTCGTATAACAGGTGCCATCGCTCAACGAAATTTCATTCGGGGACGGCGGGATCGAATCAACCCAGAGGCGCACCGGCACAGAGTATCCTGTTCGCCCTGCAGCTCCCTCTTCCGTAACTTCGGCCACCAACAAAACGTCATAAGCGCTTTGACTTTCTTTCAAATAGACCTGCAAAAATTGAAAGATTGAAAACTTTCCATCGGGACTCAGCACGGAACTTTGGGCAAGCGGTTCAGCCGCCTCGTAGGTGGTTTCATCAGATGAGCGCATACGCTTTAAGGTCACCGTCGAGTTTGTTGGGCAGTCTGTGGTCACCGCGATATTTGTCTGCAAGCCACCATTAGAAAAATCCATATCGTCTACATAAAGCAGCTTGGACCAATCTCCCGGGGTAATATTTGCAACACAACGGGGATTACAGGTCCCGCCTTCGCCACAATCACTATCACTTCCGCAACGCGCCCCAGCACTATCACCGCCAAGACAAAGGCCTGTTTCCACTCGCATGGTTACGGAGGTCGAGGAGCCAACCGTGATCACTGTTGTCGACTGCTTGGTCTGCAAAGCGGATGAGGTATCGCTTGTTTCAGCAGAGCCAGTGCTTGCAGTCGTCAAAAGCGCCTCACCTGTCGCATCCGTAGCAGCCGTAATCACTAAACTGTTATCGCCCTGCCCCAAAGCATGCTGAGTAAAGCTCACACTGCCATTAGCATCAACCTGCCCCACCACCGTTTCCCCACCGTTGATTTGCAGAGCAACATACTCGTTCTCCTGCATGCGCTCGCAACTTAAGCTTAAATCTACTTCGACCGGATCGTAAGGGTCATCCGTATCCACATATTCTGCCTGGGACTCGCTGGTGACCGTTGGCGTCACAGTCGAGCTCGCCACTGGGCTGGTAAACACACAAGAGGGCTTTCCTTGCACCGTCACATTCGCTGTCCCTGCTGCCGAACCAATCGTCGCGGTCAACACCACATCCCCGTCAGGAATTGTAAACGCTGAGAATGTGGTGGTTAACCCCAGCCCCAGGGTTGAGGTTATCGGCTCTGAAGTTTGACCATTTACCGTGTAGGTTAAACTAACCACCGGTGGATTCCCCGCATCGTATTTTATATTTGTCCCAGATACCTCGACATCTACCTGCAATCCAGGCGTGTCCAGATCCAAGTCATCATTGACCTCACCAGCATTCGTATTTGGCTGTGGTATCGAGTACAAAGTCGCTCCGGCCACAGGCGCGTTAATCACAACCGTAATCGGGTCGTAACTCACCGTACCGCCCGGCCATGCACAGCCCAGCAAAGACAGCAGCCAACCGGCTGCTACAGCAGCAATTAGTTTTTGTGATCCCATATTCTTCATCGTTCTATCCCCTTAAGCCCTTGCTTCAATTAAGAGTTCTTTTTCGACTAATGTGTGTACAAATGCTTGCGCATCGTCCTTGGCTTGCTCGGTCGTGGTGTCAAATTCGCTCAGCACATCCGCCACCAGAGCATCCAAGTTCGCGCCTTTTTCCAATCGATCCCAAAGAAAAGTGCCTACTTCGTTCAGGCTTAGCATACGGGAGTTGAGCAAAATAAATGCGGTACCATCCAGGGTGCGACAAGCCACTTTCGGGTTCCACATCCAAGTCGTTTCAGTTGTCATTATTTTTATCTCCAAAAGCCCTTAAGTATCGATAGTGCCTTCCTTTTCACTAAATTCTGACCCATCGAATTTAACGAGAATCTCGCGCTTTTCGCGGCAAGTTGCAAGAACTATTGGGCGGGTCCAGAGGCCAAAAATATGGCTCATCGTATCCCGCATATAGTCATCCCGCAGGTCAATTCCCTCGTTGATATGACGTATCAAAAGCTCCCCTTTATTCTCAAAATTACCGTCGACAATCTCAATAAAGGGCTGGCCAAAATTCGTCAGACTCTGTAACAGCTTGGCTTTAATAGCCCTAAACTCACGGGTAACAATCTCCCAGGAGCCGCTTTTCTTGTTGAAATCATAGTTGAACATCTTCTGTTCATGGGCGAACTCCGGGGTCAAGAAGGCGTCAATGAAGGTAATATCGTTATAATGACGGCGAACTTCGAAGATCTTTTCCCGCCCAAGGCCGGACTGCGTATCCCAGGCCTTACGCACCTGTATGTCGTCGCAATCCTCCCACTCTTTGCCAAATTGGCCCTTATTCCAGCGCTCTTCGATGTCCCGAAACAGTTCTAAACCAAGCTTGTAGGGATTAATCCTGCCTGGCTGCACGCCCATGGTCCCGGCGTGTCTGTCCGCATAATCGAGAACCTCTGAATCATCCATGGCCCGTTGGGTCATAATCGTCGTATGCCAATAACTGGCCCAACCTTCGTTCATGATCTTGGTCTGGCCTTGAGGGAGAAAATAGTAGGCCTCTTCCCGCAGCATCCCTAAGATATCCCGCTCCCAATTTTCAAGAGGCGCATATTCCATCATGAAAAGCATCACATCCCGCTCAGGATGCTCAGGAAACCTTCGTTCCTTATCCCGCTCTTCTTCCATCTTTTTCTTTTGCGCCTCCACAAAATCATCCGGATTAATATAAGGACGCATATACTCCCGATCGGTCGGTAAAACCGGCACCTCACCCATCGGCACATCCCGCTCCGCAGGCTTCTTCTTAACATCACGGCGCTTAATATAAGGGGACTGACGGTCAATCAGATTTTCGATACTCAAGGCCTTATCGATAAAGGACTCAACCCGATCAATGCCATACTTATCGATATAGCGACGGATCTTAGTGGCATGATTGGCGGTCGTATCCATCATCTTGCGATCGGTGTGGGCAAAAGAAAAATTATTCTTGAAAAAATCGTTGTGCCCGTAGACGTGGGCCATCACCAACTTTTGATCCACATCCGGATTAGCCGCCAAAAGGTAGGCGTAGCAAGGATCATTGTTGATCACCAACTCGTATATTTTTGAAAGTCCATACTCCTGATGCTTCGAGAGTTGCTCGTATTCCATACCGAACTTCCAATGGGGATAGCGGGTTGGAAAACCACCGTAGGAGGCAATCATATTCATCTGATCATAGGAGACACACTCGAAAACCGTCGGATAGGTGTCCAAGCCAAACTCTTGTGCATAGCCACGAATCTTTTGGTGAATCGCATCCAAATGGGCTGGCAGGCTCATAGGAGGAAGACTAGCCCGCCTTGCAGGGCACCGCAATCATTAAAAAACCTAAAGTTTTCAAGATCAAAGTGACAAAAAGCAGGGCTATTTCAGCTTGTCTTTCGGCCGCCAATTGGGCAGAAAAGAGGCCATGGCAACGGGTAAAAATATCGATTTTTCCGGACGGATTCTCTACCTGACGGAGAACGGTGACACCATCAGAGAACAAATCGCCGGCACCGATCTCGACGCGCCTCCCGCAGATCTAATGGACAATATCTCCACCGATGAAATTACTCCGGGCTGGGTCTGCTTTTGGTACGACGAAACCCTCGGTCGCTACAGCTTTGTCGGCATCCGCAACAAGGCCATCGAAAAAGACGATTTAAAAAACAGCGATTTTACAGTGATGGTCTCGGGCAAATCCAAGGGCTGCGGCTCCAGTCGGGAAACCGCCCCCTACTCAGAAAAAGCCGCCGGCATTAAGCTGGTTATCGCCAAAAATATCGAGAAAATATATGGACAAAACTGCCAAAACATTGGGCTTTTAACATCGACGGATTTTGGTCTGCTGGATCGCATCAAGGCAGGTGAAAGCATTTCCATCGAAGAATTCACCCAAGGTCTTGATCCAATTTCTGCGGATGTGGTGCGTCACGGCGGCCTCTTTGCCTATAACAAAGCGCGCCTCGCCGGCGAAACCCAAGCCCCCCTTCCCACAACCCCGGCCCGAGCGATGAATCTCGCAGAGAAAATTATTGCTCGCCATGTGGTGGTCAATGCTGCCAAAGGAGAAATTGGGGTGGATGCGGTCAAACCGGGCGACGCGGTCTTTTGCCGAACCGATGTTCGCTTCACCCACGACTATGTCACACCAATGGCCGCTTCACTCTTTTTCGCTGGTTTTGGCAAAGACACCAAGGTCAGCAAGCCAGATCGGGTCTTCGCCTTTCGAGATCACCTGACATTTTTAGGCCAAGTCATGCCCGCCAAGCAAAAAGAGCAAGGCCTGCTCAAACTGGCGGACAATCTGGCCGTCACCCAGGAAGACTTCTGTGCCCAGCAAGGCATTCGACTTTATGGCGAACACGAGGATGGTGGCTCGGAAGCCATCTGTCATAATGCGGTGCTTGAAGACTTAGGGCTGCCGGGCGAACTTATTGCCGGCACCGACTCCCATACCTGTACCGGTGGCGCTTTAGGGGCCTTTGCTTTTGGTGTCGGCTCCACCGATATGGCCAACGCTTGGCTTACCCAGGACGCACGCATCAAGGTGCCCGAAAGCATTCGTATCGAGCTGCAAGGGCAAATGCCTGCCCATCTTTCCGCCAAAGATCTGATGCTCTACGTCATGTCCGGCGAATATTTTAAAGAGGGCAAAGCCATTGGCCAGGTTTTAGAATTCTGCGGCGAAGGCTTAAAAGACATGACCCTCGATGAACGCGCCACCTTAACCAATATGGCGGTCGAATGTGGTGCCACCACCGGTATTATTCCCGCCGATGACGAAACCTGGCGCTATCTCAAAGAAACCCGTGGCGACGAGGTTGAAAGATATCGGCAGGCGGATTTACTTCCAGATCCGGACGCCGAATATGCCCATCGTATGGAAATCGATCTCAACGAACTCGCCCCTATGGTGGCCACCCCCGGTGACCCACGCAACGGCGTACCCATCGACGCCATAGACGAGCAAATCAGCATCGATATCGCCTACGGTGGCTCCTGCACCGGTGGCAAAATCACTGACATGGAAATGTATGCCCGGGTTTTAGGCAAGGCACTCGAACAAGGTAAAACCATCAAAGATGGGGTACAATTTTATATCCAATTTGGCTCGCAAAACATCAAGCAACAAGCGATTAAAAAGGGCTACGTCGACGTGTTTGAAAAAATTGGCGCCCAGCTCATCAACCCATCCTGTGGTGCTTGCATCAAAGCGGGCCCAGGTGTTTCCGACGACCCGAATCAGGTGACCGTATCCGCCATCAATCGTAATTTCCCTGGTCGTTCCGGCCCGGGTCAGGTTTATCTCGCTTCGCCTTTGGTCGTCGCCGCTTCGGCTATTTCCGGCTATATCTGTACGCCGGAAGAGATTTTGGATTAATGGTGGTCTGAGTTTTAGGCGAGTAGCGAAACGGTGTTGGCCCTACCATAAGAGCCATATCAGGGCAGAATCAAATGGCAACCAATTGATTTAGTTTCCGATTACTTGCATCTCATGAATATAGTTGTCTAATTCCGACATGCTCTCAAGGGTGCAATGCTCGGGCTCGATAACCACGCTAAAGTTTTCAATAAACCATGTCGCTGCATCAGCAGCATCAAAACCTAAAACGCTGTCTTCAAAATGGACGACTAATGCACTCGCCATCTCTTTAGCTTCAATCAGCTGAGTGGAAAATGTGCCTGAAAGCAGATGATAAGACTTCTCTCCCTCGTCTGTATATTCAACAAACATTCTGCTTTGATCTTCCTGCTTTAAAGCGGAATTGACCGCAAAACTCAAAACATTTTGTGTTCCTGAGAGCGTTAGAAAAACCAAACCCTGCTGCAAATTATTCGGATTCTGGCAATAACGAGCCGCTTCAACCTCTATCCCCTGGCGAGAAAAATCCAACGTTACCACCTCGGCCCGCTCCAAGTGCGAGCCGTGTCCGGCTTCATCCCCGCATCCTGTTAAGAGTAAGGTAAATCCGACAAATAGAGTTGAAACTGTTCTTAATAATGTCTGCATGGGGGCCTCCTGGTTAGGGTGTTTATAGGCACAATAAGAAGCATATTGCGTGCCAAACACCACGCCCCCTAACATTCTGTTTACAAACAATATTTCTTAAGTCGCCCCACCTGAATCCACGGGCCAGAACGCCCCAGAGTGGGGATTTGCCCTCTCTGGAGAAAGCACACACTGTCCACTCGCAACCCTAATTTGCGCATCTAACCCTGGATAGGCCGGATTTTGGATTAAAGCTTAACCACCAAAACGCATTCCGAGCGCTGCCATAAAAGCAATATGCCAATTGCGATAGGTACCGTTAGCAATCGGCCACTGCTCCGTGCCATCAAAAGGGTTCACTAACTTAACATTTGAATCCGTCACTTCACGCTCAAGCATATGCGCATAACCGGTAGCAAAATCTAACCAGGTGCTTGCGGAGATATCGTAACGACCGCCGACGGTGAAACCTAATTTGTTCAGGTCCAAGACCGAAGGACTCAAACGTTTGTCGCCCACTGCGGCGCGCTCGTAAAAAGTCCCCGCACGCAAAGTAAAAGCGTCGGCCATCTGCCAATCACCACCAAGACCAATGCCATAGGTGTCACGCATTTTATATTTAAGTTCGATATCGGTTAGGGCAATGTCGTCGACCAAGTTGGATGTAATGGCGATATCCTTTGGACTTACCAACGCCTTATCATTCACTGACCAGCCCTCATATTGGATCGCCAATTCAATATTGAAGTTCTCAGCCCGATACTGATTGGCAAAGCGAGCCACCCAAGGGATATTAATTTTCAGCGAGCCTTCGTTACCCTCCACTTCTGCTAATTCGCTCAAGGTATCCCCAAGCACCGCATCAATCGTGCCGCTGGCCTCAACCCCATAACCCATTTGATAGGTCAGCGACATCAACCAGCCACTCAAAGGCTCAAGGGCCAGGGAGAAAATGCCCGCGGCTGTAAAGGAGTCGGTCATTTCTAAATGCACCATCGCATCGTATTCCGAATTTTCCGGCGTACTAAAAGATTCAAGCACATCAAAACCGGCGTTTAAGCGCAGGTCCGTGTTCAGCTTAAAGTAAGTCAAAAGGGCCGTCGCCCCAATCTTCAAGCCCTTCCAGGGCAACTCATAGCCCGCCCCCAAAGCGGTGTGGGCCTGCATATTATGGCTTTCTTCAATCGAATAACGCTGGGCCCCACCTTTGGGCCAATCCTGATAGGTAAAAATAGGGCCGTAAATCCCAAGAGCCAGGGTCAGTTCTTCCATGCCCGCAGAGGCCATATTGTAGGAAGCAAAAAGTCCCGGACTCGGTATCGTCGGCTTCATATTATTACCAACGGTCTCGTAGGTCGTATTGGTCCCATCGTTGTCCAAATCATCCGGAGCACGACTAAACTCCCCATGGTCCAGAAGCAGATTGCCATCGAGAAGCAAATTCAAGCCCTTTAGTTCACTTAAGGCTGCCGGGTTCAAATAGATGGCTGTTGGATCTCCAGGGCTCGCCACGTTCGCGCCGCCCCGAGCGTAATTGCTGACACCCCGTCCATAGAGCCAAAATGCAGCCGAATGGGCCGTGCTCAACGGCGCCACGATCATTAAAAGTCCAACAACGGTGAAGACGAATTGACCTGTCCTGCTTGTCATCCTAAACCCCTTTTTTTAAGATGGTTTTGTCTTAAGTTGTTTGCATAACGCAGGGTCAAGGTTAATGGCAACGCATAAAGAACGCATGCGCATGCGCAGCAAAATCACTCAAAGGGTGCGGGAATTTTTCAGCGACCAGGATTTCATGGAAGTCGACACCCCTGTGGCCATCCACGCCCCCGCCCCGGAAGTTCATATTGAAGCCATTTCCCTCAAAGTTCAAACAGACAAGTACGAGCGTCGCTTCCTGCAAACCTCCCCCGAATTGGCGATGAAACGGCTTCTTTCCCAAGGCTTTGAAAAGATCTTTCAAATCGCTCCGGTCTTCCGTGACGGAGAAATTTCTCATCTACACACCCCTGAATTTCGCCTCCTGGAATGGTATCGACGCAATGACTCCTGGGAAAGTCTGATGGGCGATTGCGAAAACCTCCTTCGAGGCGTCGCCAAAACTCTCTTTGGCCAGGAAGAACTTAACTTTCATGGCAACAACATCGACCTGGCAAAACCGTTTGCCCGCATCAGCCTGAACGAGGCTTTTGAAAAACATGCCCACTTCCCTATTCTGGAAAACCTCACCACCGAAGCCCTGATCGAGCAATGCGAAGAGCTGGAAATATTCTATCTCCCCGATGACAGCTGGGACGACCTCTATCACCGTATTTTTCTCAATCGAGTTGAGCCTGAATTACTCAAAAATCCTGAGCCATTTTTTCTCACCCACTACCCTGCTCCATTGGCTTCTCTGGCCACCCTCTGCGCCGACGACCCGCGCTGCGCCGAACGGTTTGAGCTCTATGTCGGAGGCATCGAGCTGGCCAACGGTTTTGGCGAACTCACAGATCCGGAAGAACAACGCTTACGCTTTGAGCAAGATAAGCTCTGGCGCGCAGAAGAAGGCCTGCAAGACTATCCTCTCGACGAGCGCTTCTTAGCAGCGCTGGCGGACCTCCCACCTTCCGCAGGAATTGCCCTTGGCCTCGACCGTCTCTACATGTTGCTCTGCGATGTACAGCATATTGATGACGTTGCGTTTATCCCCTGGAGTCAGGCATGAGACGTCAACGCTTTCGCCGCCACGCCAATCCCTTTAGTATGCCTAAAGCCATCGCTGTACCGGACTGGCAGAGCATCTACAAACGTCGCGCCCCTATGGCCTTAGACATTGGATTTGGTCAGGGAGAATTTACCTTAAGCTTGGCGCAAAAGCATCCGGAGTGGAATGTCTTAGGCATTGAGATCCGTCAACACCTGGTCGACAATCTCTGCCAGGCGGCACAAAACGCCCAGTGTTCAAACCTCCACGCCTTGGTTGCCAACGCCAATATCCACCTTGAAACCCTCATTCCCAACCACTCTCTGGAATTTGTCAGCATCAATTTTCCCGACCCTTGGTTCAAACGACGACACCACAAACGGCGGGTGTTATCCAAGGAATGGCTTAAGACGCTCCTCAAAAAACTACGTCCCGGGGCACAAATTCATGCGGTCAGCGACTATGAACCGTTGGGCACAGCCATGTTTAAGGTCCTGGATGCGCACCCAATGCTCGAAAACTTAAGCGGCAAGGGCAACTTATCCCCGAAATCGACAACCGGCATTCAAACCGCTGAAGAATGCAAACATATCGAGCGCAATGAGCCCATTTATCGAATGCACTTTCAGCTCAAAGAAATAGCATCTTACCAGGATGGGCGATTTAACTTTATGCCCCTTGATGACTCAGAACGCTCCAATGTTGATGCACTCCTTCTCAAGGTCTACCAACAAGCGGCTAACGAAATGAAAACCATTGAAGAGAATGAGGGACAACTCATCGAATTGGCGAAGCATGAACGAGAAAATATCTATGAACAAGCACGACAAGAGCTTCTCAAGTCTTTAAATGAGTGGGAAAACAAGCTAGAAGAAAAATAATGAAGGAATAAAGCATGTCAACGCAAGCAAGCAAAGAATTGGATCACTTCCCCAACCCAGCACCGGAGCGGGATTATGAAATTCATTTTGAATGTCCGGAGTTCACCTGCCTCTGTCCCAAAACCGGACAACCGGATTTTGCCAACATCGATATTCGTTATGTCCCTGACCAGCGCTGTGTTGAGCTAAAAAGTCTCAAGCTCTATCTCTGGTCCTTTCGCGACGAGGGACACTTTCACGAAGCGGTGACCAATCAAATGCTCGACGACCTCGTCAATCTTTTGAGTCCCCGTAAAATGGTGATTGAGGCGGCATTTTGGGTGCGTGGCGGTATCACGACAACCGTACGGGCCGAACACCCAAACCCGAAACAGAGCGCATAAAATGGGCCTGCGCATCGGCTCAAGAGGTTCCGACTTAGCCCTATGGCAAGCGAATCATGTCTCCGACCAATTGGCCAGCGAGAGTGAAATCATTATTATTAAAACCGCTGGCGATAAAATTCAGCATCTTTCCTTAGACAAAGTTGAAGGCAAAGGCTTCTTCACCAAAGAACTTGAGTCTGCCCTGCTCGAAAATCAGATCGACATAGCGGTCCACTCCCATAAAGATCTCCCCACCGAGGACCCACCCGGACTAAGAGTCGCCGCCGTACTCCCCCGCGGACCGATTCGCGATATCTTGGTCATTGATCCAAATTGGCACCAACCAGAGAATCCCTTTGCACTCAAAGAAGATGCGCTGGTCGGCACATCATCCCTACGACGACAAGCCCAGTTACGAACGACCTTGGGCGACATTAAAATCAAGCCAATTCGCGGTAATGTCCCGACCCGCATTCAAAAAGTTTTATCCGGAGAAATTCATGCGGTTGTTTTGGCTGAAGCGGGCATCGAGCGCTTAGGGCTCAAGGAGCAAAGCCCCTACGACAATCTTATTTTTCATCCATTGCCGATCGAAGATGCATGCCCGCCACCGGCGCAGGGTGCCCTCGCCATTCAGTGTCGCAGCGATGACCAGGCAACCATAGATGCCTTGGCCTCCCTACACTCGGAGCAAACCGCAGCAGAAGTCCACTGCGAACGGCTCCTCCTAAGCTTTTTTGGTGGCGGCTGCCACTTGCCCTTGGGCGCTTATGCAAAACATGATGGCCAGGAGCTACACCTACTTGCCAGCGTCGACGCCCCAGACGGTTCAGAAAAACTCGTTGCCCAAGTCAAAGGTGAGGATTCAGAAGAAATCGCCCAGCAAGCGCGCAAGGAATTGCTTGCACAAGGTGCACAGAAGTATCTCTAACAATATGTGGAGGAAAGTATGCAATTAGATGCATCAAAAGAATGGTTCAAAAAAGCTCAAGAAGTATTACCCGGTGGCGTCAACTCGCCGGTTCGCGCCTTTAAAGCGGTTGGCGGCCAACCCATTCTGATGGATAAGGGTGAAGGCCCATACATTCACGACATCGATGGCAACACTTATGTCGACTATGTCGGCTCCTGGGGACCTCTTATTGTCGGCCACGCCCATCCCAAAGTGGTCGCCGCGCTGAACGCAGCCGTGGCCAAAGGTTCCAGTTTTGGAACTGCCACGGTCCAGGAAGTTGAACTGGCCAAGCGCGTTATTCAAGCAGTGCCCTCCTTAGAAAAAGTTCGCTTTGTAAACTCGGGGACCGAAGCCACCATGAGTGCATTGCGTCTGGCACGAGGATTTACGGGTCGGGATAAAATCATCAAATTTGCGGGCTGCTATCACGGCCATGCGGATGCCTTCCTTTCCGAATCTGCGGGCTCCGGCGTCGCCACCTTAGGCATCCCCGGCTCCGCAGGAGTTCCGAAAGGCGCAGCCCAAGACACTTTAACCTTGAACTACAACGACCTAAATCAAGTCGATAAATGCCTTGAAAGACATGGCCAGGATGTGGCCGGCATTATTCTCGAGCCTGTAGCCGGAAATATGGGACTGGTGAAGCCGGCTGACGGTTTCCTGGAAGGACTTCGCCATCTCTGTGACAAGTATGACTGTCTTTTGATTTTTGATGAGGTCATGACTGGCTTTCGCTTAGGCCTTGCCGGCGCCCAGGGGCACTTTGATATACGGCCGGACTTAAGCACTTTCGGTAAAGTCATTGGCGGCGGACTACCGGTCGGCGCCTATGGTGGACGCCGGGACATCATGGCCCATATCGCCCCTGAGGGGGGCGTCTATCAAGCCGGCACCCTCTCGGGAAATCCTCTGGCCATGGCCGCAGGCATTGCCACCATGGACTTAATCATGGAGCCTGATTTTTATACGCAGCTTTTTGCTCACACCGCCGCTTTAGAAAGCGGCCTGAATGACCTTTTCGCCGCAACAGGATTTGCCGGGCGAGTCTACTCCATAGGCTCTATGTTTCATCTCTGGCTTGGCGAACCGGAAACTCCTGCCCAAAACTACGAGCAAACCAAAGCTGGTGACCAGGAACTATTTCAAAAGCTTTACCAAGGGCTCTTGAGCGAAGGAATCTATATGGCGCCAAGCGCTTTTGAAGTTGGCTTTATGTCTTCGGCCCACACAGAGGTGGAAGTAGAAAAGACCGTTAGAGCTTTTAAGAACTCTATTGCCAAGCTCTAAAGTAGCTCAGCTAAACGGCGATTGGTTTCCCGTAAGCGAATACTTAATACTCGAGCAATATTCACCACCACCCAAGTGAAACCATTACGATAGTTTTTTGCGAAAATATGCAGGTTCTCGTTACTCAGCTGTAAGATGGTGGTTGCTGTTTTAGAGCGGACGCTGGCAGAACGATACTCTTTATCGATCAATGACATCTCGCCAAAAAACTGCGGTGCCGCAAGACTTGCAATGACATGGTGTTCCCCCGCAGGGTTCTTGCGTAAAACATCAAGCTCACCTTCAGCAATAACGTACATAGAGTCACCAATATCACCCTCGTGAAAAATGATTTCTCCCGCACTGTAGGAACGCTCATTAAAAAGCTCGGCAAGCATCGATAATTCCGGAGGCAATAGATTATCGAAGAGCGGCGACTCGGCTAATATTTCCCTTTTCGTACGAGCTGCATTAGTCACTGTATTTCTCCTTTACTCAACCGACCCCTGAGGCTGCAAAAAACGCCTGCAACCTTGGGTCCTCACCTGTAGTTTCCGTCGACTCCGCGACCGGCTCGATAAAATCTAAACCTTTTGCCCTATCGAGTTGGTAAATGCTTAAAGCTTGCACCTGAATATTTAAATAGTCCCGGTCATCAACCAAAGGTACGCAAAGAACAATACGTACCTCCCCCTGTTTCGGCCAATAAAGAAACTCTTCGACAACCGTGCATTCAAATCGAGTACGACCTTCTTTCATATGCATTGCGATTTCTTCTTTGTACTCCGTAATCTTGCCATCCAAGCTTCGGGCTTCAACCTCTAGCTCCTCAACCCGATTACGTTCTTGTGCTGCCCTAACAAACTGCGCCTCCGCCTCGCCACGGAGTCTGCGACTCTGATAAGCATACTCTGAACGCCCTAAATTTGCTTTGAAAGCTTTCGACCAGGATGCCTCAACCTCACCCCAAAGGTCTAATTTGCGCTGCGTATCCCGCTCGTAGCGCTGACGAACATCCTCCACGTCCTGTGAGCGGGCCTCAATGGCGGCCTCAATCCGCTCCAATGCTGCACTCAACTCGTCAGGAGACTCGCCTTCGTCCTTGTTCTTGGCCGCATCAATTTTAGCGATAAGCTCGGACGCCTCCTGACGCATATCCTCGATGGATGCCTCATGTCGATCAAGCTCCATCCATGTATCTGAAGCTTTTTGACGCTGCACTTCATAGGCACTCAAAGCTTCAAAGGAACTGTTTTCAATCTCAGCAAACTCTGCATGGGCAGCCGCACCGGAGTCTTCGCATTCGCCTGCTCCAAAAAGCTTCTCATCCGCACACTGTTGACCAAAATCTGCCCGGGCGTTCATCATACTGGCCTGTGCAAGCAAATCTTCGCGAGCCAACTTGACCTTTTTGAGGCCGTTGCTTAACTCAATAAACTCCTGGTACCACTCGCTAAACTCAACAGAGCGTACCAAGCTCTCGATTTCATGAACCCACTTTGCCTTCATCGCGTGCCTCAGCCCATCATATCTGAAATTGCCCCGGAATCCAATTTAGAGCTATTTTTATGTGATTATTCTAGAGAATCTAGCCTGCCGAAGAGAAAATGAACGGAAAGTTGACCGTAACACTACCGCCATCAGGCTTTGGAAACTTCCAGCGACGAATACGGCTAACAATACAGTTGCCTACGGGCTTCGAATTCATACCGTTGTATGCCACTAAAGCCTCTTCGATGCGACCATTCTCGCCGATGGTAAATTCCACCTCAATCTTACCGGACAAGGAAGGATTACGCTTCAACTCGCGCTCATAACACGCCTGCACACTCTTCATGCGCCGCCGCACAACCCGTGCGATGGCCGCGCCATCCAATTCACCGTCAACTTCTGGAGCCTCTGTCTTGACCGAGCCCACACGGCTTTCTTTCTTCTTGCCAAGGCCAACTTTACCGCCGCCTTTGGTTGCCAAACCGCCAATGCTGGCCGCCTCGCCAGAGCCACCGCCGCGCTTCGTACGTTGCCCCTGATCCGTTGCCACTCCAACTCCCGAAATACCTTCGAAAGCACTGTCCAAATCGTTACTTAAGCCGCCATCGCTAAAAACATCAGCTACCGCGCCAGCCGCACCACCAGCGCCCATCGTTCCGAGAATAGCCAAAACACCTTTGCTTTCTATGGACTTACGTATCTTAGCCTTCTTTACAGCCTTAGCTTTAGCTTCCTTAGAGTTCTTGGGGGGCTCATCCTTGATGGGCTCTTCAGCCTCTTTCTTTTCAGGCTTCTTGGCCGCATCTGCTTTCTTTTTATCGTCTTTTTTCGGCTTTGGCTTTTCCTTCTTCTTCTCAGGCTTAGGACGATCCGGAACAATCAAATTCGCCCACCTGTCATCCATCGTATCTAAAGTCAATTTGGTCGGCATCGGTGCGTTTTTCATATAGATCAGCACTGGCGCTTCAACTGCAATGACCGCTGCCAATATAAGAGCAAAAGGTAAATCAATAGCGTTCTTGATGCTGCCGCGCGCTGCTGGCGGCAATTTCGGCTTTGCTGGTTTCGGTGGTGGTACGACAAATTGGAAAATGATTGTCACATCACCGATAATTACTTTACCGCGATGATTTTCGCTCAAATCGAGAGTCTGGAAATTACCTTTTTGCTTCAGCACACCCTTGGCTTGTAGACCTGAGAAATCAACTACGTCCTCGCCAACAGAGATACGACCGCGCATGCCCTCGGAAAGAACAAGCTCGTAACCACTGCCTTTATGATGAAAGAGGAAGTGCCGCTTAGGCCCAGCCTTAGTGTTAATAACGAAGGTATTTTTTGGATGATAGCCTACAGAAACGGAGTCCTTAGCACCCATGCGTTGTTCATCGATAACCTTACCGTTTTGAACAATACAAACACGAAGAATTTTACGGCCGCCACGCGCCTGGCTACCACGGCCTGCCGCCGCTGAACCCGCACCTTTCGACGCCACTGGTTTCTTCATCCCGTTTCTCTCGCCTCTCTAGCAGGAGTAATAAATCCTACAGTCAGTCCTCAGACTATGACGCTTTCTTCACGACTACAAACCTAAACTTAGCAAATTGTGCTTGCCCGGCTGTGTACATCACCTGACTAAGCAAACTAAAGGGAACATGCCGATCAGAAATGATCGTCATCGTGGCATCCCATTCACCTTGCTTATTCATTTTTTTGATTCGTTTTTGCACATCAACTTCTTCTTGCAAATTTGCAAAAAGAGGATCAATCAAGAATCCACCGCTGGAACGATCCGCCTCTGCAACCACACCATTCTCAACCCGCAAAACAGGCTCATCGTTAACCATGATGGCATTGAGTGTAACGGTCACAGCAGTCGACTCTTTGGGCTCGATCTGTGAGCTTGAAAAAGGAGGCTTCAAATCCTCGGCTTGCTTCAGCTGGACAGGGTTTGTTGAATAACTCTTCAACAAGAAGACCAAAAGAATGGTCATAATATCCATCAACGAGTTGATATTAAGAGGGCCGCCAGGCTCTTCTTCACGCTTCTTCTTACGCTTCGGAACAAAGCCATCTTCCGGCGCAACAAAACTCGCCGGATCCGGTAGACTATTTATATCGTCTGGTATGTTTTCACCAGTTGCCATTTTCTCTTCCCCTTAGCTGACTTTAGGACAACCCTGGGCTCAATACAACCTCGTCAAAGAGGGTTCGTACCTCACCACCGGGATCTTTAACTTCGCGGCTTGAGTCCATCACGTCCGTAATTGACTCAAATTCTGTTTCCGGCTCAGCAGCAATGATTACTCGTCGCTCGTCCGGAAAAGCATCCTTAATCTCAATCAGCTTCTTGGTTAATGCGTCCGTGTCATAAACCCAAAAGGTTCTTGAGTCTCCAGCCTGCTCGCATCGTGGTGAGGCCTTATTCTTGATACGAGGTGGTGGCCAGGTCTTGAGGTATCGGTCACAGCTTGTTTGCTTCTGGATAAGTGGAATTGTTGGTCCACCGGCTTCTTCGCCTTCCTTAGGCGCGCCACCAAGCACCCCACCAGCTCCAGCCAAGGTATACCCCTTGTCTGTGACGGTGATGGTTAGGTTTAGTGGCGGTTTGTCCGGCTTTTTTTCGGGCTCTGCTTGGTCGGGAGACGAACCAATAGCAGGAGCCGAAACATTGACCACTGCAATTTCAACAAATACTGTGGAGATAAGCAGGGCCGGAATCAGAATCGATATAAGATTCATCATCGGAGTCAGGTTCAACTCCATCGGCTCTTCTTTATAGCTCCGGCGTTCAGAAGGCTTTTTTGCCATAACGCATCCTCACCTTAAAGCTCATTTTACAATGAGCAATTTACTCAAACGGACTGTACGCTCTTAGCGATCCAGTGGACTCTGGGCACCTTTGCCACGAGAGACCAATAGATTCTGTAGCTTCACAGAATACTGATCCATTTCATCCAGAATTTTCTTCGCATGATTATTCAGGAAGATGTAAAAAATCAGTGTAGGAATAGCTACGATAAGACCGAATGCTGTCGTGTTCATCGCGATAGCGATAGATGCGGTCAACATTGCTGTCTTTTGATCTGGTGGCGCTTTAGCAACAGCGTCAAACGCTTCAATCAGACCCATAATCGTACCTAAAAGACCCATCAGAGTCGCGATATTCGCAACACTCTGAAGAGTAGGTGTACGCTTCGTAATGTTTGGCACAACTTCCAAGGTAGCTTCTTCAATTGCATTGGCAATTTCAATTTCACCCTTGTTGGCGCGTGTTAAACCAGCCTTGATAACTTTAGGCAAAGCAGCTGCAGGAGCCGCGTTACACAACTTGATGGCACGGTCGATATTGTTGGCCATGACCAACTTTTGAACCTGCGCCATAAACTGGCTAGCATTGATGTTATATTTGAAAAACAAAAAGATTGTACGCTCAATACCGATGGCTAACGCGACCACCGAAACCAGAGCGATTGGGTACATAAAGATACCACCCTCATTAAAAAACTTTGCAGCAGCTGACATTCTCCCGATCCTCCTTTGGATGCTTAACTACTTTACTTGATGACTTCTCACCAAAACTAAATGGTCATTAAAACGGTTCTTCATCCAAAGATTTAATAATCTTTGGGATAAAGCTTTGTTTTAAATCCAGTGCCTCGAAGTTTAAATTACTTCGTTGCAGAATATAAAAGGCCTGGGGCTTTTGTATCCGACCCTCTACTTTTAAGGCTTCAAGTCGTATTACCTTCTTGCTCCAAGCCGGCCTCGCGAGGGCAAATAACACAAAGATGAGCAGAAAAACAACAAAATCCACCAACTTAAAACGAAAAGTTTTGGCGTCGATCATTTCACACTACTCCCTTGTTGCCGGGCGATTTTGCCCTTTTTTAACGAAAACTCAAGCAAATTGAGCATAAATCCGTAATTTCATCCCCTTGAACCGGTTCACTCAGAGCCACCAGGAGGAGCCGGCGGGGGTGGTGGAGGGGCTTGATTTTCACCTTCTGGCGCCGGTGTATCACTTGGGGGCGCCGCCTCGGGTTCCGCTGGCTCTCCCGCCGGTTGCGCCTCCTGAACCGCTGCAGCCTCTGCCTCCAAACGCTTGCGCTCCTCTTCCTCTTTACGCTTGCGCTCTTCTTCGCGCTTTTTACGCTTCAACGCTCGCGCTTTACGCCGCTCAGCCCGCTCTTGACGCTTGATCTCGCGCTTGATTTCCTTTTCAGCCTTCGCCAAGTACTCCGCAAGCACCAATCCCTCTTGCTCCTCAATCTCTCCCTGCTTTTCCTTATAGGCATTCAAATACTCGATGACCTTATTATAACGGGTCATATTGTCGACATTCTCCATCTCATTATCCAAATAGAGAACTCCAAGATTATAATAGGGCGCTACCATATCCGGGCTCAGCTCAAGAGCTTTTCGGTAGGCTTTTTCCGCATCCGCAAAGCGTAACTCCCCCCGATAGGCCAAACCTAAGTTGACAAAATATTCTGGATTTTTTGGCTGTAGTCGCGTTGCTTCCTCAAGAGCCTCGATGGCAGCTCGAAAAGCGCCGAGAGTCGTGCGTACGACCCCAATATTGTTGTACATAGGAGCGACCCCTGGTTGTACCTTCGCGGCCTCTTCAAACGCCGCCAACGCCCGGGCGGGCTGATCCCAGGTCAAATGCACCAGACCTTTTTCATGATGCGCCTCACCCAGAAGCGGCTGAATTTCTGTCGCTTGGGTCAGAGCATAATTTGCCAGCTCAAGCTTTTCCTGGCGTCGATAAATCATTCCAAGCGCCAGCATGGCCTCTGCAGAACGCTCTTCTTGCGCCAGCGCCGCCAACGCTTCCTCTCGTGCGCGGTCATACTTGCCCTGTCGTGCTAAAAGTTGAGCCAAAGCCACACGCAGTGCCAGCGGATTATCCAGTTCGTCCATATAGCCGCGCAGGGTTAGTTCCGCGCTGCTTGCCTTGCCGCTTTGCTCCATCAGCCGAGAGGCGGCCACAATTGCCGGGAGGTAATCCGCCTTGGCCCGTAAAGCGTTCTTATATGACCTTTTCGCTTTCGCCAGATCTCCCTTACGTTCATAGAGAGATCCTAAATTATAATGTGCCGCATAAAAGTCGCTGTCCCCGGCGACAGCTTGTTCAAACTTGGCAATCGCCCCATCGAGATCCTCATGCACCAAATTGACCCCACCAATATAAAGCTCCTGCCGTGCAGCCGGGATATTCTCATTAAAGGCCGCTGGTATTTTCACTGGTTCTGGCTCAGCTTCAGGTTCTGGCTGGACTGCTGCTGACGCCGTTGTTGCGTTTACATCCGTCTCGCCCTCGCTAGACTTTCCTGCTTCGACCTCACCAGCCACTGCTTCTTGCCCCTGCACACCATCCTGCGAATCCTTTG
>CAXGWX010000019.1:0-27213 GCA_964013445.1 uncultured Bdellovibrionales bacterium | reverse complement strand
GTGAGAGTTTTAAATAGGCCCGATAATGCTTTACGGCCTTCTCATATTGATTCATGCGGGCAAAGGTTATGCCGAGGTTACGATGTGCATCACTCGCGTGGCTTTTATCTGTTAGCGCGAGCGTAAAAAGTTCTACAGCTTTAGGGTAATTTTCAAGCTCATAAGCAGCCATTCCTTCCGCAAGGGCACTTTTTGCTTCTTCACTTGGGGGGGGAACGGGGGTGGCTTCTTCTGGTTTTGCCACTTCGTTTTTGGCAACGGGGTTATCTTTTTGTGCGAGAGAAAAAACACCAAGCCCAACAATAACGCCCAAGATGGCGGCAGCAATCCCAAACACGGCTTTCTTCGAATTGCCTTGGTTTTCGGCCATAGGGGCTTGCGGTTCTAGGGGATCAGGAACGCTGGATTGCTCCCTTTGATTGCCTTCAGGGTGAATCACCGGAGTTCCCTCTTTTTCAAGCGCTTTTAAGGAGACGACAGCAGTGACAGCATCATCGTTCACCTCATCTTTAGGCTCCTGTGATGCATCGTGGTCCGCTTTAATTTCAGCTAAGGTACGGACATCTGTTTGTTCGATCTGTTGAGGCTCTTCGAGGGGGCGTACATTGGTGATTTCAGGCGGCTCCGCGGAAACATCTGCTCTATCCACTTTATCCGTTGATTCATCAAAAGTTTCGAGATTTGTTATATGGAGAGACGGCTCCAGCGGAATGGCAATCTGTGAGCCGGGAACAAAGTTCAAGGCAATGATGTCAGTGTATTTTTTGTGTCTTTGCAGGGGGCCAATATAGAGTTGACTACCATTACACTCTGTACACGTTCCCTTTGCCAAGAGAGCCTCGTCTGGGCCGCTAATCTCTTTATCGCATTTGGGGCAAAAGGCTTCCATCGTCAGGTTTCCCAGTATAGGCCTCTTTGTTCCTTAAAGCCAGCTTTTCAGCAGGCTTCGCAGCATAGAAAAATAGCTTTCTGGAAGGGTGCCAACGAGCAAGGTTAGCGCCGCACAAGTCAAAAGCCCTGATTGCAGCCATGGCGAGCGAATAATTTTTGCCTCTTTGTTTAAGGGTTGCATAAACATCACGACGATCACGCGTAGGTAGTAGTAGGCACCGACTGCGCTGGCAAGTACGGCAATAATCACCAGCGGTATTCGTCCCGCATCTACCGCCGCGCCGAACATGGCGAGTTTGCCAAAAAAGCCTACACTGGGGGGAATGCCCGCGAGTCCGAACATAAAAATGCTCATACATAGGCCGAGAAACGGATGGGCAATGCCATGGCCCGAAAGATCATCAATGCTCAAGTTTGCTTTGGTTTTGTCTCGGTGCTCCAGGGCGATGACGACAGCAAAAGCACCCACAGTCATAAAGGTGTAGCCGCACAGATAATAGGCCACGCCTGAAAGGGCTTCGTGTCCCGGCTGCGCAAGCCATGCGCTAAGTCCGACGAAGACATAGCCGGCATGTGCCACACTTGAATAGGCCAGCATCCGTTTAATTTGGGTCTGTCGAATAGCAACAAAATTACCGACGACCATTGTCATGATGGCTAAAAGTTCGAATGCCTGGATCAGACTTTCACTAGGTTGTCCCTGGACGAGAATAACAGAGTCAATGAAACGAATTAAAGCGGCAAAGGATGCGGCTTTGACACCGGCGGCCATAAATGCGGTAGCGGGTGTAGGGGCGCCTTCATAGACATCCGGTGCCCACATATGAAAAGGAACCGCAGCCACCTTAAAACCAAAGCCCCCTAATATCATGCTGATCCCTATCCAGCCAAGAAGACCAAGCTCTCCGGTTTTAAAGGCAGAGCTTAATTGGGAGTATTTAATAGAGGCGGCGCCTGTTAGGCGGCCACATTCTCCATAAAGAAGGGCGATTCCAAAAAGCGCAAAAGCGGATGCAAATGCGCCATAGAGGAAGTACTTCATGGCAGCCTCTTGGCTGAGCTTTGAGTCACGCAGATAGCCGGCAAGCACATAGATGGCCAAGGACATCGTTTCAATACCAATAAAGAGATTAAGGAGGTCGCCGGCACCAATGACCACCAGCATTCCGACGGTGGAGAGAAGTATCAGTCCAAGGAATTCCCCGGCAGCAAGTTTATGCTCCTGGAGATAGGCAATAGCCACAAGGATAGCCAGCAGAGCACCCAGGATTGATATTAAGCCAAAGGCTGAAAACACACCGTCGATCAGAACCCGTTCGCTAAAGACAGCAGCGTCTGTGCTGTGGCCCCATAGGAGGTAGCCTGACCAGCCCAAGGCGAGGATAGCGATCAGGTTGAGGTGAGTGCTTTGAATTGGAGCAGGTCGTTTTTCACCGCCGGCCACCGTCAAGAGAAGGATGAGGCCAGCAGCGATAGCAATAATCGTAATCGGACTAATAGCAAGAATATCGTTTAGCATCTATTTTTCCTTAAAAACTCGATTGGGTTTGGTGATATCAAGGCGACGCAGAAGCTTGCCCCGTGGACTAACTTTGAGTTCCTTAATATTTCTGCTGGGCAGAGATTTAATTGTGCTGTTGCGCGCGGGCACAGTCTTTTTCACTTTAGCTTTGGCCGGTTTTTGTAGAGTGGTGAGTCCCGCACCCTGTCTTATGTGTTTTACATAGGCGTTAACTGTTGGTTGGATGGCATCGAGGCAGGGCTTCGGGTAAACCCCAAGAATGACAACAGCCAAAATAAAGGGCACGAAGATGAGGGTTTCACGCCCGCTTAAGTCCTTCAGGTTTTGGTTCTTCTGATTGCTGAGTTCGCCGTAAAAGAGGGCTTGCACAGCGATAAGAAGATAAACCGCAGCGAAGATTACCCCAAGCGCACCAATGGCACTCAAGAGAGCAAATATTTCTCGAAAAGGCTCAGTGTCCGAAGCCACGCTTAAGAGAGGCTGGGTTAGAAGCCCGCCCTTGAAGCTGGCGAGAGGAGGTCCAACCAGGATGAGTGCGACAACAATACTCAGGACAAAAGTAAAAATGAGAGTGATTTGTCCGCGTTGAGCGTTTTGCAGCGACCAAACTTTACGAGAAACCAGAATGATGGCGATAAGAGCAAAGAGTTGTAAGAGATAAACCCCTGTTTGTGCTAATTCAGCGGTGCTAAAGGTCAGGGGAAGTCCTGGGCTTTGAAATGCACCAAGAAGAATCATAAATTCACCAACAAATCCGTTAAGCCCCGGCAAGCCCATGGAGCTCAAAGCTATAATAATAAAAAAGACGGCATAGCGCGGCATGACTTTGGCCAGACCACCAAATTCTGAGAGCTCGCGGGTATGTCGACGTTCATAAATAACTCCGACCAAGAGAAAGAGGGCGCCTGTAGATATTCCGTGGTTTACCATCTGCAGGACTGCCCCACTCGTGCTCGTGGGCTCCAGGGCAAGCAAACCAAGCATGACGAATCCCAAGTGGCTTACAGATGAATAAGCGACCAGCCGTTTAAGGTCTTTTTGTACCATGGCGACCAAGGCACCGTAGATGATGCCGATCACCGCCAGGATGGTAAGGCTGGGAATAAAGAATACCGCGGCTTTAGGGAAAAGCCACATAGCGTATCTCAAGAAACCAAAGGTGCCGAGCTTTAACAAAACACCCGCCAAGATAACTGAGCCACCGGTTGGTGCTTCAACGTGGGCATCCGGAAGCCAGGTGTGGAAAGGAAACATTGGAACCTTGATGGCAAAGGCTAAAGCAAATGCAGCGAAGAGCCATAGTTCAGCCGTTCCTAAGTTTGTGCTGGCAAGCCGCTCTGTGAGTTCGGCCCAAGAGAAAGTAATTCCTCCCTGATCTTTAAGTGTCCAAACGGTGTATATGATGGCGACAAGCATTAAGAGAGAGCCGGCCATCGTATATAAAAAGAATTTGATCGCGGCATAGATACGGCGCTGGCCCCCCCAAATTCCGATGAGGAAATACATCGGAATGAGCATGGCCTCCCAAAAGAGGTAGAAAAGAAAGAGGTCTGTGGCCAAAAATGCGCCAAGCATTCCTGTTTGTAAAACAAGCATCGCCATGCAGTATTCGCGGCTGTATTTTTCAACACTGGAGTAGGTACTTAGAATGACCAGTGGCATGAGGGCTGTGGTCAGCAAAACAAGCAAGAGGGTTAGTCCGTCTATTCCGAGGCTATAGCTGATGCCGAGAGTAGGAATCCACTCGACTTTTTCAACCAATTGCATTCCCGTATTGCTTGGGACAAAGCGCTGCCAGACAAGTAGAGATATAAGAAACTCCACTAAACTTAACCCGAGGGTGAACCCTCGCGCACCGTGCCCTTCGTGCCGTGGAAAGGTTAAGAGTAGAACCGCTCCGAGCAGTGGTAAAAAAGTAATTAGGCTAAGCAGATGTGCATTAAGAATGTCCATGATTACTTGCCTCTCGTGGTGGTTATACTTTGTGCGGCTTCTGCGGGCGCATGAAGTGTGGTTGCTGTTTTGGCCTGATATGGAGTTAGCCAGCCGTAAAGAAGCAGGGCTACGGCCAGTGCAAAAATTGCTAAATAACGCTGAATATTACCATTGTGGAAGAGCTGCCCGAGAACACCAAGATGCCGCCCCAGCCATCCGGTTAGATTGACCAAGCCATCGATGACGCGCTTGTCCAGACCTTCAAAGAGCACCAAGCGCGATGTCCACTCGAGTGGTTTGAGAATGATGACCTCATAGAGCTCGTCGATATGCCATTTTTCAAAGAGTCGTTCATGCAACCATTGTCCAAACCCTTTTTCGGTGAGGCGCGTAAGGGCGGGGTGAATTTTTTTGGCGTAGAGATAGAAAGCAAGGGCAAAGCTGGCAAGAGCAATAAGGGTTGCCACAGTCATTAGTATATATTCGGTACGGGCGTGATCACCTGTAACACCGGTGCCGGTACCTACGGCAGGGGCAAGCCATGCAGAGAAGCTGTTGTGACCGCCAAAAACATGGGGCCAATCAGCGGCGCCGGCAAAAATAGAAAGCAGAGCGAGAATGATGAGTGGTACGGTCATTGTCCAGGGCGACTCATGCACATGGGAGGCAACTTCTGGCTTTGCGCGTAGGGGGCCGGAGAAAAATGTAAGAAAGACCAGACGGGACATATAGAAGGCCGTAAGCGCCGCGGCAGCGACACCGGTGGCCCATATGATTTTTGCATAGGGAGCAAAGGTGCCTGAGAAAGTTCCCATGTCTGCAGAGAAAGCACTCCATAAAATGGCGTCCTTGGAAATAAATCCAGACATAAAGGGGAATCCGGCGATGGCCAGGGTAGCGATAGCAAAGGTTGCAAAGGTTATAGGAAGCTTACGCCACAAGCCACCCATCTCGCGCATGTCCTGCTCGTCACTCATTGCGTGAATAACTGAGCCGGAGCCGAGAAAGAGGCAGGCTTTGAAGAAAGCGTGGGTGACTACGTGAAAGACTGCAGCGGCATAGGCGCCAACACCAGCGGCAATGAACATGAAACCGAGTTGGGATACAGTGGAGTAGGCCAAAACTTTTTTAATATCGTTTTGCACCAGTCCTATGGTTGCAGCAAAAAACGCGGTGAGTGCCCCGATGGCTGCCATGGTTAACATAGCCACAGGTGAGAGGGTAAAAACGAAATTCAGACGGGCCGCCATATAAACCCCTGCGGTTACCATTGTGGCTGCATGAATCAGGGCTGAAACGGGGGTTGGGCCGGCCATTGCGTCTGGCAACCAAACATAAAGGGGGACCTGGGCACTTTTTCCACTGGCGCCGAGAAGAAGGAGTAAGCCAACCGCAGTGGCAACAGCCACCGAGATATCTCCAGCCAGCGCTGCTTGTTTAATGCCGTCAAACTCGAGTGTGCCCAGTTCGCGAAACAAAATGAGCATGGCGAGGATAAAGCCGAAGTCGCCAATTCGATTAACAACAAAGGCTTTCTTGCCGGCCTTGGATTTTTCAATGTCCTTGTACCAAAAGCCGATAAGTAGGTAGGAGCAAAGCCCAACGCCTTCCCAACCGACAAACATAATTGGTAAGGAATCGCCCAGAACAAGTACGAGCATGGCGAAGGTAAAGAGATTCAGATAGGCGAAGTAGCGTGAAAATCCAGGGTCGTGGCTCATATAGCCGATGGAATAAAGATGAATAAGGAAACCTACACCGGTGATGACAAGCATCATAACGATGCTCAAATGATCTGCGCGCAAGGCCAATTCTATGTTTTGGCTGGCTAAGGGAATCCAGGTAAAAAGTTCAGTTTTTACCATTTCAAGTTGGGGTGAACTTTGTAGTTCCCAAAAAATATTCAGTCCAAGAACAAATGCACCCAACACGGTGGCGCAGGCGATGATGCCCACGAGGAAACGAGGTAAACGATGTCCCGCCAGCCCATTAAAGGCAGCACCAAGAAGTGGTAAAAGAATGGCGAGGCTGAGACATTGTTCCGGGCTGGGCATGATACTTTTCCTTATCGTTGGCGAACTTTTAAAAGTCGCAGTCAGCATCTCGGTGGCTGACCTTCTTTAAACCCTAAGTGTAGGTGATTGTTTAGGATCCTTAGACCTGGGAGTCAAGAGAGAGGGGCCATTGTGGGGCGGATTTGGATTCTAATTTGTGAGGACTTTAGGGGCTAAAAAGACGGTTTTATTTGCATCCATCTTGGGATAATTGAGGGCCATGGCAGAAACAGTATTTAAAAAGATTATAGCCCGCGAGATTCCCGCAGATATCGTTTACGAAGACGATGATGTTTTGGCGTTTCTAGACATTAATCCCCTTTCGGAAGGCCATACTCTGGTCATCCCAAAGGAACCGGCGGTGACGCTCGACGAATTGTCGGAAGACTCGGCAGCGGCGGTGGGGCGGGTATTGCCCAAGGTGGCAAGAGCAGTCTTGGCGGCGACTGGGGCAAAAGATTTTAATGTGCTACAGAATAACGGTTCAGCGGCGCATCAGGCGGTTTTTCATGTGCATTTTCACATTATTCCCAAAATTGGCAATGACGGTTTAGGTCTTGGTTGGCCTGCCAAAAACCTGAAGCCGAAGAATGGGGAGGATTTGGCGACGCGCATCAGAGAGCATCTCTAAGGTTGCACGAGAGGCTCGACGGGCTGTGATTTCTCGGCGTCCAGACGACTTTGCTGCAGTGCATGTCCCAGGTGCTTGACTAAATCTTCTACACCGCTGCCCGATGCGGCGGAAATAGCAAAGAATGGCAGGTCTTTTTCGAGGGCATAGGTCCGTAATTTGTCTTCCCACTCCTGCACAAAATCAAGGTCCATCCGGTTTAGGACCAGGGTCCGAGGCATTTTGCCCAGTTCAGGGTTATGTTGGTTGATTTCATCTTCGATGGCTTCAAAATCGCAGACAGGTTCACGGTCGGGGAAATCAGGCTCTGCGGTGACCAGGTGGACGATGTGTTTCACCCGTTCCACATGCCTTAAAAATTGTGTGCCAAGACCTGTGCCCTGATGTGCACCGACAACGAGTCCAGGAACATCCGCCACAACAAAGTGCTCGTGCAGGCCAAATTGTACCACGCCTAAATTCGGAACGAGTGTGGTAAAAGGGTAGTCGGCGATTTTTGGACGGGCTGCGGAGATTTTCGAGATTAAGAGTGATTTACCGACGTTGGGGAAGCCGATCAGGCCAACATCCGCAAGTAATTTAAGTTCCAGCCGCAGGTCAAACTCTTCTGACGGCTCGCCCGGTTGGGAGATACGAGGCGCCTGATGGGTAGCGCTTTTAAAGTGCAGGTTGCCCTTGCCACCGCGACCACCTTTGGCGACACAGACTTCCATTCCGTGGGAGCAAAGGTCCGCAATGTTTTCACCATCCTCCGCATTAATAACAACCGTGCCCACCGGAACCTTTACGACTTTGTTCTCGCCATTTTTTCCTGAACGCTGCCGCCCTTCGCCCGGGCTACCATTTTGCGCAAGTTGTCTGGGGTGATAACGATAGTCGAGGAGTGTACTCAAGCCAGAATCGGCGCGTAGAATCACATTGCCACCGGCGCCACCGTTACCGCCATCCGGGCCCCCTCTGGGCACATTGGCTTCACGGCGAAAGGATACACAGCCCGCTCCGCCTTTACCGGAGCGAACGTAGATCTTAGCAATATCTACAAATTTATAGCCCAAGGGAGTTTAGTTTTAGGATGCTACAGGTGCAACGCTGGCAGTGGTTTTGCCACGCTTTTGATGGTAGCTTACTTGACCATCAATTTTCGCAAAGAGGGTAAAGTCTTTGCCCTGACCTACATTCGTGCCTGGCCAAATTTTATTGCCAACCTGTCGAACGAGAATATTGCCTGCGTTTACAACCGTACCGTCAGAACGTTTAACACCGCGGTACTTTGGATTTGAATCGCGACCGTTACGAGTCGAGCCTTGTCCTTTTTTGTGTGCCATTTCTTACCCCGTGATCTCAGTTATTTCAATTTCAGTATAGGGTTGACGGTGACCGATGGTTTTATGGAAGCCTTTACGACGCTTCTTCTTAAAAACATCAATTTTGCCGTGCTTACCATGAGCCAGAATCTTTGCACTTACGCTGGCACCCTCAACAACCGGCTGACCGATTTTAGGTGTGTCTTCCCCGCCAATCATCAAAACATCATCAAGGGTTAGGGTCGTACCGACGTCACCGACCAGAGTGTCCACCTTAATGCGATCACCCTTACTGACTCGGTGCTGTTTTCCACTATTTCGAATTACTGCATACATAACGTTGTCCTCCTGGCATTACGAGCCCGGAAATTTAGAGGCTGCTATTACGAGAAAAATGGACAGGTTGTCAAGCCGATAGAGCCGGCTGACGACCTTTTCCCTTTGGAAACCTGATCTTATGCCGATCGAAGGAGAAAAATTAGTCTTTTCGACAGGGGACACCGTGGGATCGGAGAAATTCAGCCACCTGTTTCTTTTGATCGTCGTCCATTTCCACCAAACTTAGGGCCAAGCCTGGGGTTCGGTCGAAGAAATTATCCGGATCGTATTCAATGGTGCGGACAACTTTTGCTTTAATTTCAAAGGGTAACTGCTCATCTTCGCTTACATCGGGCATGACTGTCACCACTGTGTCCGATTTGAGTTCGTGGTGTGTTTCAATAAAGAGCCCGGTTTCCGATACATCGATGACACTTCCAGACCAGAAGCCGTCACCGGTATCATAGATTACGTTCATACCGTTTACGTGGTATCGGGGTGCTCTTTCGTTGTAACCTGCCATATTTCAATACTCCTGCAAGCGCTATCTAACGGTTCTTAGATGAAGATACAACAGCCAAACATGAAAATTCAATGCCTATCAAAGCGAAATTTTATGGGAGGCCTTGGCCAGCGCTCTAGCGAATCGCCAAAAGGTCCTGAATATCGAGGAGTCCCACTGGCTTGTTTTCTTTGTCGACAACGATCACTTGATCAATCTTGTTGTCTCGCATCATGCAGACCGTGTCCGCCAAGAGCTCATTTTCGCGTAATGTTTTTGGGTTTCGATGCATAAAATTGTCTACCGGGTCCTGCAGATTAAAATCCTTGTGTTGCATCAGCAGTCTACGCAAATCACCGTCAGTAAAGAGCCCCAGGAGGATGCCATCTTCGTCTACCACCGACGTTGCGCCCGGTCTCCCCGGGGTATTGGTCATGGTTTCCAGCGCCCGGGCAACACTTATCCCGCTGGAAACAATAGGGTTTTCCTCGCCTTGGCGCATGATTTTACTCACTTCGATAAGTTTCTTACCCAGAGTTCCTCCGGGATGAAAACCCGCATATTCTTCCCGGCCAAAGCCGCGCAGGTTGAAAAGACACATGGCTAAGGCGTCTCCAAGCACCATGGAAACGGTGGTACTGGCGGTTGGCACCAAACCCATTGGGCAGGCTTCTGCAACTGGGCCAATGCTTAAGGTAAGAGTGGCGTGTTGGGCGAGAGTGGATTGGCCGTCGCCGGTCATCGCAATCAGCGGAACACCCTGCTCGCGTAAGGGTTGGACGATCTGTAAGATTTCTGAGGATTCGCCACTATTTGACAGGGCCAGGACAACATCATCACTGGTGATTCTCCCCAGATCCCCATGCACCATATCGCCCGCATGAACATAGATGGATGGGGTACCCACGGAAGCCAGCGTCGCGGATATTTTCTGGCCGACCAAGCCGCTTTTTCCCATTCCTGTGACCACGATGTGCCCGGTACATTCCAGCATAATTTCAATAGCTTGGATAAAGTTGCCATTGATGTGTTGGGCCAGATTTTGTACCGCCCGGCCTTCGACGTCGATGACTTCGCGAGCGCGCTCTAAGACTTCCTCTGTCTCGAAGAGCGTTGGCTTTTGCTGGCCCGGCTCTATGCTCTTTAATCTACTCATTGTTGGGGGGCTTGTAACAAGCGTCTGAATCCATGACCAGCAGAAAAGTGCTAAAATGCACCTATCTACGAGCCCAATCACCCTCTGGGACCGGATAGGCCCGCTCGAGCAAGGCCCCGCAGCGGTCTAAGAGGCGGATTTTATGTGTTTTTTTTGTCTTTTGCACATTCGACAGATCGGCGTTAAGACATCAGAATAAATAGGTTTTTTTGCTTTTGTAATGGCTTTGGGGAGGGCATGATAGGGGGAAATCTGTTTTCTGCTCTAGCGGAGGGAAACTTCTTAATGCTAAGGTGGCCCGGTCTTCGAGCCCCCTGGCAGAATGAAGAGGAGTATCATGTTAAGTTCCGTGCCCGAACATGATTCGACAAGCAAGAGCGCTCGCGAACTCGAATTACCAGTGCAGGTTGCAGCCCCGGATCGGGTTGCTGTCTTGTTGAATAGGAATGCTCGCCGGGTGAGCGATCGTTTAGCCCGGACCCTTGAGCGTATTGTCGGCCCTGAAAACGTTTTTTATTCACGCAATCTCGAAGAAGCGGAAGCATTTGCCCGGGAAATTGTTCAGCGTGGCTATGGCACCGTCGTCTGTGGTGGCGGTGATGGTACTTTGGTTCAGGGGATCAATCTTATTCAAAACTATGTGCGTTCAGCAAATGCCTGGCGCGTGGATCGATACGAGCGTACCGGTGAGAAGCAGACCTTGTTGTCGACTCCACGGTTTGCGTTTTTACGCTTGGGTACGGGCAATGCGATTGGCACGTTGGTAGGGGCAAATGATGCGGTGAATGATTTGCGTCGTATCGTCGATTTCGTTCCTGGTCGCACCCATCAAATGCCATTGATTGAATGTGAAGGGGAGCGTTTCTTCTTCGCGGGTATGGGGTACGATTCAGTGCTCCTGAACGATTACAATTGGTTGAAAAAGCATACCCACAACCGATTCCTTAAGCCATTTTTGCATACGGTTGGTGGATATTTCGCGGCCCTTTTTATGCGCACTTTGCCGAATTGGTGGCTGGGTCGTTTTGCTCGTTTGGAAGCTCGTGTGATTTCCCGAGGCGAAGCGTTTTATGTGGATCCACGGCGAGGTGATTGCATTGAGCGTATTGAACCGGGCACGGTGCTCTTTGAGGGGCCCGCAACCTTGCTTTCCGTCGGCACCTGTCCCTTTTATGGCTACGGATTGAAAATCTTTCCCTTTGCACGAATGATGTCTGGAAAAATGCATTTGCGCATCGGCCTCTTAGATCCAATGCGTGTCTTGTTTAATTTGCCCGCCTTGTGGAAGGGTGCCTATAGGCATCCTAAAATGATACAGGATTTTCTTGTAGATGATATTCGGGTTGAGCTTTCTTCGCCCTATCCTTATCAGCACTCCGGTGATGCCCATGGCTTGCGGGAGAATCTGGATTTCAAGGTTAGTGATGAAATGCTTCGGCTTGTGGATCTTTATCCGCAGCGCAGGACGAGCTACTAAATTCAGAGAGGTAGCCAGAGCTAAAGGAAGTTGTGAGAATGCTGTGGCAGAATCGTTCCGGTCGTGTACTGCTGACAGTGTTGGGGGGGCTGCTCTTAAGCTTGGTTGCTTTGCTGCAGCTTCATAAGCAACTTACCTCTGATTTACCGACGATTACGGAACTTGAAAATTACAATCCGCCACAGAGCACCTTGGTATACTCCGATGAGGGGCAACTTATTGGGCGCTATGAGCGTGAGTTTCGCCGTGTTGTACCCTTAGAGAAAATACCAGAGCATGTGATTAAAGCTTTTCTGGCGGCGGAAGATGCAGACTTTTACAATCATGAGGGTTTGGATTACTGGGGAATTCTTCGGGCTGTTGTAAAAAACCTAAGGCCGGGCGCTCATCTGCAAGGCGCAAGCACGATTACGCAGCAAATTGTCAAAACCATGATTGTTGGTAGCGAGCGTTCATATAAACGGAAGGTACGTGAGGCTATTTTGGCCCGACGTCTTGAGCAAAGCTTAAGCAAGGAGCATATTCTTTATATTTACCTTAACCAAATTTATTTTGGTTCTGGGGCATATGGTGTTGAAGCAGCAGCACAAAGTTATTTTGATAAGGGGGCGGACAAACTCACGGTTGGGGAAGCTGCTTATCTTGCTGCAATTCCGAAAAATCCGAGTCGCTATGTTTTAGACAAAGATCCTGCAGCGGCAAAAGAGCGCCAAATTTACGTTTTAAAGCAAATGTTTGCCCATGGCTGGTTGGAGCAGGCAGACATGGAAGAGTTCATTCGCAAACCTGTACCCGGGCCGCCTGGGGAAACGAAGAATTTTCAGGTTTCTGCATCTTATGTTGAGCACGTCCGTCGTACGTTAAGTGCAAGCTTTTCTTCTACGCAGCTCCTGGATGGTGGCTTGAAGATTTATACTGGCTTGAGTTTGAAGGCTCAGTATGCGGCCCATCAAGCCTTGCGTCAGGGCTTAGAGACGATTGCACGCAGTCAAGGTTTCCCCGGTGCGCGGCAGCGCTTGGAGGCGGATGTTTTTCCTGAATATTTGAATGAGCTGCACAGGGTTTTGGATGAACGCATAGATAAACTCTCAAAAGTTTATGCTGCCCCACGTGATAAATCCTATTATCTCTGGAATTTTGATCAACTTGATCTTGAAGAAGGCTTGGCTCTCGCAGGTTTACGTCGGAGCATGGTGGTACTTCCTTTAAGTTTCGGAATGGAACTCAAGGTACCAATTCGTGAAGTTAACTCCATCGACGACTATGTTGAATTTGATTTAGGTCAATGCGGTGGAAGGGTAAATTTGCAGGCGTTGAAGTGGGCCCGCCCCTTTTCTCCAGCAGAGTGGACACCTGCCCCAAAAGATCCGAGTGAGCTTGTGCGCAGGGGAGATTTCTTGCGGGTGAGGGTCTTAGGGAAAGAAAAGACAAAAGAATCGAAAGATGATTGTCGCTTGAGTTTAGAGGTTGTACCCGAGCCTCTGGTACAAGGCGCTTTGGTGGCTATTGATCCACATACTTTTATGGTTAATGCGATGCTTGGTGGCTACAGTAATCAGGGCAATGGTTTCAATCGCATAACCCAAGCACTGCGCCAGCCGGGCTCTGCTTTTAAGCCCGTTGTTTATGCGGCGGCTCTGAATGAAAAAAAGATTCACCAAGCAACTTTATGTGCTGACACCCCAATTGTGGTGCATGACGTTGTGAGCGGAGAGGTCTGGAAACCACAAAACTATCAGGCCGACGATTTTTCTGGAAACATTACCGAGCATTTCGCCTTGGCACGCTCGAAGAACACCTGTGCGGTAAAGTTGTTCCAGAAGCTTGGCAGTCAAGCCGTTATTGAAACGGCACAAGGGTTGGGAATTCAGAGCGCCTTACCAGACTCTTTAAGTTTGGCTCTTGGGGCAGGCGAAGTGAAGCCGTTGGAATTGGCGAGGGTATACGCGACTTTTGCGGCTGGGGGCTTTGGGGCTGAGCCAATTTTTGTACGCAAAGTTGTTGATGGACGAGGCAAGGTGCTCCTGGAGAAAAAGAGAAATCTGTCAGCATCGATTTCTCCACAAACGGCTTTTCTGCTGACGGATATGCTTAAGGGCGTATTCAGCAACGGTACGGCACGACGGTATGCAAACCAAACCCGTTCATTCGCAGGCAAGACAGGAACCACCGATGATTCTCGGGATACTTGGTTTGCCGGCTATTCACCGGAACAAGTTGCTTTGACCTGGGTTGGTTTTGATGACAATCAATCCTTAGGAAAGGCGAGTGGCGCGTCTCATGCTTTGCCAATTTGGGCCGAGTTTATGGAGACGGTACTCGAAGATGCGCCAAGGCGAGAGTTCGCGGAACCTCCCGAAATCGTGTTTTTAAACGTGAATCCGAACAACGGCACTTTGGCTGAATCAGAGCAAAGTATAAGAATGGCGTTTCATAAGGACAACCTCCCGAGTGAGCAAACTCAGGAGCACGACAGTATCTTTATTGCGGATGATGAGAGTCAGAATGCACTTTTGGAGCGTCGACCTTAATTTAGTTTTGCATTTTCTTCAGCAGCGGATCGGCGTAAATAGGCCGGGCTGAGTTCTTCCAGCGGTCTATGATTGCTCTGCAGAACATCATTTTGCGAAAGCAGAAAAGCATTCTTTGTGTGCATTTTGACTTCATTAAAAATATAGCGCGTATCTTGTTTGAGTTGCCCCATGATTGTTTCAACTTGATCACCGACAACATGAATTTGCTTGGCATCAATGGCAAGAAGCTTGTTCTTTAAGCTTTCTGGTTGAAAGAGAGCGACGGGAATAATTTTGTTTAGCTCAGCGCTTTCTTTTGTCTTACCAAAGAGGCCGGCGAAAATATCACCTCTTTGAGCATTGCGAATCACCAAAGTATATTCTTCGTTTAAACTTAAGGCATGTGCCTCCATAGATGAAAATCCATAAAGGGGCGTATTCGTTCCAAGTGCTAAACCCTTCATTGTGGCCAGGCCAACCCGAAGCCCGGTAAAGGAACCAGGGCCAAGTCCAATAAGCATGGAGTTCAGCTCATCAAGTTTGAGAGAGCTGGCTTTGAGGCAGGCCTGAATAGATAGAAGGATGGATTCGGAGGGCTTAGCGCTCTCAGGGCAAATGGTTGTATACACCTTTTTTTGATCTGGATGGTATATGCTTAACTGGGCTGAAATATCAGAAGTGTCCAATGCGATGGTGGGTCCAAGCTCAGGCGAGAGACCTAAATACTCTTCCGATTCTATTGCCGGATTCATTAGCCTAAAACGTAGCGTATAATATCGTTGTGGAAGACTAAAACCATCAAGAGCAAAAGCATTGCTATACCAAAGAGGTTTGCCAGTTCACGGAAGCGCAATGGAGGCGGCTGCCGCCGTATGGCTTCATAGCCTAAGAACATGAGTTGACCACCATCGAGTACTGGTAAGGGAAAGAGATTCAAAATGCCGAGATTAACGCTGATCATTGCGAACATTCTGAAGAAGAAGTCCCAGCCTCGTTTGGCGCTTTTTTCCGCGATCACGAAGAGCATGATTGGACCACCCATCGTATCAAGGGGAATAACTCCCTGGACAATTTTAGCGATGCCTTTAATGATTAGCCCGGAGTCTTCTATAACCTGGAGATTTGCTTCGTAGGCAGCTTCAAGTAAGCCAACATCCCGTTGAATTAAATAAGTGCCCAGAACAGAAGTGTCGTTGCTTGCCCCAAAATGGTATACTGTGCGTTTGTTTTTAAAGTCGTCTGTTTCTTCTCTGGCCTGTAGGACAAGATTCGTTTTCCTGATCTCTTGACCCCTTTGATAAGTCAGATGAAAAGTTGATCGAGCATCAGCACCTTGAAAGGATGAGAGGTCGATAGCCCATACACCAATGGGGGTGGCCGGTTGTAGATTGCCATCGCTTTCAATTGCCACAGAGAGCAATCGGTCATTGGTGGCCAGACCGGCCAATGCAGCGGGACTCTCCGCTTCGACATTTTGAATAAGAGTGTCGAGATTAACAAGGCCTGTATAGGAGAGCGTGTCTGCAGATGAAAAGGATTCCATCTTGAGACCTTCAGGAAAATCTGCGGTGGAAAAGGCAAGTTTGAGTTCTTCATTGTTTCGCTCTACGAGCATTTCAATATTAGTGCCCACGCTAAGATTGGCCAGCTGCTGGCGAACCTCATGCCAGGCATCGACCTTTTTATTGGCGATGGAAAGAATAATATCCCCATTTTTAACGCCAGCAATTGCAGCGGGACTGCTGCTGTCAATCACAGCAGCGATGGGTTTTAGGTACTGCAAAGAAATACCGATACGGCCCTTGGTTTCTTGCTCCTTGAAGACGTTTTCTTGATTGTGTGCGACGGGGCGAATGGTTCCATTGTAACGTTGACCGGAGCGTTCGTAATCAATGTGTAAATCTTTGCCCGGGTTTGTGGATATGGCTTGTCGTAACTCTTCCCAGTGTCCCATCTCTTGCCCGTTAACCGCTAAGATTTTATCGCCAGCCCGTAGCCCAGCCTGCCAGGCAGGTTGACCCTTAGAGACGATTCCAAGTTTTGTGTCGCCAAACTGATGGGTGCCTGTGAACATGAAAAAATAAACGATAAAAGCAAGGATAAGGTTAAAGGCAGGTCCGGCAAATGCAATGGCCGCCCTTTGCCAGATCGGCTTGGAGTCAAATGTCCGGCCTTCGTCCTCCGGAGCGATCTCTTCTTCCTCACCTGGAATTTCCCCAAGCATTTTTACGTATCCGCCCAAGGGAAGAGCGCGCACCTGGTATTCGGTTTCACCCTTTGCAAAGCCAAAGAGTTTGGGACCAAAGCCCAGGGCAAAGCGTAAAACTTTAACGTCACATGCTTTGGCGACAAGGAAATGGCCAAGTTCGTGAAAGAAAATCAAAGCACCAATAAGGATAATAAACCAGTGTGCATTTTGCAGGATGTACATTCTTACTTCCTCTACTTGTAGTGTACGCTATCGCCCATTGTTATGGCCACTGCTTTATAGGTCTCTTTTTAACCGCCGGACAAGTCTAAAACGATAGTGCAGTAGCAATAAGTTATGGGAATAACGAATAGAAAAGCATCAAACCGGTCGAGTATGCCGCCGTGGCCGGGTAAGATATTTGAGCTATCTTTCACACCATAAGCCCTTTTGAGCATAGATTCTGCGAGATCACCCAGTATTCCTGAAATTGCGATGAGTATCCCAAGAGCAATCGTATGGCCGATGGAAATGGGTATCTCAAAGAGCGCGATGACTGCAAAGGAAGAGGCTAGAGCTCCAACAATGGCGCCGTAGGCACCCGCCCGGGTTTTGCCCGGTGAAATTGTCGGATAGAGTTTAGCTTTGCCCCAGGCCCGGCCACAAAAGTATGCAGCGGTGTCACCACTCCAGGTTGTGAGTAGAGCGAGTAAGACCAGTCCTAAGCCGTGTGGCTCCTCTCGCAAATTGCTTAAATAGGGCAGAAGTGCAAAGCAGTAAAAGAGCCCCAAAAACATCAAGCTCAACTTGGTTATAGAGTTTTCAAGGGGTAGGGGATTTTTTAGCAGGAGGATAAAGAGCAGTAAAATCAGGCCAGCGAGAAAGAGATTGGGATAGAGATTAGGAATGAGGCCTAATGAGCGTCCACAGATAACCAGCCCCAGAATGAAGGTGAGGAGGCGTTCAGGAAGAGTCATCGTAGGCAACGTTATTTTTTGGAACTCGTGCCACATCAGGCTGCACAGAAGAAGTACAAGTACGGCCAATGGCATATGACCCAAATAAATGATCCATAGGAAAAGTGGACCAAGAAGTGCGGCAACGAGAACTCTGTGTTTAAGCATGCTGGTCCCGTTCTTTATCTGCTCAGCCGAATATCAACGTCGCCAAATCGACGTTGCCGATTGGCATAGTCAGCCAGAGCATCATCAAAATGGCTGCGCGTAAAGTCTGGCCACATTGTGTTTGTGAAATGCAATTCGGCGTAAGCCATCTGCCAAAGAAGAAAGTTGGAAATTCTATATTCGCCTGATGTACGAATAATAAGGTCTGGATCGGGTAGGTCTTTAGTAAAAAGTCGTTGCGTGAGCTCTTCTTCGCTCAGAGAAGGATTCTGCCAGTCATTGCTTTTGGCCTCTTCAAGAATGGTTTGTACCGCGTGCACTATTTCTTCACGACTTCCATAGTTGAGGGCCAATGTTAGTGTCATTTTGTCGTTGGCCTTGGTTTCTTCTATCAGTTTGTTGACTGCAGCTTGGGTTGACTTGGGCAGAGAACTTAAATCGCCGATGGTGTTAAAGCGGATGTCGTTGTCCATCAGTGTATCGCGCTCTTTGACACAATATTCTTCGAGCAGTTCCATCAGCGCATTGATTTCCTCCACAGGTCTTTTCCAGTTTTGAATGGAAAAGGAGTAGAGGGTGAGGTTTGGGATTTCCAGTTCGCGGCAATAAGTTGTTATTTCCCGAACGATTTTTGCTCCCTCTCTGTGCCCTTCAATCCTGGATTGTTTGCGGTTAAGAGCCCAGCGCCCATTGCCATCCATGATGATAGCAACGTGTTTCGGGTAGTTTTCCACTAATGGGACTTCTTTTGCGGCAGATTCGCTCATGGATTTTAAAATTCGAGGAGTTCTTTTTCCTTTGTTGCAAGAATCTCATCAATACTTTTGTTGCCCGAGTCTGTAACTTGTTGGACTTTTTCCAAAGCTTTTTTAAGGTCGTCTTGGGAAATTTCTTTTTCTTTTTCCAGCTCCTTAAGGAAATCATTGGCTTCCCGTCGGTGGTTACGCAGCGAGATTCGACTGTCTTCGCCTTTTTGCTTTACCTGCTTCACTAAATCCTTGCGGCGCTCTTCCGTTAGTGGGGGAATAGGTAGGCGAATGATTTCACCGTCGTTTTGTGGGGTAATACCTATTTCAGCAGACATGATCGCTTTTTCCACTTCAGCAATGATGGATTTGTCCCAAGGTTTTACCACAATCATACGCGCGTCCGGCACGCTGACGTTGGCGACCTGATTCAACGGGCTCATTGAACCAAAATAATCTACGCGAACCGCATCAAGAATAGCTGCATTTGCCCGTCCAGTACGCATTTTGCCCAAACCGGCCTTAAGCGCACTTAAGGACGAATCAATTTGACCTTGTAATTCATTGTAGACATCGTTTGTTGCACTCATGGTTTCTCCTCTTATGCTCCAGGGTAAAGTATTTTCGATTTACGAATGGGGGTTTTTGCCAATCCAGGTGCCGATAGGTTCACCAGTGATTGCTCGCCGTATGTTGCCTTTTGTTGTCAGGTCAAAAACAAGAACCGGCAAGTTGTTTTCTTTGCACATTGATATGGCCGTAGCATCCATAACCTTTAGATCTTTTTGGAGAACGTCGAGATAGGATAGTTGTTCAAAGCGTTTTGCGTCCGGATTCTTTTTCGGGTCACTATCATAAACGCCATCGACTTTTGTTGCCTTGAGTAAGGCATCAGCACCGATTTCATTGGCCCGCAGTGATGCGCCCGTATCGGTGGTAAAATAAGGGTTGCCTGTACCACCAGCCAGAATCACAACTCTATTTTTTTCGAGGTGCCGTTCGGCTCGACGACGGATATAGGGTTCAGCCAATTGCATCATGCCGATTGCCGATTGAACCCGGGTAGGGACCCCATGCTCTTCAAGAACCTCTTGTAGGGCCAGGGCGTTCATCATGGTTGCGAGCATACCGATATAGTCGGCGGTTGCCCTGTCCATTCCTGTTGCAGCCCCAGCAACGCCACGGAAAATATTGCCGCCACCAATGACAACAGCAAGCTGGACCCCCAGCTCTTGTACTTCTTTGATTTCAGCGGCCAGATCACCAATTGTTTCGCGGGATATTCCGTAGCCTTGTTCCCCCTGGAGGGACTCTCCAGACAGTTTTAATAGCACGCGTTTGAAGGCCCGTTGAGTCATGAACTTGTCCTAATCTATGCGTTTTTTGACGCTGCGGCTGTATCCCTTGCAACGTGGAGCGTGTCAAGGTGCTCCTTTGGCAAAATGTGGCGACGCATTAAGAAATCTTATGGTCTGTCCATTGCTGGCTGGATCTGGAGCAGTGATTCGCATACAAGGGGGATTCGAGAGGAAGGCAACCGTGTCATATTTGGTGTTGGCCCGTAAATATCGGCCACCAGCTTTTGCAGATATTGTAGGACAGGAACATATTGTTCAGACGCTTGAGAACGCCATCAAGCTCGAACGTGTTCACCACGCCTTTCTGTTTACCGGCCCCAGGGGCGTGGGGAAAACAACAACCGCCAGAGTTTTAGCCAGCACACTTGGCTGTGATGAACTTGATGTGGTTGAGGTTGATGCCGCGTCAAACAGTGGTGTGGATAATGTGCGGGAACTTTGTGAAAATGTTCGCTACCGACCAACAAAGGGCGCTTATAAGGTATATATTATCGATGAGGTGCATATGCTCAGCCAGGCAGCTTTCAACGCGCTGCTTAAGACTTTAGAGGAGCCCCCTGGGCACGTTAAGTTTGTTTTTGCTACGACTGAGCCCCATAAAATCCCAGCGACCATTCTTTCTCGCTGTCAACGCTTCGATTTTCGCCGCGTATCGTCGGATGTTTTAACCAATCATCTTAAGTCTATTTTAAAGCGTGAGAAGGTTAAAGTGCCGGATAAGGCTTTGGGGCTGATTGTCCGCGAGGCCGAGGGATCGGTTCGGGATGCTCTTTCCTTGCTCGATCAGGTACTTAGTTTTGCCAGCGGTAAGATCACTGTGAAGTCCGTCGAAGAAGCTTTGGGTTTGCTCGAGCAGAAGGTTATTTTGGACCTTACGCAAACAATTATCGATAAGGATGCGGATGGTTTATTGGCGGTCATAGCAAATATTGACAGCTGTGGGCATGACCTTGCCTCCGCAGCCCATTTGTTTTTGGAGCATCTGCGCGATTTATTGGTACTAAGTATGAGTGAAAAGCCTGAGCAGCATGTTTTAGACCGTAGCGACAGTGAATTAAAGGCTTTGAAAAAACAGGTGGAAAAGACAAGTCCGGAGGATTTGTTACGCTATTTTCATGTGGCGAAAAGGACGGCGGATGATGTGCATCGCTCAGAACATCCGAAGCTTTCCCTGGAAATGGGGTTGCTTAGCTTGCTGGCGATTGCACCGACGACCTCTGTGGAGACACTCTTGCAAAAGCTTGAAGGGGTCGGGGGCCTGAGGGCGGGAGGCTCTGGAGCAGGCGCAAGTGCTTCAGGGGCAAGCAAGCAAATTCCCTCACAGTCTTTTAAGCGTCCAGAAAAAAAAGCGCCAATGGCAGCTAAACCGCCGAAGGCCGAACCCACACCGGTTATTGAGCGTGGAGAGGCACCATCTGCCTGGGGGCGATTTGTCGATAGGGTTCGCACAAAGCGGCCCGCCCTGGGCTCCTTTCTGGAACATGCCCGGCCGATTGAGTTTGGTCCTACGGGAGTATGTGTAGGGGTTTTGCCAAAAACCTTTTATTGGGATGCTTTACACGAGCAGGACAATATAGCTTTACTGGGGCAGATTTTAAATGAACATTTCGGGCAGGAAGTCAGTTGGCGTGTGGTCAATGAAACAGAGAGCCCAGAAGCGTCGGCGACGATTGCAGAAAGTGCGGCGTCCGCGAAGGAAGAAAAGCGTCAGAAAGTAATTGATGACGCCAGGTCCCATCCCGGGGTGAAAAACGTTATGGAAATATTAGGTGGAGAAGTGCAGAACATACGACCATTGGATCCAGACTTGGAATAGGGGAAAAAAATGGACTTAAACAAATTAATGGAAGCAGCTCGTCAAATGCAGGACGAGATGAGCAAGGCCAAGGAGCAACAAGTTGACCTTCGTATCACGGGAGAGTCGGGCGGTGGCTTGGTGAAGGTTGTGTTAAACGGTTTGCATGAAGTGCTTGAATTAAAAATTGATCCGAGCCTGGCTAAAGATGATGACCTAACAATGCTTGAAGATCTGATTCGCGCAGCGATGAATCAAGCTAATGTGAAGCTTGCAGAGGAACTCAAAAAAGGCATGGGCGATGTTGCATCGAAAATGGGTTTGGATTTAGGTGCCATGGGTTTTCCCAATGATATCACTTAAAATATGAATCTTGATCCTATTGCCACATTAGAGCTGCAGTTGGCTCGTCTGCCAGGAATTGGACCTCGTTCAGCGGCTCGTTTGGCTTTTTATATCATTAAGACCTCTCAAGCTCAGAGCGGCGAGGCAAATTTAGCCAAGGATTTGGCTCAGTCACTTGTCGATGTGGAGCAGCGGGTTAAGCTCTGTGGCGAATGTCAGAATTTGTGTACTGAGGAACATTGTGTGATTTGCCGCGATCCGAGGAGAGATCAATCAACTTTATGTGTTGTTGAAGGCGTGCCCGATATGCAGGCACTTGAAAAAAGTGGCACCTTCCGCGGGCTTTATCACGTTTTACATGGGGTTTTAGCGCCGTTGGAGGGCATCGGTCCAGAAGAACTTAAGCTGGAGAGTCTTGTGCAGCGCGCTAAGACAAAGGCTTTTAGCGAGGTTATTATTGCAACAAATGCTAATGTGGATGGAGATGCGACCGCATTATATTTAGCATCTTTGTTTGCGAAAAGTGGTGTGCGTATCACTCGTTTGGCCATGGGGGTACCGTTGGGATCGGAAATTGAATATCTGGACTCCGCAACTCTGGGCAGGGCCTTAGAGGAACGCAAAGAAATGGACGGAGCTTGATTCTTGGAGCAGCTGGACATAAGTTGCTTTAAACAATTCGGGTAGGATTTATGTCATTTATCAATTACAGCTCTAAAGAGATTAACTGCAAGCTGGTTTATTATGGACCCGGTTTAGGGGGAAAAACCACAAACCTCCAGTATATCTACGAGCAGACCCAAGGGGATCTTAAAGGGAAGATGATTTCCCTGGCTACGGAAACAGAAAGAACTTTGTTTTTCGATTTCTTGCCCCTGTCTCTTGGAGAAATCCGCGGCTTCCAAACTCGCTTTCATCTTTATACGGTTCCGGGACAGGTTTTTTATGATGCGAGTCGCAAGTTGATTCTTAAGGGAGTTGATGGGGTTATCTTTGTTGCGGACAGTCAGAGCGACCGCTTCGATGCAAATCTTGAGTCGATGGATAATCTTCGGGTAAATTTGGCCGAGCATGGTTATGAGCTCGATACATTGCCGCTGGTGGTTCAGTACAACAAGCGGGATTTGCCTTCTGCCATGCCTGTTGAGAAACTTCGGGAGCACTTAAATCCACGTGGGGTACCGGAATACGAGGCCATAGCCACCCAGGGACAAGGCGTGTTTGAAACCCTAAAAACCCTTGCAAAACAGGTTCTTGTGGCTCTCAAGAGCGAAGAGGAAGTGGTTCAGTAGAGAGTGGGCTGAGTGCTTGCTAAGGGCTTGCAAAGCCACGATTCTTGTAGGTATAAGCGCCCACCAATGATGCTCTTTCGTTACGCTATATTTACGGTATTTGTGACCTTTTTGTTGCTCCTGGCGGGTGGCTTGGTGCATGCAACCGGCTCCTCCCTGGCCTGTCCCGATTGGCCTCTGTGTTTCGGTGAGGCATTTCCAACCATGACCGGTGGTGTGCTCTATGAGCATGGACACCGTTTGATGGCCAGTCTCGTAGGCTTCTTGACTCTTGGTTTGGCGGTGTGGATTTGGCGTAACGATCAGGGAGATCGACCCTTGCGCTATTGGGCTTTGGGCGCTCTTATCCTGGTGCTTTTTCAGGCCGGCCTTGGCGGCTTAACGGTGATTTACCGCTTACCGCTTTTCGTTTCCGCAAGTCATTTATCCATTGCAATGATTTTCTTTGCTTTGCTCGTCTATATAGCTTGCCGTATTTGTTATGGGCCAAAGATTAATCAGGCGGCTTCCTACTCACGTGGCTGGCTGGTTGCTGCGATGATTATTGTCTATGTGCAAATCGTACTTGGGGCTCTGGTTCGCCACACGGGGGCCGGGTTGGCTTGCAATATCGATATTTTTCTGTGTGATGGTGTGCTGTGGCCGGAAGCTGGTCCCGCAATGCTACATATGCTGCATCGATTTTGGGGTGTGCTCTGCGCGCTTGTTGTCGGTAAAGCTGCTTGGGATGGCATTAAGTTGGGGGCTGAACATAAGAGTCCGCGTCTCCAATTAGTTTCCTTAACCCTCGTGGGCCTTGTGTTTTTGCAGATAGCCTTGGGGCTTCTGACGGTGATGACCTATATCGCGGTGCCTCCTGTAACAGCCCATCTCGGTGGCGCGGCTTTATTGCTGGTGGCGTTATTGAGCACGTATTTATGCGGTCCATTTTGGTTAGAGCATTCTGTGACGGAAGCTGGAGAGCAACAGCACCTGCAAACCGCAACGGTGGGTACATAAAATGGCGAAGGCTTTAAGTATTTCCATGGGCTCCAGCGGAACGGTTCGTGATTATATTAGTCTGACAAAGCCACGGCTTTCAGGCTTTGTTCTTTTTACCTGTGCGGTCGGTCTGTGGCTGGCGCCAGGTAAGATTGCCATTTCACCCATGCTCGGAACGCTCTTCCTTACGGCCCTTTTGGTTGGCTCCGCAAATGCTTTCAACTGCCTTCTTGAGCGGGACACGGATGCCTTGATGCAGCGCACCCGCACACGGGCTTTGCCCGATGGTCGTTTGGAGCCTAAAAACGCTTTTTGGTTTGCCCTGCTTACGGGGACAGTATCTTTCGCCGGTTTATTTTTTACCGCCAACACTCTGACTGCTTTGGCCGGCCTCTTGGCCTTGCTTATTTATATCGGCTGCTACACCCCAATGAAGCGAAAAACCACCTTGGCTCTTTATGTTGGGGCCATACCGGGGGCTATGCCGCCTTTGATGGGCTGGACCGCCATCACTAACCGGCTTGATGCAGGCGCTCTCTGGCTTTTTGCATTATTGTTTTTTTGGCAGATCCCACATTTTTTAGCTATCTCGCTTTATTTACGTAAAGATTATGAACGGGCGCGGCTCAAGGTTTTCTCTACCGTATATGGCGAACGAACGACCATTATTGCGGCTCTTCTGAGTTCGATTTTACTTTTGCTGGTCAGCTTGGTTCCGGTTTCTATTGGTCTGGCAAGTGTTGAGTATGGTTTGTTGGCCATGAGTGTAGGCTGCTTGCAAGTGATTGTCGCGGCCGTGGGCTTAAGCGAAAAGCGGAGCCAGGGCTGGCCAAGATTGTTGTTTTTCTCGACGCTCTTTAATCTGTCCTGCCTCTTTATTGGGATTCTGATCGGAAAGATGTAATGGCGTCGCAAGATCTTGCTTTGGATTCCAGTGCTGCGTCAGCGGAGCAGCGTTCGATTTATTTTTTGCTCCATGATTTATCCTTAACCTTAGGCTTTCGTACCGTTCTTGATGGGGTTTCTTTTGATCTACGCCGAGGTGAAATTTTTGGTCTTCTTGGTCCGAATGGCTCCGGAAAAAGTTCTCTATTACGCTGTTTAACCGGTCTATATAAGCCAACTTGCTCTTTTAGTGTGGATGGTAAGGCCATGCGGCCTGGCTCACAGCAATTTCGTCGTCAGCTTGGGGTGGTTTTCCAACAAGACAGTCTCGATGATAAGTTAACCGCCCGCGAAAATTTGCAGCTGGCTGGGACTCTTTATGGCTTAAAGGTGGAAGAATGTACCCAGCGCATTGAGGAACTGCTTTCTTTTGTTGAGCTTGAGCGTCGTGCGGATGAAGCGGTCAAAACCTATTCCGGTGGGATGCGGAGGCGTTTAGAGTTGGCGCGGGCTCTTATTCACAATCCGAGCATTCTTCTTCTGGATGAGCCGACCACTGGCCTTGATCCTTATGCATTTGAAATTGTTTGGAATCGTTTGGAGGCATTAAGAAAAATTCGTGGTTTGACAATTCTCTTATCGACCCATCGTGCGGACGAAGCGGAACGATGTGACCGCTTAGCGGTGATGGATGAGGGTAGAATTCTTCGCAGCGATACTCCGGAAACTTTGCTTAAGGAAGTTGCCGGCGATGTTTTAATCATCAAATCGAAAAACCTGGATCGGGTGGCTGAGGTGGTGGCGCGTGAGTTTGAATTGAGCGGTCGGATTGAAGATGATCGCTTCCTTCTGGAGTTAGAAGAGGCGCATCGTTTTATTCCTGAAATGGCGAGTTTTTTTAGTGCGGGCGAGCTTCTGTCTATTGAAGTGCGCCGCCCTAATTTGAATGATGTGTTTTTCCATGTCACAGGGCACAGCATGTACACTCGAGAGATGGAGGAACAAGATGATTAGCTGGTCCCTGGAATGGGCTACGGTTAAGGCGCTATGGCGCCGCGACGTTCTTCGCTTTTGGCGGCAGCCCTCCCGTATCGTTGGTGCCTTAGGGCAGCCCATCATTTTTTGGCTCGTGATTGGTTCAGGTATGGCGACAACCTTTCAGCTTAAGAGCGCCAATATTGGCTATATGGAGTATTTTTATCCGGGCGTGGTTGTCATGGTGCTGCTTTTTTCATCGATCTTTGCCAGTGTTTCGGTCATCGAGGACAGGCATCAGGGGTTTTTGCAAGCGGTCATGGCTGGGCCGGGCTCTCGGGCCGCAATGGTGTTGGGAAAGTGTTTGGGCTCAAGTTCTGTGGCTCTAATTCAGGTTGGTATCTTTATGGTATTGGCGCCTTTGGCTGGTTTTGTCTTTTCTGACATTCAATGGTTGCCGATGTTGGCCATTCTCCTGTTTTCTTCATTGGGGCTAACCGCAATGGGTTTTGCTATGGCCTGGTATTTTGATTCGGTGCAGGCATACCATGCAATTCAAATGACTTTGCTTATGCCTCTTTGGGTTATTTCCGGGGCCATGTTTCCTGTGAATGATGGGCATTTGGCATTTCGCATTTTAGAGCCATTGAATCCTTTGGCTTATGCGGTTTCGAGCACTCGCCATGCTTTCTATGGTGGTAGTGCGCCATCGGATTTAAGCATTACTTCATCTTTGGGCTTAGAGATCTTTTGTTTGGCATCCGTTTGTTTGCTCACCTTTAGTGCGGCGGTTTGGATTTGTGAACGCCGTCGCTAAAATATCATTTAGGTTTTTAACTCTCTGGTTTTTGACCTTGGGTGCATGCACGCCCGTAGGTGAGTCACCAAAGATTGAAGGTGATCAGGTCTTAGGCGGGCAGCAGATCAAGGCCTCTGTTTTAGAGCGTGGGCAAGAGGTTTATCTGGGCTCCTGTGCGTCCTGTCATGGGGTAAAGGGCGATGGGAGAGGCCCGGTTGGCTTGCATCAAAAACCTCCGCCAAAGGATTTGCGCGAAGGTATCATCAAATTTGCGTCGGTTCCGGTTGGTTCACTGCCGACCGATCAGGATTTAGAACGCATTGTTAAAAAAGGTCTGCGCGGTACCGCGATGTTGGCCTGGCCAGTAGCGGATGCGGATGTTCAGGCGGTGATCCAGTATATCAAGTTATTTTCTGAACGTT
>CAXGWX010000018.1:0-27387 GCA_964013445.1 uncultured Bdellovibrionales bacterium | reverse complement strand
ATTTGCCGGATCAATGACCAGGATATTTCTCGCCGTCGCCAAATTGTCGTTATGAGACATCCCATAGATCTTGCCATTGGGGGCCGCCACCGCCCCATACCAACCGTAACTGTTGGCGTCGGCCTGCACATTATCAATGTCCAAAAAGGAACAAACAATATGATCCTGATCGCTGGCCTCGGCCAGATAATCGATCACCAAAACCTGGCTTTCCGTGTTGGGCAAGACTGGAACCGCATAAATTTTCCCATCGTCCCCCAAAGCACCGCCAGCAAAAAAAGGATTTATCGGAAAAGCACAATCCGGCGCCAGCAGCTTAACAGCGACGCTCCCATCGCTTGCAGGTTTAATGACCAGAATATTACTCGCCATATACGGAAGCGCATAAATATTTCCATCCAGCCCTAAAACTCCACCCTGCCACTTTGCAGAGCCCGAGATATTGACTGCCGGCGTAACCTGTTCTGGCGTCACTGCGGAGCTTCCTCCGGCTTGCCAACGCGCCACCTCATGCTGAAATAATGCCGTATAGGGCTCACCGGTCAAAGCATAGTCATCGTCCCCTAAACAGGTTGACGAACACCCATCGCTTTCATCGGCGTTACCATCATCACAATGCTCATTAAATTCGCTGATGCCATTGCCACAAAAGGGATAGGCATAAGAAAGAATCGTGCCATCGCTGCACCCCTCACTGCCTCCCGCGCAACAGGAAGTGCTCCCATCATCGCAACAATAGATGGTCATGGTGCCAGCCCCATCGTCCTCGAAGAGACAGCCCTGACCATCTGCTCCCGCACCTCCCGTATCTCCCACTCCACCATCACTTCCATCCTCAACGGTGATCGTCTCTCCACCGCAGGTTAATGTGTAGGAACTCCCGTCCCCCGCATCAGTGCGGGTACAGGGCTGTGCATCCTCCCCCGGTGCTCCCGCCTCACCACTCTCCCCCGAATCTCCACTCGGCCCGGTCGCCCCCTGCTCCCCATCCCAGATAATTATTGGATCGTTGCCCGAGCAGGTCACTTTTTGCCCACTGCGACCATCTTCCTCAACCGCCTCAAGAGTACAAACTCCACCCTCTCCCACACCGCCTGCTTCGCCATCAGGCCCCTGGGGTAAAATTGCTTCCGAGCCATCGGGACAGATGACTTTGGTTTGCCCTTCGGCGGTGGACTTCACCCGACAATAATCCTTCTTATCGTTAAGCAGATCGCAGGCGCAGAGCAGCACAACCCAAACGAGTATCAGCAAGCGATTTGAGGCTCTGGCCGATGAAAATGGCGTCAAAACTGCTCCCAAAACTTAAAAGGTCAACAGACCTTAGGATGATATCAGGAATCAACCTTGACGCAAGCCATCAAATCAAACTTAAGTTATTGCTTTCATGAGAAAAATGCTTATAGTTCGGAAAGCATGAGCAGCCAGCAAGAAGCAGCACGAACAATCCCGACCTGGCAACGCTTGCTCTTGCTCATCGCCCTGCTTTTCCTTTTTCTCGTCGCCATCAAACTCATGAGTGGCGCCATCAAAATGATGGGTGCTGGTACGGTTGGCGACGGTGGTATGCTCGCGGGCATTCAAAACCCTTTTGCCGGGTTGGCTGTAGGTATCCTCGCCACGGTTTTGGTGCAAAGCTCCAGTACCACCACCGCCGTCATTGTCTCCACCGTCGGCTCAGGCGTATTGCCCCTTGAACTTGCGGTACCCATGATCATGGGGGCAAATATTGGTACCACCATCACCAACACCATCGTCTCTATTGGTCATGTACAACGATCCGAACAATTTCGTCGGGCTTTTGCGGCGGCAACGGTGCACGACTTTTTTAACATCCTTTGTGTTATCGTTTTTTTACCCCTGGAGATAAGCACCGGAATCTTAAGCAAAGGTGCGGTCTATCTCTCCGCAAAGCTTAACAGTCTTGGTGGGGTCGAGTACAAAAGCCCACTTAAGGTCGCCGTCAAAGCCTGTGCAAAAATTGTCAAATCAAGCCTGGAAGCCATCGGGTTGCAGGACACCCCCTTGGCCATTGCGGTTCTTCTTATCGGTATTGGCCTGACGTTTTTCTGTCTGATTCATATTACCCGTAACATGCGGCATGTGATTGCCGGGCGCCTTGAAAGCACGATGAACAAAGCCCTTGAGCAAAGCAGCTTTGTCGGTATTTTCGTCGGCATCGTCATAACAGTTATGGTCCAATCCTCCAGTGTCACCACTTCTTTACTTGTACCCATGTGTGCAGCCGGCATCCTGCCCCTGCTCAACGCCTTCCCCATCATGCTGGGCGCTAATTTGGGAACCACGGTCACCGCCCTTTTGGCGAGCATGGCTGTAGACAACCCGGCCGGACTCACCATTGCCTTGGTGCACGTCATATTTAATGTTGCAGGAATTCTGCTTTTTTATCCCTTTATCCCACTGCGCCGTATTCCTATTACAATGGCCAATATGCTTGCGGGAGCCGCGCTACGCAATCGACTGTGGGTGGTCGTTTATGTGGCTGTGATGTTCGTTATTCTACCTCTTCTCGGCTGGAAAGTGCTGGGCTAATGTATCAAATGCTAGGAGTAAAAGATGTTTGAATGGCTAAAATCTTTAGGGCAAAACGACGAAGGCCTTGACCAAATTCAAAACGAATTTTTACAGATGCTCGAAGATGGTCGACACATCTTTGATGCTTCATCCAACGCACTCTTAGGTGGAACAAATCCCAGTATTATCCACGACGACCTCTTTGATACGGATAAGCGTATCAATAAAACAGAACAGTTAATTAGACGGCAAATGGTTGTTCACGGCTCCGTGCATGGACGGCAAACCTTCCCCGCCCTGCTTGTTTATATGTCGCTCATTAAAGACGCTGAGCGTATTGGCGATTTTGCGAAAAACCTTTTTGAACTGGCCTCCTGGAGCCCTTACCTCGGCAATCAAGACCTGAAAAATGATATGGTGACTCTAAAGAATCGCATATCAAAACTACTGATTAAGGCGCGCCATATTTATGAAACCCAGGACACAGAAGATGCACGTGCTTTCTTAAACGAGGTGGATGAGCATAAGCGGCTCTGTGATACCAAAGTACAGGAATTCATGGCCATCGAGGATGAGAACATGAGCGGCTGCGTGCTTACCTATCGTTTCTTTAAGCGCATCTTAAGTCACCTCAGCAATATCATCTCATCTGTGGTCATGCCTGTGGACAAACTTGGCTACAGACCTGAGAAAAGTGCCTAGCCGTTCTCGCATGGGTCCCAAAAAAAGAACAATGGCTGTTGTACCTAAAAAAATTCGTGGCGATTCCGCAGCCGCAGGAAGCTATCAATTAAAGAAGGGTCAGCCTGTCCTCGTTAACTCGCTTGGGAAAATTGGCATCGTCGATTCAATCGAGAATGATTACGCAGAACTCATTGTCGGCTCCTTTAAAATCAAAAAACCGCTGGCCGACATTATCGCTCTAAACGCGCCGAGTGACAGGAATAGTAATTACCAAGAGGAAAAGGTCTTTGACACCAATGATTTTAGAGCGGACGATTTAGACCACGGCTTCTTACGGGTCGATTTTCACGGGCTCTATGTGGATGAGGCGATCGACAAACTTGATAAGCTCCTCGACGATGCTTTGCTTAAAAGCCAAACAAAAATCTGCGTGGTACACGGGCATGGCAGTGGACAGCTCAAAAATGCCATTCGCGAATATTGTAAAGATTCCCCCTATGTCAAAGCCTATCGCCCAGGGGAACTGCATGAGGGTGGAGACGGCCTTACATTGATTACAGTCGACTTAGGATAGAGCAAAGACGCCTGGATTAATCATAACGCAAGTGTGTCAGGATCAATCCCCAAAACGAATCCTCACCTCTAAACCTCCAGCCTAAATGCACGCCACAGCCTCCACAATTTGCATAGGACCAGAGCATGGCCGCAAACCAAGTGTGTTCCTTTTGGGGCGTCCCACTTTCAACCGCCCCTGGAACTTCTTTAAAAAGTGCAATCTCGAACGTATAGCCTGCTGGATTTTGAAAAACATGGGTATGATTTCCTTCGTACACCGTCTCAAAAGAACGGAAGGTCAACACCTGTCCGCAAGCGCCACAATAAACCTTCTTTTCCTGCTTAGCTTGGGGCTCCTGACTCTCCTCCAGGGCCGCATCCAGCTCCTCGCCACTCTTCTTTAAACCAGGTTTTAACAAACTCTAATCCCTCAGGAATTATAGGCTTTTAAAGGTAAAGCCATCACTTTCCCCCTATATATAGCCTGAATACGGCCGGATTTTCACGCACCATTCATGATTTTCTGCCGAGAATGGGCACTGAAAGGAAGCCCCCAATATGCCCCCGACCTTTTCTTCTGACCGCATCTTGCGGATATTTTTCGTTTTATTTTCTCTTGTTCTGAGCCAATGCAAAGGCGATGCGCTCCTGGATTTGCCCCCAAGTTTAAGTGCCGATCTTGCCGACATTGATTTTGGTTCCGTTGAGCTCGAACAGATTGCTCGCCAGGAAGTGACTTTGCGGAATACGGGCGGCGGCAGCTTAGAGGTCGAACTTTTCCTCGACCAGGAAACCCAAGCCAAAGGTTTTGCCCTCGAAAACTCTCTCTCCCAAGTCAAAATTCCCGGTCAGGAAGAAATTACGGTCGGCATACTCTTTACCCCCACAACCATCGGTATGCATGCAGGTACCCTAAGCCTTAAGGCCGGAAACGCAGAGAGCACTATCACCCTGAATCTCATCGGCAACGGAACCGGAGCAGCTCTTTGCACCTGGCCCTATGCCCAACTTGATTTCGGTGATGTGCAACAAGATGTGGAGCTGACACAACAAATTGCTTTCGACAATTGTGGCACCGCCACCCTCTGCATTGATGGCTTTAACTGGTCGACAGAAAGCAGCCCGGCCTTTTCATTGTTGGATTTTCCGGAAACAACACACTGCCTTGAAAGTGGCGAAGTTTTGGTGGTCAACGTTGCCTTTCAGGCGAACAGCCTTGGCATCCATGAGGCAACCCTCGAAGTATTCTCTGATACGATGGACGGCATCACCGAACTCAGCATCAAGGGCAACGCCCTACCCCCTTCCGCATGTCTAAACGCCACTCCAAGCGCTCTTAATTTCAATGCAACAGATCCGCAAATCCTTGTCGGTAGCACTCGCAGCGAAACCTTAAGGGTGGAAAACTGCAGCACTTGGGACATCCTTTTAAGCCATGCAGAAATCACCGGCCCGGGCGCCGAAGCCTTTAGTTTTGAAATCCTCGACGAAAGCCTGCCCTTAAATATGCCAAATCAAACCGGTGAAGCCAATTTCAATATCACCTTCAATGCCCTCGATGCACAAGCTTACCAAGCTTCCCTGGTTCTCTACCATTGCTTAAATTGCGATGAAGATGACGAAACTCGTGTGGCCGTTGGCTCCATCGTTTTACAAGGTGCTGCGGAAATCCCGTGTGTTCCTACCAGCAACTGCTGCGGCGAAACCTGCGAAACCGAATGGGAGCTTGTACGTAACGGTCACTTCTCCCTGACCAATTCCATTGAGACAAGCTGGGATGATAACGTCGACACGGAGGTGAAGCATCCAAAATACTGGCAAGTTGAACTCGAAGACGAAGAGCCTATAGGTGGCTCCTACCTTGGTGATGGAGTTTGGCCTGATTTCGAAACCAGTCCTCAGCACTGGATGGAATCGTATTACGATAATGTCTGGTACGGAAACGGCATGATCTTCCATAAGAAACTGAACAGCACCTCGGACACCTGGGATTTTATCTCGCAGGATATCAACCTTGATGTGAGTTTATGCACCTCTCTACGCTTGAGCATGGATGGACGTATCAACAACCAAAGCAAGAGCGGCATCGGCAACGGTGAAGGGGCCTGGCCACTGATGGTGCGGATCACCTATATCGATCAAGAAGGTGTGGTTCGCGACAACTTTTCATCCCCCGAGACCAGCGGCTGGCAACACGGATTTTATGCCCTGGGCACCCCCGGCTATTTGAATGGCCCGGAAGTAAATGGTGCGGCTCACTCCACCAAACTGGAATTCGGACAATGGCACCATACGGACGAAGCCAACGGTCACGCACCGGATAAGTTTGTATCTGAGAATCTCATGGCCAATCTCGACCCTGCTCCAGCAAAAATTTTAGCGATTAAGGTAGGAGCGGCCGGTTGGGACTACACCAGCGTTGCGGATGTTATCTCTCTGGTAGGCTCCGAGCCTGCCTGTGTGGAATAAAGCATAGGGTTTGCAGACATCTCCCTTAGGGTTTAGTATATCCCTTGATGAGGCGCTTTACGCTCTATATGGCTTTGCTTTTGCTGCCAATCACCGCTTGTCTCCAAGACAACACACAAAAGCGATGTTTTGCTCCTGAAGACTGCAAGAGTCCAACCAAGCGCTGTGTGCAAGGCTACTGCCAGGAAGTCAGCGCTCCAATCTGTGGCGACTTTGTCGTCGACGCTGACGAAGCCTGTGACGATGGCAATCAAAGCAACAACGACGCTTGTCTTAACACCTGTATCCTTGCCACCTGTGGTGACGGATATCTGCAACATGGCGTTGAAGAATGCGATAAAGGCAGTGCCAATTCAAACTCTGTAGGTAATGCCTGCCGCCTCGATTGTCTTCTGCCGACATGCGGCGATGGCGTTGTTGACGATGGTGAAAGTTGCGACGCGGGGGTCGACCGGACTCCTACTGAATCAGACACATGTAACGCTGACTGCAGCCCTGTCCTTTGTGGCGACGGAAAAACCAATGCTGCTGCTGGCGAAGATTGCGATGCAGGGGTTGACGGCACACCTGCTGATGGCGCTGTCTGCGATGAAGACTGTACAACCCCTGCCTGCGGCGATGGACACACAAACAGCTTGGCTGGGGAAGAATGTGACGATGGCAGCGATGATATCGCCACAGAAAGCGCAACCTGCGATGATGATTGTACAACACCGGCCTGCGGTGATGGAAAGACAAACACCTTGGCCGGGGAAGAATGCGATGATGGTAACACCCTGACCGAAACATGTGAGTACGCCCAAACCTCCTGCGAGGTCTGCGATGCAAACTGTCAAACCGTAGCGGGGACCACGTCACTTTGTGGCGACGGTCTTTTGGACAATCAATATGAAAGCTGTGACGAGGGTGAAATTCTGGCCTACGATGGCTGGATGCCAATCCCCCACTGTGGAACAACATGCGCTCCCGGCCCAACTTGCGGTGACGGGGAAATCCATGAATTAGAACAGTGTGAGCCCTTAAATGACGTCGACACCTGCGGCTCCGGGCAGTCCTGTTTCAATTGTATGTGCTCCTGCAACGATGCCTCCGCCATATTCAATCACCCCAATGTCCTTGGACCGGGCACCGTTTATGAGAATAAAATCTACGTGGCAGACTGGGTCGATTCGGCTCTTGCCATTTATGTGCAGGCTGAAGCCAAAGACATGGTCTATAGCGAAAGTAAGTCTGTGCAGGGATTGGTCAAACAAGTCCAGGTTCACGAGAATCACATCTTTCTGGCAGAGGATGACGGCTTTGAAGTCATGCAAATCAGCGGAACAGAGAGTACTTTCATCGAAACACTACATAGCCAAGACATAAGTCTCGACGCCCTGAGCCTGGATATCAATGCCAGTGGAAACCTTGTTAGTGCACTTTTGCTGGATATCGACAACAGAAATATTCATCGTATGGATGTCAGCGAACCATTGAATCCACAAGAGACAGATTCTATCAGCTACAGTGGTGAAGAAATCCCCTATGGGATTTTAGCCGAAGAAGGCATCCTCTATGTCCAAACCAACCAGTCTTTTTATGTCTATCCCCTTAACGACGACGAATCCTTAACCATTGGGTCACAACTGGGCTCCATCGCCAACGCTAAAACTTTCACACCCAGTGGAAAGGTCGACTTGCATCGCTACAGCAACAATCGTATCGCTGCAGCAATTGAAGACCATGGCCTGCGCATCTACGACATCACCGACTCGAGCGATCTATGTTTTACCGACCCCTGGACGGACGAAAATGCAGTCATGACCAGCAGTATTGTTTCGCAAGGTTACCTCTACACCAACACCGGAACAAACAGCATGGACATATTCAGCCTCAATACCACCCAGCCCGGTGTTTCCGAAAACTGCTCTACACCAATCTCACTCACCCCAACCAATATTGACTTATCTCCTGCGGTTTTTCCTCCCGTTCTCTATGGCAGCATCGACAATAACCTCTACACCGGCTTTATTAATATGATACTCACCTATAATCTGGAAGCGCCCTTAGCCCCAACTCCTTCCCAAACATTATATCAACATTCAGACTTCCTGAGCCTCTACTCTTCTGTTGGAAATGGATTCGCCCTCCTGTCGACAATTAACAGCAATGAAGGGCGGGCAAAAATAATCGCTTATGATATTAAGAATCCTATTACGGTAGAACAAATAGGAGAATTTGAAAGCATAGCGAATGACCCCATCGCTAATGTGGATGAATTTGTCTTTTACCAAGACTATGCAATTCAAAAGAGACTCAAATATTTTATCGATTTAAGCGCGCCTGAAACCCCTGTACTAAACGAAATAAATAATGCAGAAATCACTGACAGCATCCCAAGCAAAGGCATCGTTGTCGGCCATTACCTATACACACCAAGAAACCAGGCAAAAATATTATCCACCAATCTACAAACTCCAACTCTTCCCGTCACAGAAGACATTGCCATCAGTGATGGAAGCGAGAGCAACGCCATTGCCCATTTAGGTAACTATCTCTACGTCACCACAAGACAGGCACGCATCGATCTGATCAACATTAGTACTCCGGAAAATCCCCTCTTTGAATCGAGCATTGATTTAAGCGCCAATGTGTCAGAACTAAGATCGGAGCTTATTGTCATCCATGAGAACAAAGTCTATATCTTTGATACTCATGCCGGCGACTCTAAGGGCCTTTATGTTGCCTCCATGCTTTCAGCAACAACTTTAGACACACCAGCATTTTACCCGATGACTTTTGATGTCAACCAGGTTGAGCATAATCACACAGCAATGTATCTCAAAAGCTCTGCGAGCGATCTTTCAGCCATCGAATTTGCAAACCCGGAAACAACCCTGGATATCTTTTCCCCGATGCACACAAGCACTCGAAGTTTAATGAGCGTCGGTCTCTACGGCAACCAGCTCTACGCCAACTATTATGACGCTGGATTTTTACGTTTTAGCCTCTGTCCTTAAGGCGATAGCTCGAAGAGACGAAGTTCACCGAGGCCGTTGGTCTCTAGTTCACCCCAACTTGCCAGTATTCCTTGCAGCGAACAAAGTTTTGTCTCGCCATCACCTGTACCAGTACCGCTTAAAACCACATCAAATCCCAGTAGCGCACGGTGCTCTACCGAGTCAAAAGCGTATAAAGGAAATCCCACGTTGATATCGTAGCCTTCCCCATCCCGGCAGCGAACAACATGGGCCTGCGCCGGCAAAAGCGTATCCTCTGTGCCCCGGTTCCAATCCTTATCGATATAAATAGGCGCGAGTTCCGTATCACAGACACCATCTGCTTTCGGTGCGGGCACATCGACGCGGAAAACATTCGCCGCCGCGCTTAGGTCATTACTCGTCGCAACATAAAAACTGGCACCATCACTCTCGATTAGGGAAGAGTTATCCGCCACAACAATATCCCCATCTGCCACACTCAAGCCCAAAGCTAAAAACGTCTCGTCATAACGCGCCCGTAAAGCCCCCTGGCTCGCGTAAGAAGTACCGCAATCAATTTCTAACGCGGGATAGCGATTTGCCTCTGCCACATCTGCGAGTGCAAGTGCCTCCTCCGATGTCCGACCTACCGCATCAAGAAAGGGAGGAAAGAGCAAAACCTTTGCCAAGTCGCCGGCGCCCATATCATCATCAAAAAACTCCTCAGGCCAGGCAAATTGTTTCCTGGTGCCTTGCGCAAGTTCCAAGCCGAGCAAGACATGAGTGGAGTGTCGCTTGCCCCCATTAATCGATTTGTCATCATCAACAGAAACCTGATCGACAGAGACGAGTCCCAACTCCGCCTTTAAATTGATTTCCACATAAAAAGTTGCTTGCTCTTCCTGACGCAGCACTTGAAAATCCACAAGCGCATCATGCTCTGCTAAAGTTTCGCCTTCGGTTAAGCTAAGTTCTTCGACTCCAAGATCTACGTTTCGTTGCAGGTAGAGCTTTAGGCTGTAAGGCGTCTCCCCTTCCAGCGCTTTTGCCTGCACCAGCAAAACAAGCTTGTCCTTTAACCATCGCGTCACCGTTCTGACTTCATTCCCGCTGACATCCATTGCAATAAGAGACCAACGATCCTCTGCATGTACAGTTGTGCTTGCAAGCAGGTTTGGATTTTGTGCAAAAGCGGCCAATGTGTCTTCCGGTGTTAAGAGAACAGAGTCAAAGACTGGCGCCTTTGGTCTGGGCTGCCACGAACGGGACGAACCGACAACCTTTGTAGCCACCTCTGTGCCCTGCGAAAAATACAAACGCCAGGGTTCGCTTGGCTTACCTAAATTCTCTAAGTCCACCAATGAACCGGAGATAAAATCTCCATCCGCCAATACGGCACCATCCTGGCGCATGGTAAAAAACAAGCGGGAGCCATCCTCAACCGGCGTAAGCTCAGAGCTAAGATCTTCGCTGTGGGGATAAACAAAGGCGACCTCAAAGCTTTTGGTCGGTTCGCATGCCAGGAGCAACCAAGATAAAGCACTAAATATTAAAGAGAATTGGCCGCAGCGCATAGGGGAACTATAGTTAAGCTAAAAATAAAGTTCCAGCGTAAAGCTCAATAAAAAGAACATCTTGCACCCCACGGGATTGCTCCCTCACCGAAAAAAATGGTAAACTTTTCAACACTTCCTCTGGCAAGGAGTTAAAAATGGGTTTTCAAATCAGTGGGTCCTCCCAGACCCTTACAGCACAGCGTGCGCTTGAACAGACAACAGCGCGCATCAACACCACCATGGAGCGTATCGCTACGCGCCGCAAACTCAATAGCGCCGCCGATAATGCGGCCAATCTCGCCATTGCATCGAAGATGGCAGCAGATCTTCGAGCTTTGAGCGCGGCCGAGCATAACGCGAATGCGGGCATCAGCCTGATTCAAACCGCCGAAGGAGCCATGGGAAACATTGGTGGCATTTTGGCGCGCCAGCAGGAATTGGCGGTGCAAGCAGCCAACGGTGGTTTAAGCGATAGTGACCGCGCCGCCCTCGATCAGGAGTTCCAAGCCCTGAATGCGGAAATCGATCGGATCTCTGCAACAACAACCTATAACGGCCAGCCTCTGCTTTCCGCCGATGCCAGTAATGCGAATCTACAGGTGGGCTCCGGCAGTTCTGCGGACGATATGATCACTGTATCCTTGCAGGAGATGAGTACTTCTTCCTTGGGATTAAGTGGTGCGGATATATCCACTCAAGCCGGTGCGCAAAATGCCATGGAGCAGATCACCGCCGCAGCGGAGGCCAACTATGCGCAACGAACCTCATTAGGTGCAAGTCAAAATCGCATCAGTGGCGCCATCTCAAATCTACAAGAGAGCCGCATCAATCACAGCGCCAGTCATTCGCGCTTAGTGGATTCGGATATGGCACAAGAAGCCAGCAATTTGATCCACCAACAAATTCTACAAAAAGCTTCCGTGGCCATGCTGGCCCAGACCAATCAAAACTCACAGGTGGTCATGAGCCTCTTACAATAAGACCCAATTGACCAAACGGTGTCTCATGTGACCCAGGTCACACGAACTCAAGGTCATCCCTGCCAACTAGCTAAAATAAAAGCATTCCTAAAATTGGCATTCTCCTTGCTCTGGAACCAAGCACACCAAAACAAGGAGAATTTATCATGGCCACTCAAGAAGTCTATTCTACAAGTACAATTTTTCAACCGGGTCCCATCCACAGACAAAGTGCATCCACAAATTCTTTAGTGCAAACAATAAAGGAAGTTGAGGATTCGGACCAGCAAGAAGCAAATGATGTTTTCGCTCGCTTAGTCAATAGCAAACGCAGAGCAAATTCGGAACATGGCAATATGGGCTTACTCACCAGCGATCATATAAACATGTCCGCTTCTGCTCAAACTTCACTCTTTCTACAGCCTGGGCAGCTATCTCTAAGCGAGTCGCAACTGCAGACTTGGCAAAGTATGGCTTCAAATTTGGGCGTCGACGCAACCTCCGTCGACGTTAACGCATTAGTCCAGCAGGTTCTGAGAGAAGCATATTTGGAAAACACCAAAGACCTTCATCAGTATGCAACGAAAGTTAAATACTTTAATGCTGTAAAAAAATCGATTCGCGAAGAAATCAGCAAAGCCAGAGAGGTTATGGCAGAGCAAGCCGGACGTAATGACACCGATCCACTTATTAAGATGATTGATGAAGAGCAATCTATGGTGATAACCTACCCACTACTTGAATACTCGGGGACTTTTACAGGTCAATCTCCTAACGAAGAGGATGAATTTCCGGGTCTATTGCAACCCAAGCTTGACACAGAAAAGCTGCAGATACAGGCCCAAACTAAAGAAGAATTAGATGTCTATATTCAAAACCTCGAAGAAACACTAAATTCCGTTGGCGACGATGCTCAACTGGCGAATGTTGATTTGCAAAACATGTTGCAAAAACAACAACAAACTCTACAAATGATGTCAAATATTGCCAAAATGCTGCACGATACGGCAATGTCTGTGATTCGCAAAATAGGCGGCTAAGACGACTTTCTGCTGAATTCATAAATGATAGAATAAGCCACTAAGGTTCCCCGCCGACCCAACCGTCCGGAAACCTTAGTGGCCACCACTTTTCAAAATGAATCCCTGCTCCAACCCCCATCAATCAATCGCCAAATCTCCAATGGGTTCTCAGCCTTGAGTTCCTCGGGCAAAAGTTCTTCAGGAAAACCTTGATAGGCTAATGGGCGGACAAAACGCTTGAGTGCATCATCCCCCACCGAAGAAAATCGGGCATCCGTGGTGGCTGGAAAAGGTCCGCCGTGTTGCATGGCTGCACAAACCTCCACGCCTGTCGGCACCCCGTTAAAAATTAAGCGCCCCGCTTTTCGACTCAACACATCGATACAATCCTGGAAAGCAGAAACATCGTCATCCTCAGCCATGACGCTGGATGTAAGCTGTCCGTGGACACTCTCTAAAACCGTTTTCATTTCGCTCTTGTCTGAGCAGCAAATCAGCAGCGAAAAGGGCCCAAAAACTTCCTGATGCAAAGCTGGGTTGGCAAGAAAATCTTTGCCCATCACGCGCGCAAGGGTGGGACGACCTTCATTGCTTGCCGCATCCGCAACCTTTTCTGAAAGCGCCAAAAGTTCAACACCAGTCTGCTCTAAGGCTTGTGCATTTAAACGCTCATAGGACTCACGGATTTTGGTATTGAGCATTGTCTGTGGTGTGCTTGCAACAAAGGCCTTTGTAAAAGCGTCTACAAAATTGTCCAGCTCTTCACCGGCCAGGGCCACAAGTAATCCTGGATTGGTGCAAAACTGTCCCATGCCCAAGGTAATGGAACCGGCCAGCGTTTCCGCGATACTATCTGGGCGAGTGGCCAGAGCCTTTGGCAATAATGCAATAGGATTGGTCGAACCCATCTCCGCAAAAACCGGTATCGGTTCCTCACGACTTTGGGCTAAATCGAAAAGCGCCTTGCCGCCTTGAAGCGACCCGGTAAAACCGACAGCTTTGGTGTACGGGTGTTTGACCAACGCTTGCCCCACTTCAAAACCAAAACCATTGAGCAATGAAAAGACCCCATCAGGCATGCCACAATCCTGCGCCGCCTTTTGAATCGCCTGCCCAACAATTTCGCCCGCACCAAAATGGGCGGCATGATTTTTGACGATGACTGGACAACCTGCCGCCAGAGCTGCGGCTGTATCGACCCCTGCGGTCGAATAGGCCAGCGGGAAATTGCTCGCCGTAAACACCACTACCGGTCCCATCGGGCGCAGCATCTTTCGTATTTCCGGCTTAGGCACAGGGGCTCTCGTTGCATCCCCCCGATCGATTCGAGCTTCAACCCAGGAACCCTCTTCTAAAACTTTGGCAAAAGACTCAAGCTGAAAACAGGTGCGCTTACGCTCGCCTAAAATCCGCACTTCCGGCAATCCGGTTTCCGCCATACAGCGTTCCACCAGAGGTTCCCCCATCCCTTCTATTTGCGCCGCAATGGCACGTAAGAACGTCGCCCGTGTTTTTCCCGAAACCTTGCTATAGAGTTCAAAGGCATTTTGGGCCTTTTCTAAGGCTTGCTCCACCTCTTCCAAGGTGGCTTCATTAAATTCGCCTGCAAGGATTTCACCAGATCGGGAGTTGACGGTTTGATGTTTTTGCTTTCCTTCTGCCGAAACCGTGAAGCCAAGGATATTTTTGCCATGTATCATAAGCCGCCCCCCTGCGCTGCAAGTCTTTGCAAAACACAGGGCGATGGACTTGGCAAGGATTTATGCGCCGCTCCAATGTTCAAGTGTGGGTAGGCGCATACGCATGGTGACCGCTGGCGTCTCTTCAAAGAGATCCTTGCGTATTTCGGACATCATCCCTCTATCGACATGTTGTACGAAAACCACCCGAAAATCGCTGAACTCGACTTTAAGCAAACTCTCGACCAGAAAGGCGCAAATTCTCCAAGAAGAATAAATGCCGATACCGAAAGCAACAAAAAAGCTCAGTACATTCCAAACCCGAGAACCAAAGAAACCCGCTCCGCCAATAAGTGCACCGGCGATGCCCGTAAAAGCTCCACACACCAGTACCACCACACAAAAAATGAGCCATCCAACGATGCCTCGCCAAGCCAAAGCCCAGGCAATCTTGCCCAAACGCTTATAGTTAAACTTTACGTTGCCCCGTGCTCCCTTTAAGCCCAATTTAAAGCCCAAAAAATTACGCTCAAAAAGAAAGACCCGCAACCAAAGCAGGTAAGCAATCACTGAGAGTAAGTAATAGGCCAAGTTAGCATATAAGAAATAAGGCAAGATCTCGGCCCTGGTGGCACTTATCTGCGCCGCCATAGCGTCATTCACTTTTCTGGCTTCTTCCTCAGAGACAAGAACAACATTCACGCCCTTTTTCTCAAGAAACGCAGCCTGCACTGCATCACTGGTGTAGACTTCAGATCGGTCAAAAGTGGACTCAAATCGAGCGTTGAGTGCACAAAATTCCTCAAAATCGGGGATAAATATGACAGCAAGCAGCATAATGAAAATAGAGAGGAGGAATGGTACGATAAAAAAACTCACGAAAAAATACATCGTCATCTTTTGCTTTTGCTCTGCGAATGGATCTTGGGTCAGCTCTTTGGCTTGTTGAGCGTGTGGATCCTTAAACATCTTAAACATCTTAAACCTCCCTTTGCACAATCCGGGAGATATATCGCAAGAGCTGTGCCATCCAGGCTGCGCTATTTTTCTTATTATATCATAGGCATTTAGAAGCGAGTGGTTGAGCGGAAGGATAAGAGATTTGTGCTTTGCACAACCCCAAAAGCACTACTCTGATGCCGGCAAAACCTGCTTAAGAAAGATATCCTGATGCCCATAGAGAGTCTCATCGTTAAGATAGGTTGGCGCTGCATCGTAGCCGGTGACTGTGCCTGCAAAGAACACAGCACCATCGGGAAAGCAGGCAAGCGCTTCAACAGCCTCATCTTGTACATCCCCCCAGATCTCGAAGGAATGAAAAGCACCTGCACTATCGTAAGTCAGAACAAAACTATCACTCTGGCCCGCACTCGTCTCAGCTTGCACACCTGGATCTTCTCCTGTTGTCGTCGTGTAGTTAAGGGTGCAGCTTGAATTTGCCCCCTCGCAGAAAGAGCCGGCGATTTTAACCCTATCCTCAGGCCCGATACTTACGCCATTCAAAACTTCATCATCGACACTTCTCATCGTGTGCAGCCACAGCACACTTCCATCACTGATAGAGAGTTTCGCCAGAAATCCATCCTGATCCCCTAAAGTATCCCAAGTTTTGTCAGCCACACTCAAAGAACAATTTCCAAACACTCCATTCTGACAGTACTGCCCTAAAAGATAGACGTTCTCTGAGGCGTCAAGGATAAGACTTTTTACCGAATCTCGTTTTTCACTGCCAAAGCCTTGCACCCATTGACAAACACCATCCGAATTGTAGCGGGCGACAAAAATATCGAGCTTGCCTTGGCTTTGTAAGTTGCAGGAAGCACCAACACCAAAGTTCACACTGCAATCAATATCCGCACCTTGACAAAATTGGCCAGCAAGCAAAAATCCACCATCCGGCAAAGCTTCAACCTCTCTAGCCCAATCGCCGTGTACACCACCGTAGACTTCCAAAGAATAAAGACCTCCGGAGCTATCAAAGCGAGCCACAAACGCATCTTCCCCACCAGCACTTTGGACAGCCGGGGTTTCAGCAAGAAGCTCACTGGACGAATTTCTTTGACCGAAGCAATTATCTTGAGCGCAAGTAAAAGCACCAACCACCACCATAGAACCGTCTGGGTAGACAGAAACATCGCCAAATCGGTCAAAACCATCACTGCCTAAATGAATGATGCCAGCCGTATCTGGACTAAGGCCGTCTCGAGCTAAGGGCACCAATGCCAAATCCTGATCGCCAACACTTGTCAGCAATGGCGTCGAGCCCTCCGATAGAAATTCATAGCTCAACACGCAAGTGCTGGTTGAACCGCCACAAAAATGCGTTAAGGCGTAGAATTCAGACGTGCCTAACTCCACCAAGCGATGCACCGCATCTTCTGCACTCGAATGCAGCTGCAGCGATGCCATTAAGCTGGCTGAGGAATCAATCTGTAAAACAAAGCCATCACCAAAGCCTACGCTGGTTAATGCCTTCGTTAGTACCTGCATAGAGCAAGAGTCACCTCCATCCCAATTGTCACAGAAATATCCGGCAACAAAAACTTTCTCCTGGTCAGCCCAAATATCGTTGACCTTGTCGTCATGTTGACTGCCTAAAATACGCGCATCACCAGTCCAGGCTAGCGTATTGTAGAAGCATTCGTTAGTGCACTGCCCCAAGGTTTGGTGGCTCGAACCGTCACAAGATTCTCCATCATCAACAACCCCATCACCACAAGAAGCAACGACACATGTTGTGCGGCACGCATCGACTACCGAATCCGAATTATTCACCCCCTCATCGCAAGTCTCGCCGGTATCAACAACCCCATCGCCGCAGGAAGCAGCGACACATGTTGTACGGCACGCATCGGCTCTCGTGTCCGAGTTGTCATCGCCGTCATCACAAGTCTCGCCGGTATCAACAACCCCATCACCGCAGGAAGCGGCGACACATGTTGTGCGACACGCATCCGCTACCGAATCCGAATTATTCACCCCCTCATCGCAAGCTTCATCCCCTTCCACCACAAAATCACCACAACCCTTTTTCACTTTTCGACATTCGCCCTGATAACAACGATAGCCATCTGCCGGACAATGACTCGGCTCCGAACATGCGATGCGGGCATAGGGGTCCCAGAAGAAAGAACACCCATGACAAAAAAGTGCGACAACTAAGGTAAAGATAGGATTTTTCAACACATCACAATACATCGGTCGGCCCATGAGAGTTCAACTTATATCGAGACCCCAGATTAGAGTAAAGCCAGGCTGGCGAAGGCCTTAAAGAGCAGCTAGAATTCGCACTTGACCCTGAGGCCAAGATGCCATCAAATCGGTACCTGGACACTGATGAAGTGCCACAAAGGAGTGCCCATGCCCGCAAAATTGGCCACAAAACGTGGAGCTTTTTCCTTATTTCTCTTTTTAGTGCTCCCGTCCCTATCCTGTTCGTCCAACAATAAAGCGCGGGAGCCAAACGACTGTACGGTCGTCAAAGATGATCTCGGCGGCATCACCACTATTCTATGTGATGATGGGGTGCAGGCAGAAATCTACGACGGCAAGGTGGGCAGCTCCTGCACCGTAAGCACTGACGAAACCACCAACATCAGCACCATCACCTGTGAGGATGGTACCACCGCCACCGTAAACGATGGCGCTTCTGGCTCAGGCTGCACGGTCACCCACGATGAGGAAGCGGGCACCAGCACCATCACCTGCGAAGACGGCACCAGCGTGACCATTACAGACGGCGAAACCGGAGCGAATGGGGAGGCCTGCACTCTGGTGGACAACAACAACGGCACCGCCACTGTCACTTGCGGTGAAAACACCACCACCATTGGCGACAGCGATGACGATGGCATCAGCGATTGGCAGGACAACTGCCCGTCGACGACAAACGCCGACCAGGAAGATGCCAACAACGACGGCATCGGTGATGCCTGTGCCGCCGATTACGAAGGCCAAGGGCCTCTCGTGCCAGCAATTATCGCCCTGGGCATAAAACTGGAAAATGATACACTCAGGGTCCCTGCTATCGTCCCCGCCGATGGCGTCGATGGGGCCGGCAACCCCATCAGCGTTGATATCTATGGCCTTGATTTTCGCTATGGCATGAGCGTCCGATTGATTGAAAATGAAGCGGGTGATTTTGACGCGGCGGTTGATGGGGTCATCGATAATCCTTTAGGCGGCGATCCACTGCTTAAAATCTATCCGCTGGAGCTCACCTATGTTGATGCCAGTCTGATGACTTTTACCCTGCCCGCCTCCCCCTTGGTCACAGACGGTACCACCTCCGAGCGCACCGGCGACCTCAAGGTACAAATCGTCACCAACTCGGGCGCTGTCAATACGGCCGGCGTAAGTTGGGGAGAAATTGACGAGACCCCGGACCAACTCACCTACGTTACTTCCAGCCAAAACAGTGGTGGCTTAAGTGGCAGCGTGGCTTTGCGCGCTGACCAAGCCAAGCTTTTTGCAAAAGCCTATCCGGGCCAAAGCGGCATGGTGGTCGAAGTTGTTTTGACCAATAATACCGGTGAAAGCATTTCTATCGATTCGGTGGACAATGGGGCTTTGAGCTGGAGCGGCTCTACGTCGCAAAATGGCATTAACAGTGCCATCTATAATTTCCTACAAACGGATTTAGGCACCTTAACCGACGTGGCCAATGGGGCGAGCGCCACCTTGCGCTTCGTAACCTCTTTTGCAGCGCACCTCAGCAATTTTCCCGACGAGGCCTTAGACGCCTCCCTGACCGTCAACACCAGCAACGAAGACGGCGCCAATGTTCGCAGCATCAGCTTGAGTGGCAGCAATCTGACCACCACCGCTTCGACCCCCACCTTAAGCGCCCGCGGCGGGCACAGCTTTAGCGCCAGCGCCGCAGCCGGGGCCGGCGGTGAGATCACGATCAATTCTCACGGCGGCATCACCCTAGGGGCACCGACAACCATCACCACCCCAAACATCACTTTTGCCGCAGAGACCAACAGTGCAACCACTTTCGCAGATGATAACGAAACTATCGACTACACCATGGGAGAGGACATCGAGCTCGGTGCCGCTGATACCTATATCGGCAGCGAGGGCAACGCTGCGGAGGATGACGTACGGATTATAGAAGACGATAGTAATACGAGCAACAATATCCTCATCCTTCGGGTCAGCAATGGCGACCTCTATCTGCGCAACCACACCTGGCGCCCGGATGCGACCGCAAACGGACACAGACTTGACGAAGTCCAATTCGTCGTCGATGGCAGCATCTATATCGACAATTGTGTTTTTGATTTGGCCGGCGAAGACAGAGCCTTTGCCGATAACGGCAAGGAAGATGGCTTGAGCCTGTCGCTGATTGCGGGGGCTTCTGGTGATGATGACGCTGAAATTGTGATACTTGATTCGACCATCAATCTTGCCGGCGGCCGGGTTTTTGAAGGCGCCGGCGGCAGTGGCGGCGCACTTAATTTAGGTGGCGGCACCTATGGGACCTTCGTCGACAATGACCTGCGGGGCAGCACCGGCCCCATCACCATCATCAACAGCCACATCTCCACCACTGGCGGCAATGCCTATAACGCTGCGGCAGGTGCTGGCGGCAGCATTGACATCGCCACCCAAGGCGAAGACATCAGCATCGATGAGAGCAGCAGCATTCAGAGCCAGGGTGGCGCCACTTTAGAAGCGCCCGCTGCCATAGGCGAAGATGAGGCTGGCCATGGTGATATCAATGCTGGCGCTGGTGGAGCCATCACTTTCGCCGGTGATCGTAATGGCAGCGCTCCTGCCGGTGCGCTGATTCTCGATGCCCCCTTAAATTCTAACGGTGGCGATCTGCTCTACAGCGATCTTATTTCCACCGACCAAACCCTAAGCGCAGGAATTGCGGGTGACATCCTCATAGACATCATGGACAGCGTGCACATTGGTGCCGCAACCAACGGTCAAAGCGCCAACCCGATGCTGGTCAGCCAGGGCGGCGCCAACTATGGGCTCTGTGCCTGCCCGGAGGGTCAGAATGCAACCGATGCGAACTGCTACTGGGATGACTTAGCATGCGATGGACAAATTGGCGGTAACGGCGGTGATATATCCTTGCGCACCAATGTGAGCGCCAGCGATAACGATACGGAGGGCCTCTTTAACTTCAGCGCCAATACGACGCTGATGAGCACCGGAGGACACAGCCTTTTCACTGGCGGTAACGCAGGCTTTATCAAACTCAACGCCGTACACACAGACGATGCGGATGTGGATACAGCAAGCCATGTGCTGGCCGCAACCTATATCAGTGATGGCGGCTATGCCTTACTCGATCCGGTCTTTACAGCCAGTGGCTCTGCGGGCAATGGCAATTTGATTCTCGTCCAACTCAATGCCAAAAGTACGGTCTCTGGTACCTTAAGCTCTCGAGGCGGCTTAAGCCAGGGAAGTAATGGGGGCACAGGCAATCATATCGAAGTTCGCACTGATTGTGGAACACTCAACGGCGATGCATGTTCACCGGATGCGGCGGCAGAATCCGCGGCCACCTTGGATTTTGCGGGGCTTATCGACGCTTCGGGTGGTGCCAGCTTTGGTGCGTTGGCCGGAAATGCGGGGACCATTGGCCTCTCTGCCAGCGCCCATCTCAACATCAGTCAGGACGCAAGCCTCATCGCCAACGGCGGTATCCGTCTTGATACCTCCAGCTCCCCGGCCCAAGGCGCGGTAGGCACAGAAGAAGCTGCCGCTGGAGATATAATAACCAATTATTTTAACCCCGGCATTCATATCAAAACCACCTTGGGCCATGCGGTCGCCGATCCAGATTCCGCTTCCCCCATCACCCTTGCCGGACTGATTCAAGCAGATGGCTCCCATGATCTGGACGAGAGCAATAGTTTTGGCGCAGCCGGGTTAATTACGATTGAAACCAGTGAAGCGAACAACGATGGCACCATCACCCTAAGCGGCAGCGTCCAGGCCCGCGGCGATGGCGATGGGGCATGCACCCTCGACCATGATGGTAATATTACATTTTGTTTTGAGGAGGATTTCTTATCTGAACGTCTCTGTCGGCAAAAACAAATCGCTATCATGAGCGACCTTTCCGGCACCAGCGCTTCAGACATCAACATCAGCGGTAATCTACAAACCTTTGAAACCACCATGCGGGATGATGATAACAGCACCAAAGCACAAATTTTTGTACAAACCGGTTTTGCTGGCGACATCACTCTAAGTGGCAACATCACCAGCCACCGCTCGCAAATCACCCTGGCCAACGATGCTGAAGGCAGTGGCGCCATCACTGTTTCCGGCAATATTGTCGCCGACCATCGGGATATTTCCGGTAACGCAGAAAACAATGGTTTCGCCGATGGGCAAATCGTCGTGCGCAACCAAAGCACCGGCGGTATCAGTATCACCGAAAATGCACTGCTGCAGGCCAACAGCGGTAGCATCCTCCTGACTTCAGCCAACCAGGATGAGAGTGCGGGTGGTCCTATCAGCATTGGCAGCGGCACCGGCGCCGCTACCCTCGATGCTTCCGCTACCGAAAATCCCCTCTTTGAAACCAACGCCATCAACCGCAACGAATCCGCCAACTATGATATGGACTCAGAATCGGTATGCGACACGATGAGCATTTGGATCACCACAGTCGATAATCTGGTTTTACATCAGGCCAATCTTAAAACCAACGGCACCGATATCATCAAGGACAATACGGTGAATAACTTTAGCAGCGAATCCACCGCCAATTCCCTTGGCCACGGTGGGGTCATTATGCTCTTAATGGCAGATTTGCTTGCGGAGGAAGGAGCGGTTGAGCTTCAAGCTCAAGGGGCACAAAATGTTTTGCCCAATAAGAATCTCGGTCAGGCAGACCCAAGCGATTTTGCGGACACCCATGCCACGACCGCTGACATCAGCCGACCCCACGGTGGTATGCTGATAGCCTATTGTATGGGTGATGCGGATGCAGATGGCTGTACCTGGAACAACTCTGGCAACATACGCCTCAACGGCGGCGCCTTGGGTCGCGGTGGCACCTTGGGCATAAATTCGATATCCGGAGATTTCGATATTTTAGGCAGCGGCACCATCGACCTGCAAGCTGGAGACTACGATAGCACAGAGGATGATATGGCGCTTCTCCCTGGCGCTACCGGTGGCACTTTTGTGGTCGCTTTAGGAAACACAGGCACCCTAACCCTCAACAAAAATATTGACCTATCCGGCGCCAACAACAGCCAAGGCTCCGGAGGCAATGGCGGGCGCATCGAAATTAGTGCCACCGATAACAACCATATTGCCACCACAACATTAAGCGGCTCCTGGAATATAAATGGTGGCGCCTCGACCCACACCAACAGCAATGGGGGTAATGGGGGAGTTTTGCTCATCGGTGATAATATTGACGACACAGATAAAAAATTCATCGGCCCCATCACCCTCGACAATCTCGAGGTCCTCGCCAACGGTGGTGCTGGCTCACTTCTGGGCGGCCATGGGGGGCAAATAAACATCGATAACGATTTTGGCAGCACCCTCGCCGGTACCATTACGGTTGAGGCCACCTGCACTATGGAGCTTGAAGCTGGGGCAGGAAATGCGGCAGATGGCGATCCGGGCGTGCTCTTTTTCAACCAAGGTGACGGCACGGCTGTGAGTTTACCTGAGGATGTGGTCTCTGCCTCTGCCATCATCATCAACGATGGTCAAATTGATGATCCTCCCGGACCACCATAGTCGACTTAACCAACGCGCAACACGAGTAATCAAAAATCTTTGCCTAAAGTTTTTCTCGGCGCCCAAACATGCCCTTAAAGGCTTGGCCCGCAAGTTTAGGATTCTTGCGTAAACGTCTGACCACATAGGCGTACCACTGAGCGCCATAAGGAATATAAACCCGCACCGGATGCCCCTTATCCTTCCAAATCTGCCTATACTCTTCACGCACACCCATGAGCACCTGAATCTCGTAACGTTCTTTGGCTTGCGGATATTTTTCTAAAATCGTTTCGAGCCCTTCGACAATATGTTCATCATGGGTTGCCACACCGACAAAAACGCCACCTTTGAGAAGAGTCTCAAGGGTGGTCAAATAGGATTGCTTAACCTCTTCATAGGATTGATAGGCGATGTCCGCCGGCTCGACGTAGATGCCCTTGACCAGACGCACATTCAGAGGCCTATCTTCTTTAAGCAGGTTTTCCGCATCATTTTGAGTGCGATGCAGCATCGCCTGCAACACACAGCCCACCTGCTCTGGCCATCGCTGACGAAGCTTTGCAAAAACCCTTAAGGTACCATCGGTGGTTGGCGAGTCTTCCATTTCAAAACGTAAGAAACCGTGCAGCTGCGCGACCTGCCCGCAAATCGTTTGCATGGTTTCTGCACAAAATTCCTCGGAGATATCGAGGCCCATTTGGGTCGGCTTGATGGAAACATTGATTTCCAGCTCGGCTTGCGCAATCGCCTTTAAGAGTTCCTCGTATTCTTGGGCGGCTTGCTCGACTTCATCCTTGCTGCCCACATCTTCCCCGAGCACATCGTAAGTCACCCGATAACCCGCATCCTTTAGGAGCTGGGCCTGGGCCAACGCCTCTTCTTTAGATTCACCGGCAATATAACGGGTCGAAAGCTTAGAGACCAAGCCTTTTGGCACAAAGGGCAAGGCATCCGCTGTCATTTTGTTAAAGAAACTCATCGCAACCCCTGAAGGAACAAGGGCTGCTTAAGGAAAAAAATCTAATCGGTCAAGAGAGGAAAGCCTACTTGGCCTGAACCGGCACCACAATTTGCTTGGTAATTTCATAGGGTGCATTGGCGCTCAAGAGCTTCGAATCCGCTTTTGGCTTCAAAATAATCAGCTTGGTCAAATCATCACGCAGGGCATTGGACTTGGCCATAAACGCATCTTCGGTCAAAACCAATTGGAAACCGGGAGGGTGAGTCAACTCCAGCTCCACTCCATCTGCCGAACCCGCCAGGTACAGACCATCAGCCCTCTGCTCCAATTTGCCCTCACCACTTACTGTTATCTCCTGTGGTGCCTGTGCTTGCTCGGAACAAGCGCTCAACCCCAGCGCAACCAAAAACCATAGTGCAAAACCAATCTTTTTCATCATCTTAAACTCCCTATGGCGCTCCAACATGACGCCTCCCTCTAATGAAGAAGCAAAGGCTATGCCACTTATGCGTGAAGAGCAAGAAGCTAAGGCACTGATTTAAAAGGCATTTCTCTTGCGATGATTGAGGGCACAACGGCCTGACCGGGGCAGAAGATCCCAAATCCGCTTTTTGGAGCCATTTTCGCCCAAAAGCACCCCACTTCAGGACGGAGCCCTCAGCCACCGGAAAGGTCTGGGACCAGCGGAAATATCTTGCACATATCTGGACGTTTTTCGTATGATTTTGCCCACGTTAATCAACTATGAACAGGAGGCCGTCATGAAAGTTATTGTCACAGGCGCCAGTGGTTTTGTTGGCACCGCCCTATGCGCTGCACTCAAAGAAAAAGGACACGAGGTCGGAGTACTCAGTCGCAATCCCGAGCGGACCCGCAAAAGCTTGGCCAATATGGACTCCTACCATGCTTGGGATCCGGAAACGGAAGCTGCTCCGAAAGCAGCATTGGAAAGCCAGGATGCGGTCATCCATTTGGCTGGCGAGAACGTGGCCGGTCGCTGGAGTAAGGCGAAGAAAAATCGAATTCTTGCAAGTAGGGACTTGGGTACAAAGAATCTTGTTAAGGGACTCGAAGAGTGCGGAGACAACGCCCCAAAAAGTCTAATATCTGCCAGCGCCATCGGTTTTTATGGAGAGCGTGGCGACGATGAGCTAGGGGAAAACGAAAAGGCTGGAGATGACTTTTTAGCCAATGTTTGTTCCGCCTGGGAAAATGCTGCCTGCGACGCTGAAAAATTGGGAATCCGTACCGTACGTGTGCGCATTGGCATTGTCCTGGACACCGGTGGTGGTGCCTTAGACGCCATGCTCCTGCCCTTTAAGCTAGGCGCCGGCGGCCCTTTGGGTTCAGGTAAACAATGGTGGTCCTGGATACATCGAGCCGATCTTGTTGCAATGCTCTGTCATGCCTTGGAAAATGAACAAATATCTGGTGTCGTCAACGGCACCGCCCCGCACCCGGTGCGACAAAAGGATTTTGCAAAGGTCATGGGTAAAGTTCTGCGACGCCCGGCCTTTATACCTGGCCCAGCCTTTGCGATTCGCCTGGCGGTTGGCGAGTTTTCCTGCGAACTCCTATCCAGCAAGAAGGTATTACCAAAAGCCTCGGAAGAAAACGGCTTTGAGTTTGCCTATCCAGAACTCGAACCAGCACTACAAAACATCCTGACCTAAAGGAAAGCCACCATGAGTGAGCAACAAAATAAAGATGAAAACTATTGGCGTGAACGCTTAAGCGAAGAGGAGTTCCATGTCTGTCGCGAAGGTGGCACTGAGCGGGCATTTACTGGCCGTTACTGGGACTGCAAAGATGATGGCACCTACACTTGCGTAGCCTGTGGGCTTGCGCTTTTTTCATCAACAACAAAATATGACTCAGGCTCCGGCTGGCCGAGTTTTTACGATGTCATCAATGCGGAGAGTATTGTTAAGATTGTAGACCAGAGTCACGGCATGGTGCGCACCGAACTTCGCTGTTCCGGATGTGACTCGCACTTAGGTCATATTTTTGATGATGGTCCCCAGCCAACGGGAAAACGTTATTGCATCAACAGCCTCTCCTTAAAACTCGAACAAGACGCATAGCTCGCCGATGAATCGCGTCTTAATTGCCGGCTGCGGTTATGTTGGTACGCTCCTGGGGCTGCATTTACAAAAGCAGGGTGATGAGGTCTATGCGTTGCGCCGCAACATAGACACCCTACCCTCCGAACTCCAACCTTTGGCCGCAGATCTCAACGAACCAGACACCCTTAAAGACTTGCCTCTTTTTGATACGGTCTTTTATGCGGCCGCCGCCAGCGGTGGAGATATAAATGCTTATCGAAAGGCCTATGTGGACGGGCCCAGAAATCTTTTGGCAAATCTAAAGTCCATGGCAAAGAAGTTCATTTATCTCTCTTCAACCCGGGTCTATGGCGAACACGGGGGCGCATGGGTTAATGAACAAACCAATCCGCAGCCACTCGATAAACAAGCAGAGCTGCTTCTTGAGGGAGAGCGCATCGCGGAGCAGATAGAGTGCGTTTCTTATATTTTGCGCCTTGGCGGTATTTACGGGCCGGGCCGGGATTTCTTCATCCGGCATATTAAAAACAACCACGAAAGTCTGAGTGCCTCGACCCAGAGCTTCACCAACAGAATTCATGTCGATGACATCGTCGCAATCTGCGCTGCTTTTCATCAAGAAAATATGGGGCCCGGCATTTACCTCGGCGTCGATTCAGAACCCGTCAGCCAGGCTGAACTCTATCTCTGGATGACCAAAGAACTCGGCTTAAGCAAACCACGGCTCACAGATGAGAGGACGCAAAACCCACACAGGGGTAATAAGAGATGTTCCAATCAAAAGTTGCGGGATGCAGGGTTTAAATTTCGCTATCCCTCATTTCGTGAAGGCTATGGCGCAATGCTTAAGGCGAGTCACTCTTCGTAGCGGGTATTGCCTTTGCTGTGTCGGACTTTGCTCGTCGTTTCGCCTCTACGATTGCGTCCGCAAAAAGATTCAGCAGTCCACTTTTGTTCGCTCGCCGCACAATCGCATCCGGAATCCAGCCTCCCGGATCCATATAGAGCCGGTAAGAAGCCCAAAGTGCCCCATCCTTATCACGGCGCACACGCCAAACTCCTGCCCCCTTATCCAAATACACCAAAGAGCTGTTTTTCGCCTTGCCTTCTGCGATGATTTTTTTAAATTCGGAGTCTTGAGGAATAAGCACCCAGTCCACCACCTCATTGCCTTGAGCAGAGACAAACTGCCGACGCATTTTAAAAACATAATGTCGATCACTTAC
>CAXGWX010000017.1:0-30067 GCA_964013445.1 uncultured Bdellovibrionales bacterium | reverse complement strand
CTCCCGCCACATCGGCATCGGCAACAACCAAGGCACGCATAAATTCTTTTGATTCTTTCTCCATCTTACGTTTCGGGTTCTCAACCGCAGCCACCAAATTATAATTACTTCGCTTTTCAACATTGAGGTCAAAAACACCGTTGCCATTTCTATCCAGCCAGCTGTCGCTCATCGCCTTAACCGGAAACTTAATTTGATTGTCCCCTTGCTTCTTATCCTTCACCAGCTCTAAAGCCCCCGCCCCAAGCAGCACAAGGCCCAAACGCCCCGCACCCCTGCTTAAGGAATAAACCGATGGATGGGCGTTAAACCGAGTCGTCGCCATATTATAAGGGCTTTTGTCCCGGCCAATAACACGAACGGAAAAGCGCTCGCTGGCAACCCTGGACTGCAAAGTGCTCAATCCAAAATCCTGGAGAAGAAACTCAACCGGTTTGCTTGTATCTGGATCAAACAAAATCAACATTCGGCCGCCACTTTGCATATATTCTTTTAGGGCCTTTTTCTCCGCAGGCATAAACTCTTCTGTTGGTCCAGCCACAATCACCAGCGCCGCATCATCAGGAACCCCTTGTCCCAAACCATCTCCAAGCCCTAAGCGCTTACTCTCTACATTTTTGGTTTCGAGTAATTTCTTGAGATCCCTATAACCCAGTCTGGCGTCGCTGCTACCAGGAGCAAAATCCCGTTCCAAATGACCGGTGGTAAAATAAACGACCCTTGGAGCCTTTAAGAGCTTCAAGAGGTGCATATGCACCCTGGCATCGAGCTGCGTTAAGATGCGACGTGAGGACATCATTTTCAAACCGACCTCTAAAGTTTCAAACTTTGCACCCTGTGCCAAAACAAGCGTACCGTTCGAGCGAATCTTAAAGCGGCGGGCAAGGTTTTGAGCGACCGATTGATCAACACGTTTATAGGCAAAACGAGGGCTCACCTTACCAAGATTCGTAAAATACTCTCGTAAGTGCAATTCCACTTCATTGGCTGCCGGATAAAACGCATAAATTGTCAGTTCCTTTGTAACCCCTGCAGCAAGAGAGCGGGTTCCTTCACCGACCTTGGTCGTTTTAAAATAACTCAGGTCCACATTGCGATGCCAGCGCGTTGCCATCACGTTGACTGCTGCAAAGGTGATAATCCCCAGGACAACAATACGGGCCCCTTGACCAATGCGGAAAAGTTTTGCCTCATCGACAAAAGGCGCAGAGAGCATTTGTACCAGAGACCATTCCTTAGCGCAGAGAGGCAAAAGCCCAAAAAGCCCAAGGGCTGGCCAGATCACCTCTAAGGTGTTTTGCAGTGGTCCACGCTCCAGGACTTCGTTACAAAGAAAGAACAAACCCACGCTCAGTAAAACAAACAAATAGTCCAGGCTTAAAGAGCGATAAATTTTAGACGTACGTAATTCTTTTACAAAACTCACAACAAAAAGAGTGCAGCCCACAACAAGAGCCAAACCCGCATAAGCCAAAACAGAGGTGCGGGCATGTCCACTCAAGGAACGTTCAGCCAAGTACAGTGCAAGAAGTCCTGAGAGGAAAAAGATCATTCGCCAACGAGCAAGGGCTTTGGATTGAATCAATGCCATCGTCGCGACTCCAAAATACGTGTGCTTGTCAAAAGGGCTAAATAAATAAGCGAAAGATAAAAAATAATATCTTTCGTACTCACCAGACCGCGCATAAAGGGCTGAAAGTGCTGATCGTGTATGGCCAGATAGGCAATGATTTCATCAATTGGTGGGCTGGCAATTCGAGACAAGAGCCAAAAAAGGACAAACACCGCCACAATCAAGGCGGACAAGATAACAGACACCAACTGATTCGGTGATACCACCGAGCACAAGAGCCCAAGAGCCAGGGCTGCCCCACCCAAAAGAAAAAGTCCGAGATAGCCAGCAACAATATGGGCAAAGGAGACCTTACCGTTAATGAGAATCAAGAGCGGCATATAAAAAGTAAGCAAGGTTATTAAGCTAAGGAAAATAAGGCCGGAGAAATACTTACCGAGTACAATCTGGTAGTCTTTTAAAATTGATGTCTCTAAGAGCATGAGCGTATTGTTTTGTCGCTCTTCGGCGAAAAGGGGCATGGCAATAAAAATGCTTGCCAAGAGAACACAACCGCTGGTCGAATAAAAAAATGTCTCCAAAACCTCGCTGGAAAGGCGTTGCCCAGAGCCAATAGCCCAGGCGTTAAACAAGAGACCATCCACCACCAGCACCGCAGCCATAACGATATAGCCGAAGGGTTGGCGAAAATAGGCACGCAACTCCCGGCCCACAATCAGGGAAATCATTCTCATGAATGCATCTCCCTGGCTTTGCCCATCTCCGGTGCGGTTAGACTCAGGAATATATTTTCCAACTCGAGATCAATAGGCTCAAGCCGCAACAAACCAAAGCCACCCTGAATCAGCAGCTGGGCCAACTCCTCCCGTCTGTCTTCCTTCAACTCCACTTCCGCACAAATAAATTCTGCACGCTGGCTCATGCTTCGCTCTTGCAACCAATCGCAATTGGCAAAAAGTTGCTCTAAAGCGCCACGCTCTCCCCGAACTTCTATGGCTAAACGCAAAGATGTTTGCATCCGAGCAGCAAGCTCTTGTTCCGTTCCTTGAGCAACAATCTGACCGCCTTCAAGAACTAAAATTCGGTCACAGGCCTGGTGAATCTCATGCAAAATATGTGAGGAAAGCAAAATTGTGTGGCGCGCACGTAACTCCTGGACCAGCTCGCGCATATGAACAATTTGCACCGGATCCAAGCCACTGGTCGGCTCATCGAGAAGAATAACCTGCGGTCGGTGCACAATGGCCTGAGCAATACCAACACGTCGCTGATAACCGTGGGATAGGGTGCCCACTGTTTCGCTTTCCACTTCCCGCAAATCTGTTAAAGACAGCGCCTCATCCACCGCCTGCTCAAGGCCCTGCCGCACTCCCTTAATCTGAGCAACGAAACGAATGAAATCCCGCACTCCCATCTCCGAATAGAGGGGTGGGTGTTCAGGAGAAAATCCTATCTGCTGACAGATCTCCGTCGGCTCTCGGTAAAGATTTCTTCCGCCAATTTCAACCGTGCCGCTGGTGGCAGAGAGCAAACCGCTACATAGCTTTAAGGTGGTTGTCTTCCCCGCACCATTGAGGCCCAAGAGTCCAATCACTTCCCCCGCCTCAATGCTGAAGCTCAGGTCCGAAACCGCAGCAAAGGCTCCATAATATTTTGCCACTTTATCTACACGGACAACCGCCGCCATAAAATGCTCCCTCTGCAAGTCGGCGGTTTATTTCCACAAAGACAGGAAGATCGCAAGCAGAGGCGGCCCGCGCAGAAATGGGCCTGAAAGAACTCCTTGGAGGCCCATAGGCTACTAAAATTATTTACGATATTTGTAGGATAATCAGGCGGCCATGATCGTCAAACGACCATCACCATAACCTGAGATATGCAGATCCAAATCTACATTCGACTGATTGGTTTTCACCAGCTCCCGCAGCGAATCGGGTAGATCCATTCTCGAACCCAAATGCAGGGCTTTGAGATAAACCGGCTCTTTGTGCTGATCGTTGAGCAGCATACCGAGACTGTTAAAAACCTCATAAAGATTGCGAAACATGTGATTTGAAAGCTTTTGTTGAATGATCGCCTGATCCGCCACATTCGCCGGTATCAAGGTCAGAGCCGAGCCCGCACGGCTGGAAAAATTGAGATCCGCCAAGCCCAAAAAGGCAATGGTATCATCCTCATAGCAATACACTGCGACACCGATACGCAGCCAAGGTACGGTTTTTACTGGCTTTGAATAGCTGTAATCTACCGGCTTACCGAACAAACGATGCAATAGCGTCGAAACCCGTTCACCGGACGGAATTTTACTGGTCCCTTCGACCTCTAACATAGACCTATCCCTACCATCTCAAACTGAAAGTTATTACTAATCCCTTGCCTGACATCTTTTACATCGACGGATGCGCTAAAAGCTTGAGATTATTCCTGCAAACGCATAAACGGGCATCTCAAGGAAACCTAAATTTTAAGGGAGTTTAGTCATGCTGGACATGATGCGCCGCAACACACAATCAACCCTAATCTATCTGATCTTTGGGGTCATAATCGTCGTTTTCGCCTTTAGCTTTGGTCCCGGCTCCGGCTCCTGCGTTGGCGCCTCAGGCAACTATGCAGCGATCGTCGACGGTGAAGTCATTCGGCAACAGGAGTTTAGCTCCCGTCTCGCCCAGCAACTCGACTATATTCGTCAAAGTACCAACAATTCATCCAGTCTAAGCGCTGAATTCATCGAGAAATTAGGCATCCGCAAGCAAATCATCGACTCTCTGATCGACGCTAAACTCTTAGAGATTGCGGCACGGAAAAGAGGCCTAAAAATTAACGATGCGGAATTGGTTAAATACCTCAAAAGCCGCTACGGCGTCGAAAATGTATCCTACCAAACCTACTCAAATTGGGTGAGTCGACAATTTCAACTCAGTGTTGCCCAGTTTGAAGAGCGGGTGCGTGGCGAAATCATGGCGGACAAATTGCGACAGTTTCTTACGGAAAATATTTCCATTTCAGACGATGAAGTGCGGGAAACTTACTGGCGGGAAAACAATCGAGTCATGGTTGATTTTATAAAATTTGATCCTGAAGATCAGGAGGTCGCCGATACACCTGAAAGTGAAATCGCTGCCTTCATCGAAAAAAATGCGGATGCAATAGCTGCCCGCTACGAAAAAGATAAACTTAAATACCGTACACCACAAATGGTTCAGGCACGGCAGATACTGCGCCGACTGCCTCGGGGCGCAAGTGATGCGGAGGTTGCCAAGGAAACCGCGTTTTTACAGCAAGTACGTGAACAAATTGCCCAAGGCGCTGACTTCGCCGCCTTAGCCAAAGAGCATTCTCAGGATGAAGCCAGTGCTGCAAAAGGTGGGGATATGGGGCTCATCAAACGAGGGCAAACCATTAAGCCACTGGAAAATGAAATTTTCTCACTAAAGACCGATGAGGTTTCTAAAGAGCCGGTGAAATCCTTGCTCGGTGTTCATCTCGTACAAGTCACAGAGATTCAACCTCCTGCAAGTAAACCCCTGGAAGAAGTTAAGGCCGAAGTGGTGCAATCAATATTAAGTGAGCAACAAAAAGAGAAGCTTGCAAAAGAAAAGGCGGATGCCCTCCTAGCACAGTTACAAGCGGGCGGCTTACTCGAAGAACTCACCCAAGAGGAATCAGCTGAAGAAAAAACCAAGCCAATCCGAAAAGCTACTCCCTGGCTTCTAAAGGATGAACCGAACGTACCTCGAATCGGCACATCTGAGGAATTTCACAGCGCTCTTTTTTCACTGAGCAAAGAATCCCCTCTGACTTCCCAAAGCTATAAAGTCGGGCGTTCATACTTTATTGCGGTTCTCAAAGAGCGTGAAACCCCCAACGAAGAAAAGTTTTCTGAAGAGCTTGAAGACTTAAGACAACAAGGCATTTGGGGCAAACAAACAAAAGTATTTCGCGATTGGCTCGGCCACCTACGCAATAAAAGCAAGATCGAGCTTAATCCTGCACTTTTTGAACCTGCCGCCTAGGCTTCTCTTGGCTAGCGTTCTATTGTAGCTGTGTTAAAATTATGCGGTGAGTGAACGCACCAACGAACAGCTCTCACTGCCGCTCGCGAGTGAGAACTCAATCGTCAAGCCATTAGACAACCATGATGGGCTGTACTTTGGGGCCGATGGCTTTATGTTTCCTGAGTGGAAAGATTTAGTCTGGAAGAAGGCCTACGATAAACTTGAGCTTTATCACCATGGGCTGATTGAATATGCCCGGCATCCTTCTTTTGGGACCATTGCCATACCACCGAAAAAATACCCTTCTCCCCCTGAGCGCGATTTGCAATGCTACACACACCAGCTACCGGAAAACTTCCCTGCCTTTGCATTGGTGCACCCAATGATGACCTATCCGCGAGCGAGTGCGGCTCACCCCATCGTTCCTGAAGATGAAGGAAAGTCACCTCATCATAATAGTCATTTTCTCGATGCTGAATATTTTATGGAAACAATTTATCCCCCATTTAAAAAGTTTTTTTTCAGCCATCTACAGGGCTTTATTTTTGATTTCCCCGAACACATGACTCCTGCCATCATGCCTCCCGCTCTATTTCACGAAAAGCTTGGCAAGTTCATAAGTCATGTTAAGGATGAGGTAAGGGTTTATGTTTCTCTGCCCCGTCAAGATTACTTTACCAAGGAATATATTGAGCTCCTCAACAAAACGACGCTTTGCCACACCCTCACTTTGAGCCCTGGAATGCCCATGCCATCAACACAGCTCAAACAAATACCAGCACAGCCAAAGTGGGCCTTTCTCTGGCAGCCGATCCCGGAAAAGCAAGAGGACGCGCATAAACAAATACATAAAGCTCTAGAGCAGCGAAAAAATGAAACCTGCTATATTATCGTGAAAAACACTTTAGATAGCCCATCCCCAAAAGCCATTGCCGCTCTTGCATCTACCCTGGGGCATAACTTTAAGGTTTGACCTCAAATCTTTCTAAAGTTAAGAATTGTAGACGATGAATTCCGTGGCAGTCATAGGTGGCGGAAGTTTTGGTACCGCCCTTGCTGATCTATTGGCCAGACTTGGGCTGCAAACAAAGCTTTGGTTTCGAGACGCCGCCCAAGCGGTGAAAACCGAAGAATCCCGATACAATAAAAACTATCTTCCGGATTATGAAATTTTTCCAAGCATCAAGGCGAGTGCTGATCTTATATATTGTTTGGAAGACAGCGAATGGGCTCTTTTTGCCGTGCCAAGCCAGAGCCTTCGCACCGTTCTCGAACAAGCTCGTCCGCACTTGATCAATCAGAGTGCTAAAAAGCCTATCGTCATTGCCTGCAAAGGCATCGAAAAAGGCACACTCTATACAATGGCAGAAGTCGCGATCGATGTACTCGGAGATGAGTGGCGCCAACACATATTCGCACTTTCAGGCCCAAGCTTCGCGAACGAGATTGTTCAACAACAACCGACCGCCGTAACTTTAGCCGGAACGAACGAAGATCTTTGCGAGCAAATTGCCCGGGCCTTCTTCTGTGAAAATTTTCGCGTATACACCACCAGCGATATTGTTGGCGTTGAACTCGGTGGCGCCTTAAAAAATGTCATCGCCATCGCCGCCGGCGCAGTCATTGGGCTTAATCTGGGCAACAATTCCAGAGCCGCCCTCATTACCCGCGGCTTGAGCGAAATAACACGTCTCGCACTGGCCAAAGGTGCCAACCCCATCACCGTCTCCGGCCTATCTGGACTCGGCGATCTGATATTGACCTGCACCGGCAGTGCGTCCCGAAATCGCACTTTCGGTGAACTCTTAGGGCGCGGCATCACACCCAAACAGGCTGCCGAAGAAATCAAACAAGTCGTAGAGGGCATAGAAACATCCGCATCGGCTTGGACCATGGCACAAAGTCTAAACATCGAAGTGAGTATTATTCGCGGCGTTTACGAAGTTGTTCATGAAGGATTACCCGCAGCGGAAGCCTTGGCACGCATCGTACAAAAAGAGCCGGGTAAAGAATTTATACCACCCAAATGAGACTTCTTCTATTTGCCTGTCTGGTGCCTTTATATATGGCTGATGCCTTTGCTGCCCAAGTACAACTCGTTGAAATCGAGAATATGACACTTAAGCAGCCATTGATGGCCCGCCAACATCATTCTGAACCGGGATTTTGGTATATTGCACAACGTCGTGGTGAAATCATTCGCTGGCAACCCGGCGGTAAACAAACTACTTTCTTAGAGCTTGGCAAGAGACTCAACAGCAAGCGTCATGGTGAAGCGGGCTTGCTCGGCTTTGCTTTTGACCCTGCCTACCCGCAAAAGCCCTATGTATACCTCTCCTACACCACCGGGAAGAAGCGGTTTAAATCACGTATTTCCCGAATGACCTGTTGCACATCGCAAGGAGAACTCGACAAAAAAAGCGAGCGCATAATTCTTGAGATCAACCAACCCTACGGTAATCACAATGGCGGACACATCGCCTTCGGTCCCGATCAATTCCTCTATATTGGGTTCGGAGATGGAGGTGCGGCTGCAGATCCAAAAGGCCACGGACAAAATCGCCACACTCTTCTGGGCTCTATTTTGCGGCTTGACGTAAACACCCTTCCCTACAAAATTCCCTCTGATAACCCCTTTGTTGGTACGCAGTTTCGCCCGGAAATTTTTGCCTGGGGCTTACGAAACCCTTGGCGCTTCCATTTCGATGTCATTTCTGGCGAACTTTGGGCTGGGGATGTAGGTCAAAATAAGATTGAAGAAATTAGCATTATTCGCAGCGGCAAAAACTATGGGTGGAACATTATGGAGGGAAGCCAATGCTTCAGAGCAAAATCCTGTCAGAAAAAGAATTTAGTGATGCCGGTTGCAGAATACAGCCAGGCCAATGGGGATAAATCGATCACCGGGGGCTTTGTCTATCGGGGAAAAGCAATCCCGGAGCTCTACGGCAAATATATTTTTGCGGATTTTGTTTCCGGCCGCATCTTTAGCTTTGATCCTGAAACGAAGGCTTCACCTAAACTGCTGATACAAAGCAGACACAATATATCCTCCTTTGCTCAAGATAAACAAAATGAAATCTATGTTTTATCCTTTTACGAAGGAAAGATATTGAAGTTGTCTGCCAAACCCTAACCCGGCACAATTAAGCCTTCCTGCGCAAAACTATAATACTCAGGAAAAACCCCCTGGCGACCAACAATAATGTGGTCCAACAAAGTAATTCGCATACGCAGGCACAGGGTTTGAATCTCGTGGGTCACATCGATATCAAAGCGAGAGGGGTTCACTTCCCCTGAAGGATGGTTGTGCGCCAACATGATTGCACGCCCCTGATAGCGTAGAGCACAACGCAAAACATGCAGAACATCAACCGTGCAAAGGCTTTCGCTGCCTATAGCCAGCGGCTCAACTCTACGTACCCGGTTGTGATTGTCCAAAACCGCCAGAAAAAACTCTTCTTTCTCACTTAAATCTAAGAACGGCGCAAAAAGAGCATAGGCTTCCTCTGGCGAGTTAACCGCCGAAAGGGAAGCAGAATGACGGCACAAGCGACGATGCAACTCCATAAAACCACACAACCGCAACGCCTCATGCTCACGAAAACCTATGCGTGCCAATTCTTCTGGTATCAAAGCAGAAAGCCCCTCTTCCATCACCAGCTCTTCAAGTTTACGCCCCAACCGTTGGCGACGCAGGAGTGAGCCGCCAAGGGTTAAAATCCAAAGGCGCTGATCTGACAAGAGATGTATCGATTCACTGCTCTTCCATTTACGCACTGACATACCCATCCGGGAGCCATTCGCAAAAACCATGCCGACCTCATTTCAGTCGCTTATGGCCCTTTAGATGCAGACATGCATCAGAGTGAAACACATTTTTATCTTGTGAAAATTACTCCGCAGGCTCGTCACTGACAAAAGAAACTAAGCCGACCGCATCCAAATCAAAGCCCACACTGGGAGCCGCACCCTCACCAGAGAGATCTCGGATGCGCACATAGCGGGCACTTGTCAGCCCAAGCTCCGCCAAGTCAAAGAAATCCCCACCACTGCTCTCAGGGTCCACGCCCTTTGGATCCGGTGTATAGGGTTGGGTTGGGCTCCACCCCGCACAGCCGGGCCACTCTCCTGGGTCCTGAGGTTCCAGAGTACAGGTAAAGGTGAACCAATCCTCACCGTCCTGGCTGACACTAACTTCCGCCAGTTCTTTCCAGGGATTGGTGCTGTCATTTCCCGGCCAAAAAACATTTTCGAAAACGACAAAGTCCACACCTTCGCCATCGACGATGGTCCGAGGAGAGAAATCAAGAATAATTTCTCCTGCCGCCCCCAGACTTAAGACATCCATTGAACCCTGCACAGCACCCAAGCCATGCGGGGGCCCTAAGACAACATCTGGAAAAGTGTCCTGACCAAAGCCGGAGCCTTGGCCTGGGTTGAATTCAACAACTGCCTGCGCGTAGGGATACAGACGGTAATCTAAACGCTCTTCTTCTGGCAGCTGCGGGTCCACCGCTGTGACACCGCAGCCGCAAAAAATTAGAACTAAAATGGCCGCACTTGCGTGCCAAAAACGCATCAAACTTACTCGCTATGGGCGCTTAGTTGAGTCCAGGCAAAACCACCACAACCGGTTGTTGCCGGATCATTTGAGTCGGCGGTTGTGGTAGATGCTTCAGCCTCTTCCGCACTCTCCTTCGAGTAATCTACCATGCAGTAGTAAAAGCTATCGTCGACCAGGTCAGTCCAAACGATTTTATTGAACTTGCCTGGATCGTAAGTCGCATCCGCCGCATTTTGGGTGATCGCCATATTATTTTCGTTATCAAATTTGACAATCGTATAGGTGCTGGTCACCCCGGAAGCTGTCGATGACCATGTCGTTTCATCGATCGTCTCGAGCGCATCGTAATTACTCTTCCATGAACCTTTAATCTCTAAACTTGCTTCAGAACCGCAGGCAATAAAAGAACTCACCAGAGCAAACAAGCCCACCGCTTTAATCTTTGATAATATCATTTGATTCTCCATCATTTCTCGGGATTCATCGCAGATGTTTTCAGAATGAAAATCGCGCGTTTCGCCCCGAAACGTTAATTTTTTGTACGCTTTCAGGCCAAGTCTCCTGGCTTATGGCTCAATCTATCCTCAAACCTTCCCGGCCCTTAAGCCAGTGGTTATATCGAGAATTGTTGCCAATTACAGTTGCGGGGGCAGCGCTGGATTTATTCTTAGGAATGCACCAGACTTCCTCGCGCCTTAGGCGTTGCGCTTTTAACTAGCAATAGATATGAGCCATGTAAAGATGCGCAAATCGAAAAAAGAACTAAGCCACCTAAACGCCAGCGGTGAAGCCCATATGGTTGACGTGGGCGATAAAACAGCCACCCAGCGGTCCGCTCAGGCGGAAACGACTGTTCATTTAAGCTCCGAGGCCCTTGAGGCTCTCAAAAGCGGAAGCAATAAAAAAGGAGATGTGCTGGCAACCGCAAGAATTGCTGGCATTCAGGCTGCCAAAAAGACCGCAGAACTCATTCCTCTTTGCCATAATATTCCTTTGGAAAAAGTCGAAGTTGAACTTTTCCTCGAGGGAAACCAACTTAAGATCAGGACTGTGGTCAGAAACCATGGAAAAACAGGTGTTGAAATGGAGGCCCTTTGTGCCGCCAGCGTCGCTGCCCTAACGGTCTACGATATGCTCAAAGCCATTGATAAAGGCATTGAAGTAGGGCCACTGCGACTCATGGAAAAAGATGGTGGGAAAAGCGGTCATTGGCAAAGATAGTTATTTAAGGCCGCGACCAGCCCCGCATTACTGGGCTCATCAGCAATCACCTCACACTCCACCCCATAATGCTTGAGCCGCTCCGCACTCACCTTGCCGATGCAGGCATAACCTACGGCTGGGAAGGTGACGAAGTTTTTCCTAAAGGAATCGATGGCAGAAGGGCTGGCGAAAGTGATCCAATTGAGATTTGCAGGCAAGGGAGCAGAAACTTGTATTTGAGCACTTTCATAGACGACACACTCGACAAGTTGAGCCCCTAAATTTCGCAATCCTGGCGCCAATACATCTCTGACCTCGGCAGCCCGCGGCCATAAAAAGCGTTTTTCCCCTAAAGCGGCAGCAAAATGAGATTGCAATGCTGCAAGAAAATCCTCACTCTGTCGCACCCCCTGATGATAAATCACCCGGCAGCCTCGACTTTCTAAATATTCCTGAGTTTTCGCCCCAAGCGCATGAATTTCAACCCCCGAGAGCTCTGCAATTGAAACCTCGAGCGCCTCCATCTCCTGAAATAGAAATCGGGCCCCATTGGCGGAGGTAAACAACAAGGTATCATGCTGCTTTTGTTGGATTTTTTCGATTTCCTCTCGCGCTCTCAACGAGTTTAGTGGCCGTGGTTCCAGCAAAGGCAAAACAATCGCCTCGGCTCCAAACTCGCCCAATAATCTGCTAAGCTCCTCAGACTGGAGTGCGGGCCTTGTGACCAAGATCCTTTGTCCTGCAAGACCGAACCTGTTAGAAGCATTCGACATCATGATGCATATTCCAGTGCAGAAAGGAAAAATTGTGAAAGCTGCAGCCTTCATCATACTCATGCTCTCTATTTTTGCAACTCCGTTACGCGCTGAGCCGGCCCCCACGTGGAGCGACTATATGCGCCAACAGCGTCATCAGTGCCCGGGACCGCTTGCAGAGTTTAGTGAGCCACGCAAAATTCAGCTCGCCAACAAAACCTATACCCATAATGGCTACAAAATGATGGTTGAAAATCCGGATGCGGATAAGGATGTCAAAATTGGTATCCTCGGCGCCATTAAGGATATGTCGAAAGGTACCCGTAATAATCTGGATGCTGCCATCAAATGGTTTAAAGAAGAAGGTATCGAATGGCTTATCGCCAACGGTGATATTTCCCGCGATGAATTCGACTTGGTTGATGCCATCGATTACCTGGCGAAAACCGGATTGCCTACCCTTATCCTGCCTGGAAACATTGACAGTGCGGGCAGTTTTGCCCGCGCCTATATGGAGCGTAGCGAAAAATATCCAAATCTTATCAACGGCATGTGGGTGCGACAAATCGCTGCGGATGACATCGAGTTTTGGGTCGTTCCCGGCTACCATGACAAACGCTTTATGCAATACAGCTCGAGTTGCCTCTTTAAAGATGATGATGTGCAAGTCATGCTTGAAACTCTTTTGCCTGAAGAAGAGGCACCGCTGGCCCTCGTTTCCCACGGTCCTCCTCGAGGCAAGGGCAAGCATGCACTCGATTATATTATTGACGGCGAGAATGTAGGGCACAAAGGGCTGGCACAATTGGTCAAAGAACAGGAAATACCCTTTGGGATTTATGGCCATATTCTTGAAGCTGGAGGGCGAGGCGTATTACGTAATCAAAAGACCCCCGTCAAAGAGGGCAAACCGAGCAAAACCTTACATGTCAACGCTGGTTCCATGAGCGCCTTTCCTTGGGTCATGCATAACCACAAGGCATCCTACGGACTGGCGATGCTTATGACCATCAAAGATGGCAAAGCCCATTATAAAACCAAACGGTTTAAACATCAGCGACTCGACTAGGCAAAGCCAAGTGATTTTTGTGTCACAAAAAGTGACACGCCAGGCAAACCACGACAGAAATATAAGAGTTCTGTGGGCAAAAACCTGGCATGAAAACTGAAGAATGCCCAACCACCAAAACATAGGAGGTTTGGCATGAACAAAAGCCCACAGGCTGTTTTTACAATTATTGAAGATGATAAACTTGAGAAGCCGCTCTTTCGGCGTATTGGCACCGGGTTTATCAACAGGGATGACTCACTCAATGTCATTCTTGATGCTTTACCTGTCAGCGGAAAATTGCACATTCGTCCCGCTTACCAAAACAGCAAAGGTCAGGAGTAGAGCATGCAAATGATGACAGCACTTTTACTTGCCACTCTACTCAACCTAACACCGGCTGCGGAACAGGCTGATGTCCCAGAGGCCATCAACATCAATACAGCCAAATACAGCAAACTGCTTGAGTTGCCGGGGATAGGCAGAAAACGAGCGCTGGCCATTGTCCTCTATAGGCAGCGGCGGGCCTTTCGGCGCCCTGTAGATCTCCTAAGGGTCGAAGGTATCGGAAAAAAGCTTCTTAGAAAGCTGCGTCCACATATTCGCGTCAAAGATCAGGTAGATAGAAGCGCCCTGGTCAAACGTTAAGGAGGATGCTTTTAAGCACATTTGCGTATTGACGGGACTCTTCTGCATCGTTAATGGTAGCCCATGGCACTTTTGATTGATGTACTGGTGGCGCTTCTACCCCTGCTCTACGGGGTAGCCGCCGTGAATTACGCTGTCTATTTCGTGCGCCATGATGATTTTGCCAAGAGAACCTGCACCAAGATTCTGGCTGCCACGTTCTGCATTCATATCGTCTTTTTTCTGCTGCGTTTCAGCGTTTATCAACGCTTTCCAATGGCCAATTTAGCAGAAGTTCTCTCTATGATTGCTTTGGCTGTTTGCACCATTTATCTTTATGTCGAAAAGGTGCAGGGCTCCAAAGAAACCGGCTGCTTCGTTCTCTCCTTCGTCGTCCTACTGCAAGTCATCGCCTCTGGACTCCTGCCCCATGCGGTAACACCTGGCTCCGAAATTCTTGCTACCCCCCTCTTCGGCATGCATCTCGTTTTTGCGGTCTTTGGTTATTCTGGCTTTTTTGTTGGAGCGGCCTATAGCTTTATGGCATTTCTCCTCTATCGCTCCTTGAAACAGCAAAACTTCGGGCTTATATTCGATCGACTTCCATCCCTCGATGTTCTCATTCAAATGAGTTTTGGCGCAGCTCTTTTGGGCTGGTGCACATTTTCTTTGGCTATACTCTTAGGGATGATCATGTCCGTGCAAATGGGTTCTCATTTCCTTAAGGATCCACAATTTATCGCCACAATTATTATCTGGTTCATCTATGCCTTCACAGTCATGGCTTATTTTAAATTAGGTTGGCGTAATATTCGTGCCATCTACCTGTCTCTCTTCGGCTTTAGTGTCGCTCTCGTTGCCGTACTTGGAGCCATGTTCATTCGCACATCTTTCCACGGATTTAGCTCATGAGCAGTGCGAATCCAGAGCGCATGGCTGCCTCCATCAATGCAAACTTTGCATCCTTTAGTCGTTTTGCAATGATTGGACTTAATCTTAAAACCACACCCATCGAAGACTTGGAAAAAATCGCCTTAACGAATGATGAAATTTCCCATTTTTACGAGCTCTTGGGCAATTCATCGCAGCACCAGGAGTCGGCAAATCTTCAGGATACATTTATTGTCTCCACATGTAATCGAACTGAAATATACAGTCTTCCTGGTGAAGAAATCGACTGCACCTCACGCCTGATAAACACCCTACAAGATGTGGTTGGAAAAGAGCGCTTCCCAGAGAAAGCTGAGTGGTATCGAAAATTTGGGTTTGATGGGCTGCAACACTTGTTTCGCGTCACCTGTGGGCTTGATTCTATGATCATCGGTGAAGCACAAGTCCTTGGTCAAATCAAAGATGCCATTGTTTACCGACAATCCTCCACCGAAACCAGCGGCACATTTGATACCATTGCGCGACACGCCCTCAAGGCAGCAAAAGAAAGCCGGGCACGCACCCAGATTGGTGCAGGGGCCGTATCCATAGCCTCCGCCGCTGTGCAACTCTGTCAGCGCATTTACAGCGATTTAAGCAAACAAAAAGTTGTAGTTATTGGAGCCGGTGACACTGGACGACTGGTGGCTCAGCACTTTGAGCAAAAGGGCGCCGGCACCCTGATGATTGTCAATCGTAATAACGAAAAAGGGGAAAGCCTTGCAAAACAGGTTCAGGGCCATTTTATTCCCTTCGAAAAATTAGAACATGCTCTTGAAGGGGCCGATATCGTTGTCAGTGCTATACAAACAGAATCACCAATCATCAACAAAGAGCTCCTAATCAGAGCTCGAAGCTCAGAAAATAGTCCGCTTGCCCTGATTGACTTAGGGCTCCCGCGAAATATCGCCACTGATGTGAACGACCGCTCAAACACTTTCGTTCACGACATTACCGCGCTTGGACAGGTGGTGGATCATAATTTAGCTCTACGCAAAAAAGAAATTCCTTTTGTTGAGGAAATTATTCAGGGAGAAATTAATAAACTTCGCAACTGGCAAAATCAGCTCAATGCCACACCTTTTATTCTTACTCTACGAGAAGCGATTGACAAAATACGCACTGAGGAACTTGCTAAGCATCAAGACAAATTGACTCCTGAAGCGCAGGAGACTTTGAATACTGTCACGAGAGCGATTGTAAACAAAATTATGCATGGACCGATGCTCTCAATCAAATCCTATGCCCGCCAGGCAGAGGACGGGCTTGAAAGACTTGAAATTGTACGTGACTTGTTTCGCCATCTCGAAGAGCAAGAGTACTCCGCTGACGGGCAAGGCGAGGATCTCTCCGACACTCAAAAAGAATAAAACTTTCTGACGTAGCTATCATCTTGCATATCAACTCAAGTTTTGTCATGTGAGGCAGAGAGAAGAGATATGCAACGCGGATTAATTATACTATTTATGCTGGGGTTTACACTTTTGTCCTGCCAAAAGTCCGCATGGTATCAACAGAGGCGACTTTATAAACCGATTAACGCAAGCAAACAAAAAGAAACCAAGCCCTACCCCAAAAAACGCCGGATGAAACTCAAATCTGTTGTTTTTGAACCCCACCCTTCCGATATGCGCCAGGCCAAGATTCTTCTATCTCAGGGGGAAACCTATTACCGCAAAGGTGCGTATTTTGAAGCGGAGGGTTTACTTAAAGAAGCCATCACTATTTATCCTTTTCTTGCTTCAGCCAATTTAATGTTGGGCAAAATTTATCTTATACGTGGCTCGGCGATAAAAGATCCAATCTTGTTAGAAAATGCCCGGATGATGTTTGAGATGGCCAAAGCCTTGGAACCTACCGCAAAGGAAAGCGATCTCTTACTCGAGCTCTTTCAATATGAAGAGCCCATACGATAATGGCTCTACTATCGCTGAAAAATCTAAGTACCGGCTACGCAGACAATGTTGTGCTGAAAAATGTCGAGTTTAGCTCTACAGGAACAGAGCTCGTAGGTATTATTGGCGCCAACGGGGCCGGTAAATCAACCCTACTTAAGGCCATTGCTGGGCTTTTACCCTACAGTGGGGATATTTTCTTCGAAAATAATTCACTCGCAAACCTCAATCGCCGCGAACAAAGTGCTCGCTGTGCCTATATGGCGCAAAATATACCGCAGACTTTTCCCTTTCGAGTCGAAGAAATTGTCTCCATGGGCTTAGCTTTTAAAAATCGTTTTTTTGCCCCGCCAACAATACCGAAACAAATTCTTGAGTGCCTAAACACACTCGGATTCGAAAGATCAATAAATGATTACTTTGGTGAATTATCTATCGGTCAACAACAAATTGTTATGCTCGCCCAAACCCTTATCAAAGACGCCCCTTTAATACTCCTGGATGAGCCAAGCGCGCCTTTGGATTACCGACACACCACGAAAGTGATTCATGCCCTCAAGGACAAGGTCAAACAAGGCACTACCGTGCTTATGGCACTGCACGACCTGAATATCGCTTCCCAAAGTTGTGACCGAATTTTGCTCTTAAAAGACGCGGAAATTAAAAAGGTGGGCAGCCCCAAAGAAGTTTTACAGAAGTCGCTCTTAGAAGAAATTTACAATACTCCCCTCGACCATTTTCACCACCCTGAAACAGAACGGCCTGTTATAGGGCTTTCTCTATAAGAAAAACTTTAGGCCGAAAGATAGTTCCTGTCGCGCTGGTCGCTCAATCGACTGCTTATAGGCAAACTCAAAAGAGCCCCCCATGCTCACCCAGCCAAGCCCTGCACTTAGAATATTTTCATTTCCCAAAGCGTTGTCTTTTTTACGGTAGACTTCTCGCTGGTAGCCCAGGCGCAAAGGAAAAATATCCTGGGCAAAATATTCAACCCCGGCATGGTAGCTTAAGGACTCATCTTCCGGTAGGTCGTGATTCCATACCAGATCTGCTGCGACATTTAGTCTGTTGGACACAAAACCAAATCCAGCACCCGTCGTCATCGGCAAATAATCCGACTCTTCTGAACTAAAAACATTGCGTGTAGCAACCCCCAAGCGAAAGCTTTCCATAAAACTTAAGCTCATACCGATATCGCCACTAAAGTGAGATAAATCTGCAAGAGTAAGTTCCGTCGGCCCGGTTTCACCGGTAAAATAATTTGCATTAAAACCAAAAGAAACAAATTCAATCGGCGCTAAAGACAGGCCGAGAATAAAACGATTTACTGACGTGCTTTTGCCGTCAACGGAATGACTTTCCAGCAACCATCCCAGTCCCCCCGCCACCGGTCCGGACTTCGAGTCAACGGCTGAAACGGTCCAGCTTGTTCTGTCTTCCTTTCTGTTATTGGAAACGGAGCCTTCGATAGTATACCGCTTGGTCATCGACATCCCCGCAGGATTCACAAATAAGGTGTCGTTGCTGGTACCCAAACCTCGATGTGCTCCTCCCATCCCCTGGGAGTGAAGACCAACGTATTCGGAGGCATGGACGTTTTGCCAAGAGCCACTGAAAAGAGCCAGGACAACACAGTGGAGAAAACATACTCGATAATTCATGAAAACCATTTAACATGAAGATAATCAAAGCCCCACAAAAAAGTCAGTAGAAATCAAACTTTTCCGAGAATAAGGATTGACCCCCGAATATCCCCAGCCTAAACCCAAGCACTGGAGATAAAATCAATGAACGCGTTTGATGTATTGAAAAGTCGGGGTTTTGTTAAGCAGGTAACAAACGAAGAAGAGGTACGTGAACTCTTTGAAAACCAAAAAGTTGTTGCCTATACCGGCTATGACCCTACCGCCACAAGTCTCCATGTTGGGCATCTTTTCACCATTATGGCCTTAAAACATCTGGAAATGCTCGGACATCAACCGATTGTCGTCATAGGAGGAGGAACAGCGCAAGTCGGTGACCCTTCCGGCAAAACCGAAATGCGTAAAATGCTTACGGTCGACACCATCGGAGAACAAATTAAAGCCATCAAAAGCCAAATTTCCGGGCTTCTTGATTTTGACTCGGGAAAAAGTCTTTTGGTCAACAATGCGGACTGGCTATGTGAGCTGAATTATATTGAATTCTTGCGCGAAATTGGGCGGCATTTTTCAGTGAACCGTATGCTCAGCGCAGAGGCCTACAAAATCCGCTTAGAAAAGGGCTTATCCTTTCTCGAATTTAATTATCAGATTCTTCAGGCCTATGACTTCTGGCAGCTACAAAAACGTCACGGCTGTGTTTTACAAATGGGCGGCGATGACCAATGGGGCAATATTCTGGCCGGCGTCGATCTTTGTCGACGGCTTGGACAAACACAGGTACACGGGCTCACCTTTCCCCTGCAGTTGAATGCCCATGGTGAAAAAATGGGCAAAACCGCAAAAGGCGCGGTATGGCTCAACCCAGAGCTTTTGAGCCCCTTTGAATACTATCAGTATTGGATCAACACCCACGACGATGATGTACATTCCATGCTCGGCTTTTTCACCTTTTTGCCTATGGAAGAGATCCATACCATTGGTAAAACAAACGCAACCGAGCTCAATGCGGCGAAATCTATTCTCGCCTACGAAGCAACAAAAATCGTGCACGGCGAAGATGAGGCACAAAATGCTTTGCGCTCCGCACAAAGTGCTTTCGGTAAAAGAGAAATTCCCGACGGGGTTCTCCCCAGCTCGACCATGCCAAGAACGGTTGAAACCGATGACACCCATATTCCGACACTGCAGGTCGATGAGAAGCTGGTATCCTCCGGCGAAGTGCGTGTTTTTGATGCTTTAATTTTGGCAGAATTCGCCCAGTCAAAAAGTGCGGCCAAGCGCTTGATTAAACAAGGGGCAGTGCGTTTAAATGGCGAAAAGGTGAGCGATGAGTTTGCCCTGCTCGAGATAGGTGCCTTTGACGAGGGACAATGTATTATCAAGAGTGGAAAAAAACACATTTGCCGCCTCACAATAGGAGCTTAATATATGCCTACACGTCAGCTCATTTTATCATGCTGTCTCATCTTTGCACTCGCTTTACCTGGAGAAGCAAATGCACAACGGAGAGAAAGCTCAAAACAGCCTGATTCAATTAAAATTGAGCTGACCAGTAATTTGCGGTTTGGAAAAGTTATTGTCTCCGCAGGCAATTATCTTCTTAACATCAATAATCAAAAAATTGATCTTATTGCTCCTGATACCATGCTTATCGAGGCAAGCATCCCTACAAATCGTGAACCCCTGAACACTTTTCAGGAAAAAAGCTCTCTTCGTATCGATATTAATAAAAATACCGCCTTAATCACTGTTCTGCATGGCAACTACAAATATGAAACTGCTGGAATCATAACCAAGGAAAAAAAAGAAAAAACACCAGATGTAGAGCAAGGTGAGAAATCAGAAAAAACCATCAAGCAGGAAATTAAGAAGCATACGGACAAAGAGCTCGTCAAAGAAGTCTTTACCCGGTATCTGGATACGGTTGAGCCCTGCATCACCCGTGCTCGCAAGTCTCGGTGGAAAACCGACGAGCCGCAATTTGTTCAGTGTCTTTGCCCGCTCACGGAAAAGTGGCGCCTTCCAAAAGTAAAAAAAGCGCTCTGGGTGCACCAGCAAATCCCTAAGAAACGTTTTGGCTTCTCCATTTATGTGAATAAAAAAGGGAAAGCGGCAAAATGTCGAGTATGGGCTGGCTGGAAGCCACCAAAAAAGATGCCTTAAGAAAATTACTTGGCTACGGGAATTAGCTCCGTACTAGGAACAACAACTGACATATTACCAACCTGGACTCGAACATTGGACTTTGTATCGATCGACTCTACAAGCCCCTGTTTACCGCTGAAAAGACCTGAACTAATCCTAACTCTATCACCAACACTATAACTGTCTGCCTGGCGGCGCTTCTCAGCCTTTTCTTCCTGAATCTGTTTTTGTGCCCCAATAAAATCGTTGTCCTTAGACCATGTACAGTATTTATAAAACGGAATAAGTTGCTTTAAGGTTTTCGCAAGGGTGCTCTTTAGCTCTGCTCCCTGCGAAATAACCTCTTCACGTGATATAGAACAACCGAGAAGCCATGATGATTTAGATTCCAGCAACTGATTTGCCATCGCTTCAAGCTCACCATCTCCAATATCAGAAAGCTCCTGCGCAGCATCCCGAAAACCTATTTCTAAACCTGCTTCAGCCCCCTTAAGCAGATCCAGAAAGACTTCCCGCTCCCAAGTCTTAGAGAATTTTTCACTAAGATTTTGGCGATCAACCATAGCAGATCCGGCTATACGTAACCCAACCCATAAATTATGCTCTCGCAAGACAAAGGTTAAGATAGCGTGCTTATCCTGGGCCGCAATATTAAAGAAATTTGGACTGGAAAGCGTATTGTCGTTAAGAAAAGATTTAAGTTCCTGCCGCTCATTGGTGTTACGAAACCAATAGAGCCATTGCGCATCGACTTTCTTCTGATTTGTAATATTCGGAATTTCATCAGAAGCGCCCAGGGCCAAAGAGTCAAGATCTGCCCCTAAGCTACCGCTTAAATCCTTCGCCAGGCCCTCAAGCTGCCCCTTGACCTGCATACGCGCAAGATTATGCACATTGCTTGACCATTTCTTCTCCTCGTAGGTCAAGAAAGCTTCTTCATTTAAGCCCGCAAACATAATTTGGATTTACTTTTCTTCCAAAGACGGGTCAAGCGCATCTTGCTTATCCCCTAGCTCGAAAATATCCGGCTCCGTAGCAGCCAAAAACCACTGCCCTTCCTGAAATTGCCAAAGCTCTGTAATTGTTGTGCTTTTGAGCGTCGTATCCGGTAAACGGTAACTTTTCACTCCAACCACCACCTTCGCCTGCACCGGACCTTCAGTCTTCAAAAGTTCAAGCTCATGCAATTCCATCGAGTCAATATGAATATCTTCCGCACCACTTCTAAACCACTTTTGAAAAGCGCGGCGGCGCTCGGGTGAATAGCAGCGTGTTGCCTCCACAAAACGCTTCCATTTGAGGTCGTCGTGGCACAAGCTCAGAGTATGTTCGAGATGACCAATATTTATTTTTTTGGGTACACAGGACAGGGTTCCCATTAGCAGCAGCCCTACCAATCCGCTTATCAACCCTAAAACCTTAAAATGAAAACAACACATGCTTGACCGTTAACCCTGCATCTGCTTTTTGTCCACCCAAAAACTAATGAAAACCTCCAGCCACATCGAAACCGCACTTGAGAATAGACGCGCCGCAGCACTCCACAACTTGCCCGTAGACGCTCTCCCCTATTTTTTAAATCGACAAAAAGGTGATGCCAAAATTCTTCTTCTGGTCGAGTCAAATGAAGTGGCATTCGACTTGGAAACACAAATCAAAGCATATGGCCTTAAAGATGTGGCCGTCCTACCCGACATTTCCAGAAACCCCTATGATGATTTATCCTATAATGTCCCTTTAGCTTACCTACGCCAAGCTCTCCGCTATAGACTCCTGGATGGAACAAGACCGGAAATAATCATCACCACCCTGGCTTCGCTACAATGTTTTTGGGCCTCTTCGGAAAGCTTTTTAGAACACACCTGGACGATCGCTTGTGACGACGAACTCCCCAGAGACGAGATCGCCGAAAAACTTATTCTCAATGGCTATCAGCGTGTTGACCTCTGTGAAGATGTGGGAACATTTGCAGTGCGAGGCAGCATCATCGATGTCTACACCCCTGAACATGATAGTCCGATACGACTCGACCTCTTTGGTGATACGATTGCGTCCTTAAAATTTTTTAATCCCGCCACCCAAAGAACCTTTCAAAAAATGGAACGGGTTAATTTTTATCCAATCCGCGAAATAATTTTAAGTGAAGAAAACAAAGAAAGTGCAATTCAAGAGCTGCAAGCACTCGGTGATTCTCTGACCATACCTACAAGAAAAATACATTCAACAATTGAAGAGGTTCGAGTTGGCAACTATTTTTTTGGTATCGAGGCTCTTTGGCCCGCTTTCTTTCCTCTAAAAGAAAAAGTTTTTGACCAAATTGTAGAACCAGAAACAATAATCATCTCATTATATGAAGACGGTGCAGAAGAGCAAATCAGTGAGCACTGGTCCCACTCCATGGAGGCTCGTGAAGCAGCGCTAGAGCAAAACAGGCTGGTCTTCCCTGTAGATACCTATCTATGCACAACCGATGAGCTGCTCAAAGATATAGATGGGCAACGATCGCTCTCGGTCAAAACGCTAAATGACGACCGTGATACTGAAACCATTGATTGTAATCTCGACTCATGGATGGATTTAAGATTAAAACTTCGCCTTAAGCGACAGAATAAAGCGGAAGAAAATCTTCTTGAGCCACTTGAACGAATGTTTGAAAAGCTTCGCTTAAATCGTTACGAAATCTTTTTTACTTGCTTCAGCAGAGGTTCTGCTGAGCGTTTAGCCGAAATGCTTCGCGCACGGCGCATCGACTTACCTATTATCGACAACCTTCCACTGGCCAGAACTTGGGGCGATGCACGACGCAACCCCCGTATGGCCATTGCGGTAGCGCCTATTGAAAACGGTTTTATCGACAAACAAAATAAAGTTGCCCTCTTTTGCGAATCAGACCTTTTTGGCACCCAGCATAAAGCCCAAAGCCAAAAACAAAAAACAACTTCTTTTGAGCAATTATCTACCCTTAAGGATCTGCGTGAGGGCGATTTCGTGATTCATGCGGACCATGGAATCGGGCGGTATCTTGGACTCAAACGCCTTATTGTTGGCGGATCGGATGGTGATTATATCCATCTGGAATATGCCAATAAGGACAAACTCTACTTACCAAGTTATCGCGTAGGGCTTTTAAGCAGGCATCCCAGCAAAAACGACGCAATACGACTGGACAAACTCGGCGGTACCAGATGGGCCAAAACAAAAGCACGTGTCAAAGATGCTGTTCTCAATATTGCCCATGAAATATTGGCACTACAGGCCAAACGCCAAAGTCTTCCAGGTTTTGCCTTTCCTGAACCCGACACCCAATATCGAAATTTTGAAGCCACCTTTCCTTTTAACGAAACACCTGACCAAGAGCGCGCTATAAATGAGGTCATTGATGATCTGATCAAACCCACACCAATGGACCGATTACTCTGCGGTGATGTTGGCTTTGGAAAAACGGAAGTCGCCATGCGGGCAGCCTACATGGCCGTGCTTGCAAAAAAACAAGTTGCGATCCTCGCGCCTACAACTGTCTTGGCTGAACAGCACGGTGAGCGTTTTCGGGAGCGCTTTGGGCACGAAGCAATCAACATCGAGGTCCTCAACCGGTTTCGCACCAAACCTCAAACACAGGAAATCCTGAATAGACTCAAAACCGGACAAATCGACATCGCCATTGGTACACATCGACTTTTGTCCAACGATGTTAGCTTTGCAAATCTTGGCCTTCTTGTCATTGATGAGGAACAGCGTTTCGGCGTCAAACATAAAGAACGAATCAAGCAGCTCAAAACCCATGTTCATGTTCTTACAATGAGCGCCACTCCAATACCAAGAACCCTGCATATGGCCATGAGTGGGTTAAGAAATATATCCATTATCCAAACCCCTCCGGCAGAACGGCTGGCCATTCGAACAGAGGTCACGCGATTTTCCGAACAAGTCATTCAGGAAGCAATCAGACGGGAGCTGCATCGGGGTGGGCAGGTGTTTTTTGTCCACAACCGGGTAGAATCTATCCATGGCATGGCGGAAATTGTTGCGACCCTTGTTCCTGAAGCAAAAATTTGCGTGGCCCACGGTCAAATGTCTGCCACCGAACTTGAAGAAAAAATGGTCAATTTCATTAATCGCCGATTTGACGTGATGATCTGTACAACGATTATTGAGAGCGGTATTGATCTGCCCAGTGTGAATACGATGATTATCAACCGGGCCGATCAATTCGGGCTGAGTCAGCTCTACCAATTGCGGGGGCGAATTGGCCGCGGCTCCGAACGGGCTCATGCCTATCTGCTCATGCCGGAAAACCAACGCATCAATAAAGAGGCCATGCAACGCCTCGCCATTTTAAAACGTTTTTCTGAGCTCGGCTCAGGCTTTAATATCGCGACCCATGATTTAGATATGCGTGGGGCCGGAGACATTTTGGGGGCAGATCAGTCCGGCCATATTCATGCCGTAGGCTTTGAACTCTTCACCGAACTCTTAGAAGAAGCCATTGAGCAAGCAAAAGGGCACGAACACACACAAGAGATCGAACCGGAACTGAAGTTACCCATCCCTGCAGTCATACCGGAAGACTATGTTCCTGACCCTGCGGAGCGTCTCAATCTTTATCAACGTCTTACGCTCTGTCAGAACGATGAGGCGATTTTTAATATGTGTTCTGAAATTGCGGAACGGTTTGGGCCTGCTCCAGAAGAAATTAATCATCTGGGTCATATTATGGTCATACGACGGCGCCTTATTCAACTCGGCTGTACGGCCTTGAGTGCTGGACTGGTCGAGGGCGAAATAAAGGTCGGTATATCTTTCGCCGAAAATTCCAGTGTAGATAGGCAGGATTTAGCACTGCGGCTGCAAAAAGAGCCGGAAAAATATAAACTTTTACCATCTGGGCGCTTGGCGGTTACTCTGCAACAGGATAAAGACTTCAACGATGAAGACCTGCTGCGCCTTCTCAAAGACCATGTTGGCTCTTATCAGCTTGGCCCAGCACACAAATAAACGCGACTGATGTATAGACTTGGAAAATATATTCTTTTGTTGAGCATCCTCTTAGCGATTTTTTCCGCATGCGCCGGTGAAACCAAAAAGACAAACCAGCCTCTCCTCATCGCCACCATTGACGAGCAAGCGGTCCGCCTTAAGGATTTTAAGCGTGAAATTCGCTGGTTAAGCCTTCGCGATGAAAACAGTAATATTGAACATCGCGACAAAGGGGTCCTAAAGCTTTTTCTTAATCGTTATATTGATAAGCGACTACTCCTAAGGGAAGTCGAGTATAATCATGTCGTCATTGCTTCAAATGAAATCGATGCCGCATATCAACGCTCTATAGGCCGATGGACAGACGGTGAGTTCCTCGAAGAACTTAAAAAGAAAGATATGACTGCCACCGAATATAAGCAAAATCTTCGTGAGCACCTGCTTATACAAAAGTATTTCCAGACTCTCATCTTCCCCCGCATCGTTGTCCGGGATAATGAAATTTCGCAATATTTGGAAAAAAATGCAGAACTTCTGCATAAACCAGAGTCCGTACACGTTCGTCAAATCGTGACGAAAACCGAAAAAGAAGCACTGCACGCACTCGAATCGATTAACAAAGGCCTGGCCTTCGAAGATGCTGCCCTTAAATACTCACTTTCTCCAGATGCAAAAAACGGTGGCGACTTGGGCTACGTTGAGCGAGGAACCATGCCGAGGTTTTTTGAGGAGGCGGTCTTTGGCCTGGAAACCAACAAGCTTAGTGCGGTGGTTCCAAGCGATTATGGGTTCTTCATCTTTGAAGTATTAGAAAAAACAGATGCTTTACCGCTACCGGAAAATGTTGCTCGACTTAATGCAGAATCGATTCTGCGACGCCAAAAGGAACAGTCAACACAGGAACAACTTATTGCTGATTTGCGAAAGCAATCTGAAATCAATGTTATGGAGTCTAATCTTGCGCTACTTTTTTAAACTTCTTCTGCTCTCTGCATTCATTGCATCCCCCGCACTAGGACAACGCACCCTAAGCGATAAAATTGTAGCCATCATTGAGGAAGATATTATCACTTTAAGCGAGCTCGAAGAAAAAGCTTCCCCTTTTGTTGATTCCTTAAAATCCTTACCGCCAGAAGAATTTCAAAAGAGCTATCAAGCAGCATTAAAAAAGATTCTTGACGAATCCATCGCGGAAAAACTTATTGATGCGGCGGTCAAAGAAAATCGTCAGCAACTAAACATCTCCGAGACAGAAATTGATCAAGCCATTAACGAAGTACAGCGCATGAACAACCTCTCACAAGCACAGCTGCAAGCTGCGCTCTACGCTCAAGGCATGACCTGGAATGAATATCGCGAACAAATCAAAGCGCAAATGGAACGCTCGCGGCTGATGCAAATGAAAGTGCAAAGCAAAATTCAATTCAATGATAGCGAACTCAAGCAGATGTGCCAAGAAGCGCAGTCTGATCAAAAACAATACAAAACCTGCGCGGCGCACATCCTATTCGTGCCAAAAGATACCAACGATTTGGAAAATACCCGCAAAAAAGCAAATAAGTTACGCACCGAGATCATCAAAGGCGCGAATTTTTCCACCTATGCGGATAAATATTCCGCCGACAGAGCAACCAAAGGCGGCGCTCTTGGTTGTTTCTCAAGCGGTGATATGGTGCAGGAGTTCGAAGATGCTGCGGCAAAACTACAACCAGGGGAGGTATCGGCTCCTGTGCAAACACAATTTGGTTTACATCTGATTAAGGTTTATGAGCGCATCGAAGGCGACGCGGTAGACTGCAATACCCCCGCATCCTATCAGCGCTATCAGCAGCAATATTTTCAAAAAGCCATGCAAACCCAAACTGCCATCTGGCTTGACGAGCTGCGTAAAACAGCCCACGTCGAGGTCTTTCTCTAGAAAATTGCAATATGACAAATCATGCTCAGGATGACTCACTTTCGATTATTATCGTTAACTATAACGGCGAAGGTCATATCGAGCGCTGCCTGCAAAGCATTGAACCAGGGGCTGACGTCTGGGTTGTTGACAATGCATCGCAGGACAAAAGTGTCGAAATAATACGTTCTAAATTTCCCGCGGTGCAGCTTATAGAAGCGGAAAGCAATTTAGGTTTCTCTAAAGCCATCAATCTCGCCGTCAAGAAAACAAGTGGTGAGGCTATTCTTCTACTTAATCCTGATACGGAAATGCGCCCGCATACCTATAAGATGGTCATCGAACGGTGCGGACAACTACACCGAAAGGCTTTCGGCTTTAGACAGGTAGATGCACAAAATCATTTTCAACTTTCTTTTGGCTTTCGCCCAAATCTTATGAACGAGTTTTTACGGAGATCTGTTCAGCGCCGCCTCGACCGAAAAAATATTCTCTTAGGGGCTATTATTGATCGGGTCTTTTCACGCAAAACAACCGTATCCTGGGTCGCCGGCTCCTCTCTTCTTGTAGGCCGTGATGCTTTTGAAAAAATCGATGGCTTCGATGAAAATTTCTTTCTGTTTTTTGAAGATATCGATTTCTGTTTACGCTTGGCTCAGTCCGGAATCGAAATAGTATACGACCCAGCAATCACCCTTTTGCATCATCGTGGTCAATCCAGCCAAACAAATCTTGAAAACTCCAAACAGGCCTACCGTCAATCTCAACGTTATTTCTGGAAACAACACCACGGTGTGTGGGCAGAAAGTATGATTGGGTTTTATCAACGTATGCGAGGCTTCTACCATTAAATGAGAGTTTTACACCTTATGGCTGATGGCAGTTCCGCCGGTGGGGCCCAGCACCTACTCGGCCTCTGCCAAGCTCAGACCAAATTGGGTCTACAACCCATCGTCGCTACTGCCAGCGCCAGCCCACTAAGCCAGGACTTAGAAGAAAGAAATATTCCGGTTCTCCCCCTGGATATTATGGGTTTTCGCCTTAATCCTGAAAGCCTCCTGGAACTCTCCAGCTTAGTTGAACGAGAACAACCAAACTTAGTGCACGCCCACGGCACACGGGCTGCTTTCTACGCCAGCTTTTTCGCTCGGCGCTGGCAACTTCACGCACCGCTAATTTATACCATTCACGGTTTAGCCCTTCGACAGCAATGCCCCCCCTTAAAACGGGCAGCCTTATGGCTGGCCGAATACATGGCCTGTAAAAAGTGCGAAGAAATTATCTCCGTAGCCAAAGACGACATTCGACTCTTGCGCGACCGCAGATTCCTTGCCCCTAATCGGGGAGTATATATTCCTAATGCCCTTGCAAAGGACCGGCTTAAGAACCTATCTGAAAAACCTGAAGAAAAACCTAAATTCTGGCCAAAAGCTAAATTTGCCATCGGCACAGTCGCCCGCCTGGTTCCGCAAAAAGCCCTACACATCGCCATCGAAGCTGTGGCAAGAGTTCCAGATACTGCGCTTCTTATCGCAGGAGATGGTCCCCTCCGAAAGGAACTCGAAGCCTTCGCAGAGAAACGGCAAGCGCCAGTAACGTTTCTTGGAGAAGTCAAAGACTTGGAGCATTTTCTGCCACATCTGGATCTTTTCGTTCTCTCCTCCAAATGGGAAGGAGAGCCCATTGCCCTCCTCGAAGCCATGGCCGCCGGACTCGCCATCGCCGCCACAGACAACAGCGGAGCGCGGGAGTTGCTCGAACAAAGTCAGAGTGGGCACCTGGTGCCGGTCGACGATGTGGCGGCACTATCTAATTGCATTATACATCTAATGCAAGAGGATGGAGAGCGGGAGAGCCTGGGTGAAAACGGCAAAAAGTGGGTCGCCAAACGCACCTATGACGAGCAAGCAAAGGCCGTTTTTGAGGTCTATAAAAGCGCCCTAAAATGATCCTAACGTTCTGAAAATAAAGGTCAAATTCTCGTGTTTTTCTGACAGTTTAAGTAGCACTTAAGGCCCCTTTATGGTAATTCAAGACGCACTTTCAGGAGGGATTTTTACGGTGGAACAAGCACCAACATCTGCATCCGCACCGACCGATTATAATGCGGATCGTATTAAGGTTCTTAAAGGACTGGAAGCTGTTCGCAAGCGGCCAGGCATGTACGTTGGCGATACGGATGATGGCTCCGGCTTGCATCATTTGGTTTTCGAAGTCGTCGACAACTCTATTGATGAAGCCTTAGCTGGCCACTGTGACACCATCAACATCACCATCCACACCGATAACTCCGTCACCATTTCTGATAATGGTCGCGGAATTCCTGTGGATATGCATCCCACAGAAAAAAAATCTGCGGCGGAAGTAATCCTTACTGTTTTGCACGCCGGTGGAAAATTCGATGATAACTCTTATAAAGTCTCCGGTGGTTTACACGGCGTAGGTGTTTCAGTTGTTAACGCTCTGTCTGAAAAGTTACTTTTAGAAATCTGTCGTAATGGAGAAGTGCATCGTCAGGAATATTCCCGAGGTGCCCCACTGGCTTCCCTCGAAGTTGTAGGAACAACGGAGCGAAGTGGAACCAGCATTACATTTCTTCCGGATACGGAAATTTTTTCTGCCATTGAGTTCTCTTACGATATTCTTGCTAAACGCTTGCGGGAACTTGCCTTCCTTAACAAAGGCATTGCGATCAATGTCAGTGATGAACGCAGCGACAAAGATCAAGTTTTCAAGTATGACGGCGGACTCATTTCTTTTGTTGAGCATTTAAATAAAAACAAAACCGTGTTGCAACCCGAACCGATTCATG
>CAXGWX010000016.1:0-30218 GCA_964013445.1 uncultured Bdellovibrionales bacterium | reverse complement strand
AACACTTCTTGCGGAAATCAATCGACACCCAAAGCGGCGGTACAAAATTGCCTCCGGTGGAGGCCGAATGAGCATAACAATGGATCGTTATGGAGCAAACTGGCCTATGGTGGAAAAAGGCTGGAAAACCCATGTCTGCGGCGAAGGTCAATATTTTTCAGACGCCTTAAGTGCGCTGGATTATTTCAGGAACGCTACACCAAATATATGCGATCAAGATCTCCCTCCCTTCGTCATTGCTGAAGACAGAAAACCTCTTGGGCCGATTAGGGACGGAGCGTCAGTGCTTGCCTTTAACTTTCGTGGCGATCGAATGCTGCAGCTCTGCTCGGCTTTTGAAGATGAACATTTTGAGCACTTTCATCGTCAGGACAGACCTGACGTACTCTTCGCCGGCATGACCCTCTATGACGGTGACTCCAATGCGCCCAAAAAATACCTCGTCTCCCCACCGGCAATTGAAGACACTTTTGGTGAACTTTTGGCTGAGCAGGGTCGTCAACAATTCGCCTGTAGCGAAACTCAAAAATACGGTCACGTTACCTATTTTTGGAACGGCAATCGAAGCTCCAAGTTTTCAAAAAAACACGAAACCTATTTAGAGATCCCATCCCTGACCACTCCATTTGAGGAACAACCACAAATGCGCGCTGCTGAAATTACAGAACAAATAATCAAAGCGAGCGTTAAGACACCTTTCGATTTTGCGCGAATAAACTATGCCAATGGCGATATGATCGGACATACAGGCAATTTTTCCGCAACCGTAAAAGCCATGGAGCATCTTGACCAAAACCTTGGCCGCTTAGCCAAACATATATTGTCTCTAAAGGGCGGGCTTATTATCACCGCGGATCACGGCAATGCTGAAGAAATGTTTCAAATCGATACACACACCTCGTCACCCCTACGTGACACAAAGGGACATGCTGTGCCTAAAACCAGCCACTCCCTTAACCCTGTTCCATGCATGATTTATCTACCCGACAACCTGCGACAACACTTTCGACATCAAAAGCTATCCGATAAAGGTTTGGCCAATGTTGCCGCCACTGCCGCGACACTGATGGGCTATGAAGCGCCTGAAATATACGAGCCGAGCCTAGTTGCTCCTGCCCAGTCTCAAACTGCTTAGCCAAACTCCATCTTCATTAGACATGTGTAGATGGCTTCAATTATTTCAGAAAAATCAACCTTAGACTCCTCTTCATCAAGCCCCGTAATGTACTCCTGCAGATTTTCATCACGCCATACCAACTGCTTGAGCCCATCGAGCAGCCTCTCATCACAGGGGCCACTCCTTTGTTCTTCACGATAAGTCTGGAGTGAGTTTATACATTCCTTTAGAGTTTCTTCGTCCGCAAGAACAAGACATCTTCTGCGATTTAGACCGCTTAATTGAGCAAAGAACGTCCTGATATCTTCCGTAATCTCTGAAATTATATTTTCATCGTGCCAATCGCCTTCTTTCCATTGCTCAAGTGCCTCCCGATGTTTTTGCACCGCATAACGATCACGAGCCCGTACCTCCCCGTAAGCGTTTTCTTGTATCAGCAAATCAAATGCTCGAAGCAAGTCCTGAACCAAAACAACCTTATCGCTAACTCTTGCTTGCTGCATTTCCGAAGTGGCTCGCAAACACTTGCCTCGAAAAGAAAAAAGCAAATTCCTGGTTCGCTTTGCCTTATCCACTTCTCTATTTTCGAGTTGCCAAATTTCTTCAAAATAATCTAAATCAAAATAATTGAAGGCGAGAAGACTCGCTCCCCAGATAACCTTCAATGCTTTTTTCTGAGTCTCGGAGCCTTCCGTGATAATGCTCCATTTCGATTTTTCCCGACGACTCTGATGCAAACGTAGAACTGATGCGCTTATTTCCTCACACCACATTTTTGTGCTCTGAACGACTGAGATGCTTTCACGGCTCCCCTCAATTATTCCGTCCCGCACCCCTTCAAAGGTATTGTCGATCTCCTCGCAAAAGGAGTCCATCTTGGGCTTAACAGCACCATCCACCACTCCATGCCCTGAAAATGCATCCTGCCCAGAAGCACTCATCCAAAGCTCCTCGTCATCATCGTAGACTTCCTGCCCCGCCAGGTGGTCCGCAAAATTGGCTATATAGGGCAGAGTTTCATTGATGGCCTGAAATAACCTGGAGACAGGCCCGCCAGTCATCAAACGTACAGCCAACTCCGCGTTTAGCGGCTCATAACGGCTAAAGGAAATATTATGATAGAGACGCCAAAAATGCAGAAGCCGAGTAAAAACCTGCTTTTGCACTCCCCCTAATTCCAGAGGTCGATGTAAAAGAGCTTCAAATCGGCGATCTTGTACAATCATCAATAAAATCTCCGGCTAGCAACCAACACTGCCCCTATTCTCCCTTCTCAACCTGATTTTGCCAAATCTTTTGGCAGCAAAATAAGAAATTCTTTGCTAATATAGAAGACTCCCCTGAATACACGAGGAAACCAACATATGAGTGACAAACGGGCGATCATTGATTTGAGCAAAGAGATTCTCGAGGGGTCCATTTTCGAACTTAAAATTGACACCTATTCCGTTGAAGAGAATTTCAAAAGTGGAATGTTGCATATCCACTGTGAGGCCCATCACGCCCAAAGCGGTGAAAAATATGTCATAAATGGAGTCGGAGTCGGTATCGTCGATGCTTTTTTTCAGGGTTTAATTGAAATGTATGCGGAGGATTATCCATCTCTCAAACGGATTCGTTTTGCCGACTTCACGGTGACCGCCAGCATTGAGCAGGAGCAATTTAAAACTGGTTCTGATTCAGCCGCTGAGGTAAGCATTCGCATTGCCAACTCAGAAAACCACGAATTTACTTTTTCCCATCTTTCAAGAAGTCTATTACGCTCATGTCTCTTGGCGGTACTCGATGGGGTAAGCTTCTTTATCAACAGTGAGCGGGCCTTTGTGGCCGTAACTAAAGCCTTGCAATTTGCTAAGGAAAGTCAGCGGCATGACTCTATTCAGCGCTACACCCAGCAATTGGCCACCCTTGTTGAAGCCACATCCTACGACGAAGTCGTCAATAATCTCGATAAGAATTGAGCCTAAATGTATCAAATCCCAGTGCTTTGCCGTTTGCATAGGGGCCAAAGAGGGGTAAGGTAAAACCTGGGCTGAATGATGCAGGATTCGGAAGAACTTCAGGAACTCGAGGAGCTGCGAGGCGTCGATCTTGCTTTGATTGACCTTAGCGCCATCGACCTCGAAAAGCCGAACAAAGGCAATGTCTGGTTACGCATTTTGGGCCGCCTGAGTGCGGCGATTGCTTTTGGTTTTTTGGTCTGGCTGCCCCAGAGTGAATATTTTCGCTTTCATAAGGAAAACAATGGGTTGTTTTTTGCCATCTGCATCGGTGCCATCGGCCTGGGCTCATTGCTGGGCCGCTGGCTATGGCTTTGGCTTGAGGAGCGGGCCAAAAATGCCACTGCAAAACCACGGGTTCAACGCAAAGAACCAGAAATCCCCAATATCGTCATACGAATACTCATGCTTCTGAGCGCTGTGGGCATCATTATCTGGATTCTCTTTGTGCTGCCTGGGCAGGGCTCCTTCAACAGCGGCCATGGATACAGCCAAAACTGGTTTATGGCCCTCATCGGCGCAGTGGCTGTCGCCTTGCTGCTCTCCCGCTGGCTTATCTATCAGGGACAACGCCCTAAAAAACCAGTGACCCGTGCCGCCCCCATTCAGCTTCCCCCTTGGTTTAAGTGGGTAAGTCTCAGCTTTATCGCTGGATTAGCGCTGCTTACGGCCTTTGGTGCAAAACTTTTCAATCGCAGCAGCAGCATGGATGTGGAATTCGGCCTGGGTAGTTTGGGTCTGGTGGTAGGCATCGCTGCCGCAATCTGGATAGGCCGACGCTTTGATGAGGCAGAAGCGCGCTACAAAGCACGCACAAGAGAGAAAAACCTTTAATATCAAAACCTTAGATGCGTGGTGACGGATTCTGAAAAAGATCCATCTTTTCAAAGACATAGACCAAATGCGCTTGACTTTTTTGCCCCCATGCTTCAAATGAGCCGCTAGAGTCCGTCTACGGTGAATTAGACCCAAAAGCCGACAATTCTGTCGTTGTGGTCAGCAAAGGAAATTGCAATCATGCCCGCTAAGAAGAAGACTAAGACAACCAAAACAGCAAGCAAGAAGACCGTCAAAAAGAAGACTGCTAAGAGCAAAGCTTCTGCCATCAAAACCGCCTCTAAGAAAACCGCCACAAACAAGAAGAAAACCACGAAAAAAACCACTCGAAAGAGGGGCAAGGCCGCTACCGCAGATTTTAATTCCAAGCCTATCGTTTTGACCCCGCAGTCTACAGGCAGTGCGGAACCGGCTCTTAGACAGTCGACTTCAAACCTCATTGCGGCAGTAAAATCAGCACAGATTGCCCAAGACTCTGAAAACGAAAATCGTTACGATGAAAAGCTGGATCGCCGAATTATTGAAGGCATGCTGACCAATCGAGATGAAATCATCAAAGAACTTCGACGCGAAGGCATGAATGAGGCTGATATCCTGCGACGCTCAGCAGACTTGGGAATTTCAGAAGCACTGATTCGCCAGGTCAAAGGCGTTGCCGCTGATTTAGCCGGCGATCGAACCTCAAACCGCTCGGCTCCCGCTTCCCTTGCCGCCCGTAACTGCCTACAATGTGATCGTGTTTTTCTCTCCACCGGTCCAGGCAATCGCTTGTGTATGCGTTGTCGAGGCGGCGATGCTGGCCTTGCGGTTCTCTAGAGAAACCTGATTTTCACAGCTTGACAGCCCCGCTTAACCGAAATAAGCCAGACTCTGAAGTGTGGTGGGCGTAGCTCAGTTGGTAGAGCTCTGGTTTGTGGTACCGGTTGTCGCGGGTTCAAGTCCCGTCGCTCACCCCATTTCTTATATAGTCTTTCATGCCTGCACTTATTAACATCTGGGGACACCTTATATTAGGAATCGTGCTTGCGCACTACGCACGCCGTTCCCTGCTCAATTCGAGTTCACCGTTGACACCAGTGCTTATTTACCTTCTCGCCTTTCAAGTCATCTTCACAATTCCGATCTGTGCCTATCTGGGTCATTTTTTTCCCCATTGGACATTGCTCTATTTCTTTGACCCACAGATATTTTCCTACCTCTATCAATTTCCAGGAACCCTGGCCTTCTTTCTTGTGGCCCTAAACACATCTGCGGCTCTTGCTGGTTTCTTCCTCTACAGACACGGCCTTAAAACCCAACAAAAGTTGTTTTGGCTTTTACCGAGTCTCGCTCTGGGCACTTGTGTACTGCTTATTCTCATTCAATACCCGCACCGTGTATTTTTTATTGCCACACATAATGCTTATTGGCAGGGCAACTCCTACTTTGTATTAACCCATCCAAGCGGCTGGCTTGGCCTCTTAATGTTAAGCACCGGATTGGGTCTTATTGTATGGCTGAAAAAGAAATATCGGCTACGACGCACCTAATATCTAAAGGTACTGGATAAAAAGACGTAGAAAAAAGATTGTACGTAATCCACACGCTGGTATTCCGGCTCCGCATGCACAAGCCTATCCAAATCGTTTTCAGGGAGAACATCATGCCCCGCCCCAAAACTATAAACAAATCCAAGACGGCTTAAAGAATGTTCCGCCGCATAACTTAATGCCATTGTCACACCCAGGAGATCTATCTTAGGCAGTTGTTGACTCGTCGGTTTTTCAGGAATTTTTGCGGCCGTTGAGAAATCGGAAAAAAAGCCGCCTGCCACAGACACTTCTTTGATCACTAAAAATTCAGCGCCAATATTGGCATTCATCACCGCATTTCGTTGCACATCGTTGGTAAAGGGCAAGGAATTACGTAGATCCTCAGAAATATCTCCAAGGCCTATAAGCTTATAATTTACTGGCCAATGGTAGGAGAGATCAGCTGAAAAGGTGTATTTCTGTGGTTCCGCATAACTTGCCCCAAAACGTAAAGCCGGAGCGTACTTCGTGTGAGATTTTGCCGTGTCCAACGCAATCTGCTCAAATGTCGACTCCGCCCCTTCTGAAAAAATATCCTCTACATTACAATCCGTCCCCACTGGGCATTCTGGAATAGATTGCCCACGAATAAAACGTAATGATGACCGAGAGTGCACCTGCAGAGATGGGGATTGTAGGTTTAACCCCAGTGCTATTTTCTCTGTCGGTAAGTATTTAATTCCCCCCATCAAAACAAAGCTACCGTTAACCAGGGATATTTCGTTGGAGGCGATCTGAAAAACATCTTTATCGCTCTCACCAATCATGGCATTTGTGGCAACCTCTTCGCTGTCTTTGACGCTGCGCAACACATAAAAGCCTGAAATCCCTATACGCAGATCTGAGCTAATTTTTCTCGCATAGCCAATGCCGGACCAAAGAGTTCTGTCTGTAACATTGCGCCTATAACTTTGTGCCTCCTCCTGAAGAAGAGGGGTGTCCGGGTCATCCGTATCCTCATCCCCGGCACCACTCAGCGTCGAATTCGAGCGAAAAGATGGAACCAGAACGGTCACCGCATAAGCTTGCTTATGGCGTCCGTACTCGTCCCGCGCACCAAAAGTCTTAACAAATCCCGCACTGGCCGGAACAATGATCAATTCTGTAAATGCAATATTGAGATCTTCGACTCCCGGTACAGGCAAGTAGAAGTCATCACGCAACTCACCCCGTTCAAACCCGTAGAGGCTGGTCGAAACCTGCAAACGAAGGTCTTTAGCGTCTACGATTCCTGCTGGGTTATAATAAAGTCCGGAAGGCTCCGTCGCAATGCTTGAAAAGGCGCCAGCCAAACCCAGCGCTCGACCGCCAACAATAAAATCCTGATAGTGGGTATCATCAGCATAAGCCGGAGCAAGTGCGAAAGCATAAACGAAAAGACACAATCCTATTTGTTTATGCCGCGCCATCGCTGACCCTATCGATTAGGAGCCACGTGGCTTATCTTCGCGATAATTTTGAGCCCCATAGGCCGGTTCCGTGCCCGAGCGCCCCAAAAGACCTAAAAGGTCAACCCGCCCTAATACTGCATCCTGGCGATTGAGAAAGGCCGGCGTATGCAATCCAGTATCCATTCGAATCGCGTCTTCCGGACAAGCTTCCACACAAAAGCCGCAATAAATACAACGCAGCATATCAATTTCAAATGCTGCTGGATATTTTTCGATTTCATCATCAGGAGACTCTTCTGCCACAATATGAATACAATAAGCAGGGCAAGCGGTGGCACACATATAGCAAGCCACGCAACGAGAAGAGCCATCTTCCCGAGGCAAAAGCCGATGCTGTCCACGAAACCGTTCCGGATAAATCCGTTTCTCATCAGGGTAACGCACAGTCTGCAACAAACGGGTTTTTTTGCTGCCAAAAAGGTTACCGAAGAAATGTCTTAAAGAAATGCCCAGTCCTCGTACAACTTCAGGCAAGTAGCTTCTCTCATACAAAGAATAGTCAACTTTTTCTCGAACTCGAATAGCCATAAAAAATCCCTAATGCTCTGCGAGAGCTGTTCTTCTCGGACCAGCAATAACCACCATGACAAAGAATACCATTAACCCTAAACCAAACCAAGCCAAGAGATTTAGAGAAGGATCTATCCATAAGAGAACACCGGTGACGAAAATATTTACCAAAGCGCAAGGCAGGAGTATTTTCCAACCCAGATGCATTAATTGGTCATAGCGAAAACGTGGAAGGCTCCAGCGCAGCTGAATTTGTAGGGCGCAGAGCAAGAAGACCTTAGCGCCAAAAATCAGCATCCCAACGACTCCCATAGCCCAAGACGGTAACTCAATAGCAATCGCTCCTAAACTGATACTGCTTTCACCTAAAATCCAAGGCAATTGCCAACCGCCAAGGAAAAGAGTTGCAAAGAGACCTGAAAGGACAACAATTTCAATAAACTCTCCAAGCATAAACAAGCCAAACCCCATTGACGAATACTCTAGAAAGTAACCGATGATTTCTGACTCTCCTTCTGGCAAATCAAAAGGCGCTCGTTTTGTTTCCGCCATCGCGGCAACAAAAAAGAGCATCGCTGCAAAAGGCTGCACAACAATACCCCAGCGCGGCAAAAATCCAAGGATTAGCCCGTCTTGAGCGGCAACAATTTCTGATAATTCGGTGGCCCCAAAAGTCATCAGCACACCAACCGCGGTCAGGCCTAAAGCAATTTCGTAAGAGATGGCTTGTGCCGAGGCACGTATGCCTCCCATGAGAGCAAATCGATTATTCGATGCCCATCCAGCCAGAGCTGCGCCGTAAACCCCAAGTGAGCCGAAGGCGAAAACCAAAAGTAACCCTGAATCGAGGCGTACAATCTGCAAAGGAATAACGTGCCCTGCAATGGTAATATCTGGCCCAAATGGAATCAGGGCCAAAACAATAAGAGCGGTTACGAAACCGATTAAAGGTGCAATACGATGCAGTGCATGATCAGAGCTATCCGGTGCAAAAGATTCCTTAAAAAACATCTTCAGAGCGTCCGCCACCGGGTGTAGAAGTCCACCGAGAACTATTGGTTTACCGAAAAGAGTGAATATATGTGCGCGAGTAGGACCGATTCTATCCTGACTGTAAGCACTCTGCCTGCGCTCCATCCAAGTCAAGAGAGTCGCCAAGGGCATGGCAAAAAGTAGTACAAAGACAATAAATTTAATAATAGTGCTTACAACAATAACCATAATAATCTCTACGAGCTCAGTTCCTGCCCTTGCTGATCGATATCTTCCAAACTAATTCCCTTCAGCGTCGCGGCTTTTTCTTCAATCTCTTTTCTGAGCTCCTGAAGGTCAGCCCAGGCAAAGTTTGTGTCCAGCCCTGATGCAAGCTGCGTAAACCAGTTAAGACCTGAGCGTGTTCCATTTTCTGAATTCAACGCCGGGCGCAACCGCTGCAAACGATTAAATTGGTTCATCCAGGTTCCATTGGTCTGCAGCCATGATTGAATAGGCAACACAACATCCGCATGTTCGGAAAAAATGCTCTCCGCATAACCCAGGTGTACAAAAACCTCGACCTTTTCCACTGCTCGGACCAAATCCTGCGACTCCTCACCTTCGTGCCCCATAGCAAGAAGTGCTTTAACTTCTCCTCCGTCAATACGCGAACAAAGAGAGGACACACTTTCAACCTCGAGCCCTAAGGCGCTAAAAGCCAGCATAATGCCTTGCCTATTTGGGTTTCTGTCCGAAACCTTGAGGAGCTCATCACCGGCCCAGGCATCAAACTCTAATAATGCGATTTTTTCCACACCAAAAGTATCTTTAAGCAGCACACCAAAAGCATAGGCCTCTTCAATTGTTGTATGCAGAGACAGGGCAGCCCCCAGAACTCCCTCCCCTTTAGCAGGACCAAGCAGTTCAACCGCGCGATTCACCGCGGCTTCAGAGGAAACATTTATGCTGGAACCTTCACCCTTTAACATTGGGAAGTTCATGCGGTTCTCGTTGGCTCTTTGATAGGTAAGCCGTCCCTCATCACACATCCAACACTCGTTAACCGCATCGTTTGAGCGAGGTAAAATTCGATATACCTGATTGCCACGATGGTCGACATAAGTATTGCAACCGCGAGCACAACCTCCACAAAGACTCTCAGAACGGTCCAAGTTCCAGGCACGCTGCTTAAAGCGAAAAACTCTCGATGTAAGTGCCCCAACAGGACAAATGTCTACCGTATTAAGTGAGTAATCGTTATCCAGCGTTTGTCCCGGAACCGTTCCAATAACAGCGTGATCCCCACGATTAAACACACCCAGCTGTCGCTCCTGAGGTACTTCCTCCATAAAACGCACACAGCGCGTACACATGATACAACGCTCCGCATTGTACATGACATGGGGTCCCAATTCCTCAAGACGTGGCTTATTCACTTTTCGGTCAATCATGCGCGAAGGAGTTTTATGGAAATCCATATAGTAGTCTTGCAGCTTGCACTCCCCTGCTTGGTCACAAATCGGGCAATCAATAGGATGATTAATCAGCAAGAACTCATGCACCGCTCTTTGGGCATCCTTAACCCGCTCATTGCCCGTATTAACCACCATGCCATCCTGACATGAGGTCTGACACGCTGGCAGCAGCTTGGGTGCATTTTCCACCTCAACAAGGCACATACGACAATTGGCGGCTACGGAAAGCTTTGAGTGCCAACAGTAATAGGGTATTTCGATATCGTACCGCTTGGCCGCCTCAATAACCGACTCGCCAGCTTCGAACTCTATTTCTTTTCCATCAATAACGCACTTCGACATTTAATTTTCCTAACGGTCGCACTCGCCACCGATCATATTAATCGAGCCAAAAATAGGTACCACATCCGAAAGCATCGCTCCCGGCAAAAGAATATCATCAAGGGCCTGCATAATTGCAAAACAAGGCGAACGGACACGCATCTTGTAGGGCTGGCCTGAGCCATCCGAGACAATGTAGAAGCCCAGTTCACCGTTGCCGCCCTCGCTGAAACTGTAGACTTCCCCAGCATTAACGCGAGCCCCTTCAATGACCAACTTAAAGTGATTCATCAATCCTTCGATTCGGGTGTAAACCTGGTCCTTTGCGGGCAAAGCAAAATGTGGATTATCTAACAATACCGTGCCTGGTGGAATCTGCTTCAAGGCCTGCTCTAAAATTTTTCGACTCTGACGCATTTCTTCCAAGCGCACCAGCCAGCGGTCATAACAGTCTCCATTGTCGCCAACAGGAACATCAAAATCGAAGCGGTCATAAACATCATAAGGGTGCGCCTTACGGACATCATAATCAACCCCCGTAGAACGGAGGAAAGGTCCGGTAATGCCATAAGCGATGGCCTCTTCCGCTGAAATCTTTCCAACCCCATTCATTCTGTCGATGAATATTCGGTTGCGCGTCAACATCTTGTCGCCATCATCAACGAGTTTAAAAACTTTATCTAATGTCGCCAAGCAATCGGACACAAAGTCTTCAGGCAAATCCTGAGCTACACCACCAATACGGGCAAAATTCACCGTAATTCTTGCACCACTTAAACGCTCAACCAAATCGTAAAGATAATCACGCCCTTCAATCATATAGAGGAATGGGGTAAATCCGCCAACTTCCATCCCCATCGCTGCGCAACAGGTCATATGATCTGTAATCCTGGAAATTTCCGCCGCAATCACCCTGATAAACTTAGCCCGCTCTGGAATTTCAACTTCAAGCAGCTTTTCAACAGCCTGACAAAACGCAAAATTGTTAATTAGCGGCGATACATAATTGAGACGATCCGTATAGGGCATGCACTGTGCCCAGGTAACATTCTCGCACATTTTTTCGAAGCCACGGTGCAGATAACCCACATCCGTATTGCTCTTTACAATGTTCTCGCCATCAAGCTCGACCGACACCTTCACCGTTCCATGCATGGCCGGATGGGAAGGTCCAATATTCAGTTCCATATTCTGTGTCGGTAACGCCTGACTTATCTCTGACATCATTTCCGCCTTCGCTTAAGTGTCTGGAAAAAAGCTCAGCTGCTTTCTTTAGACAACCGCTGATATAGATAAATAATCTATTTATTGCAACAGCTTAGCATCAAGGATAAAGTCTTTTCAAACCCCAATTAAGCGAACCAAGGACCCCATGCTGCCACTTCCTGACTTACCCATTGCGGGCCAAATTGCCCTTTTATTGGTCGCCATGGTCTTTCTTTGGAAGGGCGCAGACTGGTTCGTTGACGGCGCAGTACATGTGGCCCATCATTTCAAGCTACCTGATCTCCTGATCGGCCTCACTCTGGTCGGCTTTGGCACATCTGCACCAGAATTCGCCGTATCTATTGGTGCTGCGCTTGCGGGAAAAAGCGATATGTCTGTCGGCAATGTTGCGGGCTCGAATGCCTTTAATTTGGGACTCATTCTCGGCATATGCTGTGTCATTCGCGCCATCCCTACAACCAAAAAGTTGGTCTACAGAGATGGTCTCGTCCTTTGCGTAAGTGCCTTATTTATAACAATATTTATGATGGACCGGCAGCTTTCACGCATTGAGGGTGGATTGCTCTTTGTAGCCCTCCTAACATATATCCTCGTCCTTTTCCTCAGGCGGGATGCGCCTGAAGCCCTTGAAGATCACCAATCTTTTACCTGGCTGGATATTCCTCGCATCCTCGTAGGCCTGTCGATGATCGTTTTTGGCGCTGAATTTTTGGTCCACTCCGCATCGGGATTGGCCAGAGTCGCGGGCCTGTCTGAATGGGCCATCGCGGTTACGATCGTTGCGGCGGGCACATCCGCCCCTGAACTGGTTACATCGGTCAATGCGACCTTAAAGGGTCGGGCAGGCATCACGGTCGGCAACCTCATAGGCTCTGACTTGTTCAATATGCTCGGTGTTCTTGGATTGGCTGCCCTTATTTCCCCCCTTACCATTGCCTCAACGGCCGTACCCGGTATCTGGATGCTGGCGGCCAATGTTCTTCTGGTTTTTGTCCTCATGCGCACCGGCTGGCAAATTACCCGCCTGCAAGGCATTTTACTCATTCTCGTTAATTTGCTGCGCTGGTACATCGATATTCAAGGCAGTGCCATCTCTTAAAACTCATTCGTCACATTATGCAACAAGAGCAAGCTGTCCCCATAACTCTGAACATTAAGAGCGAACTCAAAGTCATCACCCATCTGGCTTGGCCAGCAATCCTGGGCATGCTTGGTGGCCAGGTCATGAATATTGTCGACATGCTCATGCTTGGGCGGCTTGGGGAAGACGCTATCGCCATCGCCGGAATGGGCTTTCTTTGGTCCATGCCCATGATCATGTTTATGATTGGCTGCATCCGAGGCATGGATCCAATTGTTAGCCAAGCCCACGGTGCTAAAACACATTCCATTGCTACCCTCGCCTACGCCAGGGGCTTTGTTATCGCCGGAATCTTACTGCTTCCCGCCATGGGCTGGCATCTACTGGCTCCCTGGACATTAAAAATCTTAAATCAACCTCTACACCTCATTCCGGAAGCCTCCCAATATTGCTTTGCCCTGATGTGGGGCATCCCCGGCTCACTGGCATTTCATGTCCAACGCGCCTATCTGCAAGGCATCACGCTCATGCGCCCACCGGCGGTGGTTATGCTTGGAGCGAATCTATTTAATGTCCCCTTGAATTGGCTTCTTATGTATGGCTGGCCAGGCTTTGAAGGCTTCGGCGTCATCGGCTGTGCTTGGGCCACTGCCCTGTGCCAAACGATTGTGCCTCTCTGGCTTTGGCTAAGATCACGTCATCAACTACCGAAAGCCTGGCTAAAAGAAAGCGGCATCTGCAACCTGAAGGGGCTACGCAAACAAATGGCCCTTGGCATCCCCATCGCCATGCAAATCTGTTTAGAGGCCTGGGCCTTTAACGTCGCCGGCCTTCTTGTAGGCACACTCGGCGCCAACGAATTAGCAGCCCATATGATTGCCTTAAACCTGGCAACAACTGCCTGGATGTTTGCCATGGGCCTGTCCGCAGCCGCCACCACCCGCATAGGAAATCTTCTCGGTGCGGCAAAGCCATGGCATGTGGCCTCATGGACAGCCATCACCCTGGCTGTTGCCCTGATGACTTTGAGTGCGATCCTATTTATTTTTTATCCAGGACTCTTAGCCAACCTCTACACCCATGAGTCAGATATTGTCGGGCTTGCCCTTATCCTCATCCCAATAGCCGGAGCCTTTCAGATCGTTGATGGCATACAAAGTGTTGCCGGCGGCGTATTGCGGGGGCTGGCTGATGTCCGTATTCCAGCCATCGCCCTGATTGTTGCCCACTGGCTTATTGGCTTACCCCTCGGGGCATATTTGGCACACACCACCAACCTTGGAGTGCAGGGTATTTGGTGGGGACTCGTTGCCGGCCTAACTCTGACCGCTGCATTCTTTTGCATACGCATCCTGCAACTTACAAAAACTGGCGTTAAAACGGTCTAGCTTGCCTTATTGACTAGGGCCGCAAAGCTTGTAAGTGATAAGAAAGCAATTCATCAGGAGAAAAATCTATGGCACGTCGACCTGCTGTTCACCAAATGATTACCTCACGCAAAGCCCCAAAACCTGTCGGGCCTTACGTTCACGCGGTCAAAATAGAACAACCAGGTGCAATGCTTTTTGTTTCTGGCCAAATCCCAATTGAGGTTCCAAGCGGTCAGGTCTTTCGCGGAGATATCAAACGCCAAGCAGAAATCGCTTTCGAGCATCTTAAGAATATTGTCATCGATGGCGGCTTTGCCCTCGATGAAGTTGTTAAATGCACAATATTTCTAACCGATTTAGAAAACTTTGAAAAAGTGAATCAAGTTTACCAAAAACTCTTCGTCGGCATGAACCTGCCAGCGCGAGCAGTCGTAGAAGTTTCAGGCTTGCCGAAGGAAGTAGATATAGAAGTTGAGGCTATCGCCATTAAGAAAGGCAGCGCTCAAGAAGATATGTTTAGAGATATGGATTTTCGTTAGGTCAGTGGGCAAGATCCCGCAAAGGCTTCCAGCGAGGCTGCTCCATGTTGAGCACGGAACGCACAGCAGCTAAAGCACAGACATAATCACCCTCCATCCCCAATCCTGGCAGTACCGCACCCGAACAATAAAGCATATTCTTCAACCCGGAGCGCAAAGAGGTGCGACCAAGCCCCATTGTTCCCGTCCCAGCTTCAAACTGATAAAGGGTTTCCTGAGCCATCCCCTTTTCTCCTAAGATATCGATAGGTGAGGCAATGCAGGCGATATGCTGGGAAACGAACGGCGCATAGCACTCTACTTGCTCAGCAAGCAGCTCCCATCTCGCCTTAGGAGTGATGGCGCTTAAATCCTCAGCAGGAGTCCATCCGGAAAGAGACAAAACTTTGAAGTTATTTGCTTCCCTCTCTCCATTTTCTCCAGAAGGCTGGTCCAAAGCAGGAGAAACGCGTAACATGAAGACCTCTTCCTCTTGCCTTGATGGCAAATGAAAAGCCACATCGCCCAAATGCGACGGCAGGGCTGACGCATCTAACATAATATCCAAAGCCCAAGCTCCGTGGGCGGATGCAATGTTTTGGTCTTTCTCTATTTTCCGCAATGCTCGCTTGTTGGTTATCCAGGAAATGGGGTTTTTCTGCGTGTTGAGCAAGACAACATTTGCTGAGTACTCAGTTTGCTCCGTAACAATGCGTCGTACCTTGCCATAGCCAACATCAAGACTCGCAACCCTTTGCTCAACGAACTCAACACCGTAATTTTTTGCCGCATCTGCAAAATATTTTTCTAATGAATCGTCAGCGTTAACAAAGCCCATGGTGCCCCGAAGGAAATTGCACATCGCACGAACTGCGTGAATAACGCTGGGAGAGTTTGAATCTACCCTGGAAAAAAATCTGAGGAGATGGCGAAGACTTTTGCCTAAAGCAACTTTATCATCAACCATTTCTAATTCATTATTCAAAAAATCCCGAGAAAACTTTAACGCTTGGCGCTCATATTGCTTAAACTCCCTACGTTGCCGCCACCCATCTGCGGGAAGGAATGGTAAGGCCGCCAGCAATCCATTAATTTCCGCGTCCACTCGAAAAAGTCTCTCCAAGGCTGACTGCAATGTTTCCTTTTGCTCCTGAAACTCACGTTCGAGTTCAAGATTAAACGCATCCCCATTAGTCCAAACATCGAGTCGATAATCATCTGAAAGCAGCTGAAACGACCTCCCTGAAGAGTCCAAAATCTTTTCCATCGTGGCCTCAAGACCCAATTGGCGATGGATGTACTGGGCATGGGGCAGGCCGCTTAAACGTGGTACCAGCGGCTTGGGCCTGGCAAAAAGATAACCTTCACACTCGTATGTTCCTTCGTTTTCACCATTCTCAATAACCAAAACACGGTAACCCTGTTTGGCAAGAAAAGAAGAAGCAATTAAGCCGGGCAGCTCATAGCCAATAACTATAATATCAACATTAGATTGCATGCAAAAGCCGCATTAGATTAACGTAGAGTCTTTAAGATCAACTTAACATCTTCGGCCCAATTACCATCAGGAGCAATTTCAAGATACCGTTCATAAGATTTTTTTGCATCTGCACTACGATTGGTACTCTGATATACATTCCCCAGCAACAAAACCGCTTGTGCGTTTCGGGAATTAACCGAGACCGCCTTTTCCAAATGCTTTAAAGCCAGGGCGTTTTGGTCTAGGTCAAAATAGGCCGCTCCAAGCTGTGCATGTGCCGCATCATGGTTCGCATCCAGCGCCACCACCTCTTTAAATTCGCTAATTGCTTTTTCTGTCTTACCCGACTTGTAATAAGACATACCCTTACGCAAATGTGATTTTATACTTTTTTTCAAAGCAGCCTGGGCTTTTTTCTCTTGTGCTTCTTTTGAAAGTGCGGGCTTCTCACTTTTCTTTGTGGCCTTTACTGGCGCCTTCTCCTTCACCGTTTCAGATTTTGTTGCCGGAACTTCAAAGCCCCCTTTAGCCTCCGTAGCTGCCGATGCTTCCTTCTTTTTAGGAGTGGCTTTCTCCGCCTTAGGCGCAGGAGCAATGACTTCCGCTGCCTCCGTTACCTCCGAACTCTCATCACCACCGCTAAGCATGGCGATAATACCGACAAGAACAAGAACCCCTGCCCCAATACCTGCGTAGAGCGGCATTTTGGAACGAGGTAATTGATCCAGAGAGTCATCAAGATCTTCAAACTCATTAACGGTTTCACTCCCGCTTTTTTGCAATGGCTGCCAGTTTGCCTGGCTCTCCTGACCCTGCTGAAAAATATGTTCCGAGGAACTCTGTAAATCATTTTGCGATCGTTGTAATTTCCCTTCACCTACCGGCGCACCTGGGACAACGGCGCTTTGCGAATGAACGGATACAGGTGGTGGAGCACTCGAATGTACAGGGGCAGGCGTTTGGCTTTGCGGCGGCGCATCATTAAATGCTGGTGCCATCTTGCTGATTCCACTTTCAGCCAGCGGCGTTGTCTTCCACTCCTGCACAGAAACAACTTCAGCCTTTGATGCATCGAAGTTTGCAGAGTTTGCCGGATCGACCAGCGCTCCCGCACTCGGAGTTTGTTCTACCGGTAGTGGTGCTGGTGCTGCGGATGAGGCTCCAACATCATTCGTGTTTGCCGCGGTCGTCTCCGCCACCGGTACCTGATCTGATCCCGTAGGCTCCTGTCTTACCTGCTCTTGTTCAAAAAAAGTTTTTGTTTCCTCTTCATCTTGCACAACAGGCTTTTGCTGAACCAAGGTTAAAGGCTTGAGCGTTTCACTTTCCTGATACTCTTTGGCTCTAATATCCGGCTGCACACTTAGCGCCTGAGATTGTTGGGGCTGGGCAGGAGCAGTCGACACCGGTGGAGCAATCGAAGCGGCACCTTCAACAAGAATCTTTAAGTCAAAAAGTTCAACAATCTTTTCCAGAGTTTCAACCTCAGAAAACTCCGAAACCAAGATCACATCATCAATTGTTTTCTGGCCATCAAAAAGCTTGAGAATTGTTCCCGTTGTGTCGGACATTTTACCAATGTGATTTAATAGCTCCTGTTGATCGAGAGTCAAAACCGTACGAAATGGTGGCAGTTCGTTGGTGCAGATAGTAAAGGCTTTGTTTTTGGCTGCGCACTTTTCAAAGAGGGGATCTAAATCCAGATCAATCTTAACTTCCCCGCTCACATCTCCAAAAAACACATCAAACTTGCCCGTATCCCAACGAAAGAGAGCCCAAAGGGCCTCTTCTCCTTCACGGCCCTCAACCTGCGCATTGAAGACTCTTCCCTCTTTAAACTCAACCGAGCCTGCTGTTTCCTGGTTCAAAAACTTGGCTACGCCGCTTTTTTTCGCAATATCCAAGGTACGGAAAAGCTGCTCCAGAGAGAATTCTGGAAACTCCCCGCTAAGCGCTGCTTTCTCCGCCAATTCCTGAGTGGCCTTATTTTCTTTTTCAATCACAACTGAGCCCCGAAATCTAAACCTAATGTCTACAAATCGTTGCTTACTATAGCCCGTAGCCCCACAGAACCCAAGCCTATTACACCCACAAAAACCCACATCCTATTCTTCAGCTCCTCCACTTGTTCCTTATAAAAAACCATGTTAGTTCAGGCACTTTGAAAACCATAGTCTGTTGAAATCAAGACGTAGGAGCCCTCATGCATAAGCTTTTTCATGCCCTAGTTCTTAGCACCACCTTAATCCTTACAACCCCAGCGCAAGCGTTTAATCATATTGAAGGCGCCTTAACCGGCGATCAGGGATATTACTGGGAAAGCGGCACTGCGGTCTGGGTACTGCCCCACACCTTAAGCTCCATGTCAGAGCAGGCCCTATTGCAATTCGGCGACGCAGCAGCCTTGGCAACGCAGAATCTCTTCAACGGCCCGTTAATTCAAACCAATGATGGAGGTGGCTTTATCCTGGCGCCTATGAATGAGTTGAAACTCGGTTTCTGGATATCCAATTACGCCCCTGGCTACGGAACCTTCATTGGCAACGGTATTACGGCCACCGGTTGGAACACCTACACCGGATTTGATGCTGATGGAGATACGGCAACTGCTGATGATACGATCGAGGAGCTCCAAGCCATCGACCCATATGTTCAGGGCGGCACCACCCTCGACGCCAATCGAAAACTGGATCTCTTTGTTGCCTATGACCTGCCTCAACTCAATCTCAATACGGGACTGCATTTATGGTGGGGTTCAACCCATAACAAGCTACAGCCTGATGATTCCACTGGCCCCATTGATATTCTCCCCGCGTCCGATACTTCCGGCATCAGCAGCACCGGAGTCAATACGCTGGATGTGGCAGAAAGCACTTACGGGCTGACCGAACTCGGTCTTGGACTTTCAGCTGGCTACCAAATTCTTGAGAAGCTTAATGCGGATGTTGGCTTCGGCTTTAATATGATCGGCAATCAATGGGAACCCAATGGAATAAAGTCATACCTGGATGCGGGTGGCAGTGGCTTTGATCTCTCTTTGCGCACACATTATGCTCACTCGGAGCGCTGGACCTTTGGCGGGTTTATTCACATGGACAATCAAAGCATGAATTTTAAGCCACTCAAACAACGGGATGGCGGAGATCTTATCGAGTTTATCATCGAAGAAGACAACACCCTTGCCAGTCCTCCCAATGCAACAGCTCAAGGTGGCGCAGAGGATCCGAATAACGAAAAAACTCCGGTTAATGGTATCGCCTACAGCGAGTCTACCAACAGACTGCAGGTTGCAGGACTTTTTAAGTATCAACCGACCACTAAGTTAACCCTCTTTGGGGCTACCGGCTTTGGCTCGAATTCCCAAACCAATGAAACCAAAGTGGGCTCAAATTGGTTTAACAAAACGACAACAACCACTTCTGCCATGCCTTTTCTTAACCTTGGAATCAAAGCGAGCCTCGCATCCTTTATGGATCTCTACATGGGCGCAACAAAGCGCTGGCAGGGACAGAAGGTCGAAACCCACGCCTATGATGTGCGTATTCCTGATGATGGATTGCCACAAGGAGGTGGAGACATTATCGCCGGCGCAGAAGAGAACACGAATGCAAACCGTCGTAATATGAAAAGCCACACCTCAGTCGACGCCTCCACGACGCAATTGATGGTCGGAACAAAATTTCACTTTAATGGCTTTGCCTTCACCACTCAGATAGCCCCCGCAACCATACTCAGCGGCACCTATCTGCTCTCCGGTACGCAAGCAAATCCATGGGTATGGGCCAGCCTAAGCTACTCCTGGGACAAACCAGAACCTCGTCTCAGCACGCCAAGCATTGGCCAAAGCAGCATCGAAGAAGAGATGTTCGAGCCAGACGAGCCCGAGGAAAGTCTGGCAGACGAATCAAGTGAGCCTGCAAAGGAAACAAAAAAGAAATCGATGATTCCACGTAGGCCATCAAAAGACGGCAAGAAAAACAAAAACACGAAAGACGAAGTAGAAAACTTTTATCTGGATGACTTCTAGCAGAGGCGCTTATTTAGCCTTTTTCTTTTCTGCTGCTAACTTGGCGTTAACATCACCAAGCTTAGCAACCGCCTCTTTGTAAAGCGGTGACTTCTTGTGGTTTTGCACCAGCTCGTTGAAGAAAATCTGCGCGTCTTCTAAATTCCCAATACTCAAAGAGCAGAGCGCTATTTTATAGTAGGCGTCGTCAGCATAATCGCCACGGGCAAACTTTTCCACAACCTTGATATATTCTTGCAGGGCACTATGGTATCGCCCCTGCTGAAAATAAAGCTCGCCAATTTGAAAATAGGCTTGGTCACTAATCCCTTTTTTGCGCGGCTCTTTTTTAAGAATGGTACGGAAAATTCCCCTTGCCTGGTCATACTTGGCTTCATTCCCCAAAGCCAAACCTTGCGCCAGCATCGCTTTCACATCACTCTTTGACGTGCCTTTGCTGGCAACCACCGTACTTTGTTTGCGTTTATGAGATGTTTTGGCGCCAATACCCTTCTCAAGGTTTTCAATGCGCACCACTAAGCCATCTTGCCCGTTGATGGCTTGGTTTAAACTCTCCATTGTATACTCGGCCAGTTCAACCTTACCACGCAGCTCCTGTACCTCTGCGATGAGGCGCTGTAGCTGCACACCAAAATCCGCATCAGTCATTCTGGCTGCCCGGTTCAAATCTTCGAGAGTTGATGCCACACGATCGATCTGCGCATCCGCTCTTTCCATCTGCTCACTCAGCTCTGCCTGCTGATAATCAAGGGCTTTTCGCGTCTGCAGCAGCTGGGCGCGCAACTCCCCCATATCCCTTTCAAGCTGGTTTCCCTGCTCCAGTGGCACCCAACAAGCACCAACCATGCTCACCATGCTAAAAATGACGAATAATCTTTGCATCCCTACTATAGATCCTGGCTCAGCACTCTTTACTAAGCGCTACTGCTGATACTGCAAAAACACGACGCGCCGATTACGCGCAAAGCAAGCATCATTTCCTTCATAGCAAATGGGTTGGTTTTCACCCATGCTTCTGGTCTCCATACGAGAAACCTCAACACCCAAATTGCGTAGATATTTCTTAACAACCGTTGCGCGCTTTTCTCCAAGAGCCAGGTTGTACTCTTGCGTGCCGCGCTCATCACAATGCCCCTCAATAACAATAGTGACTTTTGGCAACTGCTTTAAGCAACCAGCCGCACCTTGAAGTTCATTCATGGCAAGAGTTGTTAAATCAAAACTATCGAATTCGAATTTAACCTGATCCATTTTAATAATGGCTTCGGAAGGAGAGTTCTCATCAACCTGGCACTCTGCCGGAACCCCCATCGTACTGGCCGCAAGCTGGCGGTTCTGACATGTTCCCAAGACGCAACCCCAACCACTCTCACATTCATCGTCGGTCTCGCAGCGCATCGCCACACAGCGATTTCGCTCGCAGACAAAACCAGCTTCGCAATCATTTGCTTCCGCCGTACATTCAGTCTCACAAAGGCCACGCTTACAAACAAGTGTTTCGTCTTTTGCTGCACAGTCCATATCGTTTTGACATTCGGCAACAAACTCGCATCGGCCTTCCTGACAGACGTGTGCTGGCCCATTCTTCAGTTCGCACTGCGCATCTTCCCGACATTCCTGGCACTGGCCGTTCAAACAGTACTCACCCTGCTCGGCGCAATGGTCATCGTTATCACATTTGGGATAACTCGGACGACAACTACTTAATGCCAATCCAAGGAAGATAAAAAATATAGTTAGGCCACGCTTGCCAATAAGTTTCATTCCGTACACTCCATTAACTGCCTGGTTTTCCTAAAGAAAACCGATACTCGGAAATTGTTGGGCGCAATGTAGTGGGACGCACCTCGCTTGTCAACTCTTTAGCAAGACAAGCGAAGTCCTTTTCGCGTTCTAAAGTTCGAAAACTAAATATTCGAGAATATCCATCAGATCTGGAGAAGTCTGGGTCTCATTATGGGCACTGGTAAAGACCACCTTGCCATCACCATAAGGAAAACTCACGACGATAGGTGTATCAGCCTGCGTGGTTGTGAAGAAAACATTGGTTGTTACCTTCACGTCACCGCGGACATAAACATTGATATCTGTCGGCTGAGCACTCTGCTTGGCGAGAACGACCCATTGCGGCAAATCAAAATTAATGCTGACTTGAGTACGTCCTAAAGCAGAAGCCATATATGTATCCAGGATCTCAGCACTCTGATTCGACGTAGACTTGCCAACTTTGGCAGGAGCAATCGTGCTGCCACCACCATAAAACTCAACCAAGTCTGGAAAAACCGCAAAAATCGCCTCTCCCGCCCAATCCGAAGCATAAAGAGAACCGCCATTGGCGATAAAATTCTGCAAATTCGTAATCGCAAGCGACGCACTTGCAGAGCCTGAAGAAATTAAATCGTACTGAGCACCACAGTTTAAAAAGATAATTTCGTATTCTGCAAGCCATAAGGGATCGGCCAGAAAATCTTCGAGCCAGAAATCTGAGCTATCACCATTAATCAAGTCAATGCTGCCCTCCGAATCGGTCGTCACCGGAGTTGCACTGTTGTAGGTATCACGAACCGTATACCCCAGATTAGTAATAACCTCTTCAACCGTATCCCACACACCAGTAATCACGGCCATCCGGGTTACGGGCGGAATACAGATCGGCTCCTCTAAAATAGCATTACCGCCAGCTTCAACTTCAATGGTTAAGGTCGTATTAAAAGAGCCCTTGGTTATCTCAACTTCGTAGGTCCCTTCCGGAATATCGTTAAAGCTAAAGTAGCCATCGCTGTTCGTGCTGGTTGTAACCTCCGTGCCGTCATCAAGGGTCAGCACGACGGACGCCTGGCTCAGCCAAAGCCCCTCTGCACCGCAAATACGGCCCTGTACCGCACCTGTTTGGGCCAAACACTCCGTATCACCTATCGCAGAGACACCACCAGGTTGAACCGTGACAGGCCAAATACGTTCAAAATCAGTCGCAGAAATGGTGACCTCATAATCCCCCGGCATGACGGAGTAGAACATAAACTGACCAAAGCTATCGGTTGTTGTCGTGCTGTTGCTCTCATCATTTAAGCTGACATTTGCCCCAGGCAACCACACACCCTGGTCTGTGTGACAAACCCGGCCTTCAATATGGCCTGGAGGTGGAATACATTCCTCATCGCCGATGGTCACCGTATCGCCAGGCCCAACCACAACTGCGTCCTGCTCCTCGTATTCACCATCCTGATAATGAATAAAATAAGATCCCACAGGCACTTCTTCAAAGACAAAGTTGCCATCCGTATCCGTGCTGGTCTGCAACACACCATCATCAACGGTCAGAGTAACATTAACCCCTGAACGCCAGGTTCCGGTCGCCACATCACAGATCCGACCGTTAATATCACCCGGCAGCGGTATGCATTCATCGTCTACAATGCGCTCATAGCTTTCGCAGACCAGCGGCGGGTTCTCCACCACCGGCAAAGCTGCCAATTCATCATCAGCGCAAGCAGAAACTAAAATTGTTGAAAACCCCACCCATAAAGTTGATAAAACGAGCCTGGAAACTTTCGGCATCGATCCTCCTAGATGTGCTGTTAGAAGGCCATTTCTGGCCATCTAGCTGTTTGGGGCAACGGGGAGGATGGAGTGTACGGATCTAAACCCACCTTGGCAAGTGGAAAATTAAGAAAATCTCAGATTAGAGTTCAAACACCATATAATTGAGAATATCGGTTAAATCTTCGCTATTTTGCGATTCATTATGAAAACTCGTAAATAAAACCTTACCTTCGCCCATGGCAAACCAGCTCAGAAGCGGAACATTGATCTTCTGCATTGAGCCATAGTTGATCGCCACATCACCCAGAACCATAGGCTCTAAAGTAGATGGCTGCTGCTCGAGAGGCTCAGCAACCGCCCATACAGAGAGGTCAAAATTGATAACAACATCACTTTTATTCAAAGCCGCTGCCAGGTTTTCATCCACGACTAAACCAGACTGCGCAGCTGCCGCATCCCCAACCCTGGCTTCACCAAAGGCAGAATCGTCACCGACGAAATCAATTTGTTCTGGAAAAGCCAAGCGCACAACTTCACTCGCCCAGTCAGAAGCATAAACCGAACCCCCGTTTTGCACAAAGTCATTGAGATTTTGCATCGCATTGTCAACGACCGTACCACCATTACTTAAGGTCGTAAGTTCCAGACCGCAGTTAAAGAAGATAATATCGTAATCCGTCAACCAAAGCGGATCGGCCAGGAAATCGCTGATCCAAAAGGCGCCACCATAGGAACCTTCACCTTTAATGATATCCACATTCCCCATGGGCGTGCCTATGGTCGGAGTCAAAGTATTATAAGTCGCGCGTATCTGAAATCCTAAGCCAGTTAATACGTCTTCAACCGAATCAAATATTCCGGTCACCACCGCGATCCGCGTTGTCGGCGGAATACACAAGGGCTGCTCCAGCTCTACAGTATCGTTGCCAACAATCGTTGCTTCAAACTCTGTCGCATAGGAGCCCTTAACAACCTGAATAATATATGTGCCGGAAGGTACATCGCTTAAAGTAAAGTAACCGTCACCATCCGTCTCAGCCTCAATCTTCGTGCCATCTTCGAGTTCCACATAGACCTGAGCACCACTGAGCCAATAGCCTTCACCCCCACAAATCCTGCCACTTAAGTTACCGCTGGGACCACAGCCAATATCACCAGCCCATACGGTTGTATCCGCCTGCACCTCAATCTCGTAGCTCTCACTGAACTCCCCATTGCCAACAACAACTTCCCGAGCACCAACGGGAACATCTTCAAGCATGAAGCGCCCCAGCTCATCACTGGTGGTGGTGTAGGAGGTATCACCCGCAAGCACCTCTACACTCGCCGCAGCCACCCAGCTTTCACTGTCTTCATCGCAAATTCTTCCCTCAATTGCTCCAAGATCTTGCAAGCAGGTATCTTGGCTAATATCGAGCACACCATCGGAACCAATGACAACAATACGTTCCGACGAGTAATCCGAGCTATCTACGCGAACGACATATTCTCCGCCCTGCACCCCTTCAAAAGCATAGAAGCCTTCCTCATCCGATTGGACTTCCTCTTCACCCAAAGTTACCGTTGCCCCAGAAACCCATTCACCGGTGCTCTTATCGCAAATTCGACCGTGCAAACCGCCTTGGGGCGGTGGCAACGGACGCAACAGTTTCTCTGCGCAAGACGCACTAAGAAGCACGAAAATCAATGGAAATAATTTGCACAACGCCCCACTTAGGCTCAATAAACGTCGTTCCGGCATGATCAACACCTTTGTCAATCGGGGGAGGTTCCCGGTTATATTTTTTGGGGCAAAGCAATGACACAACAAATTATCGTCAAATGAACGGTTTTCGTTGCGCTTGATATCCAGCTAGGGCTATTTTCAGCCCCACTGTGGCGACGATGCTTTACACCAGATGGTCCCGATTGCAAAGCAATCTGGCAATTATATTAACGCCTTTAAGCTGGCTTTACGCTTTCTATTCCTGGTTACGCAATGAATTCTACGATCGAGGCTGGCTAACCCAGTACCGCGGCTCACCCTTTATCATTTCCGTCGGCGGCATCGAAGCAGGTGGCAGCGGTAAGACTCCCGTATCTGCCTATATCCTCCAGGAACTCCTCGCCGAGGATAAAAATGTCGGTTTAGTATCAAGAGGTTATGGTCGAAAAAGCCAGGGTTTGGTTATCCGCCAGAAAGGACAAGAGGTTATCCCCACTCAGCACGGCGACGAACCGACCCTATTGCTGAGCCGCTATGCGGATGTCCCTGCCGCAATCTGTGGCAAGCGGGCCCTTGGAGTCGAGGCCCTGAGCCAGAACGGAGTGAAGATCATCGTTTGCGACGACGCATTTTCCCATCGCGCTCTGCACCGGGATCTGGATGTGGTCGTATTGCGGGGAGAGGCCCCCCTGGCGGACGAAAACCTGCTGCCACGCGGTCATTTACGAGAATCTCCCCAAAGCCTGCAGCGGGCCGATCTGGTCTGGCTGCATCACAAATCCTCAACCCACTCTGAGCAACAATCAGATCGACTTGCCAAGCTACTGAGCAACAAGACGGTGGTGGAAAGCAACTCAAGCTTGAGCATCCAAACCCCGGAGGGAGCGGCAATCCAGCCGCAAGGCCAGGAGGTTATCGCTCTTGCGGGAATCGCCCACCCTCAAAGTTTTAATGACATGCTCGTGACCATAAACCTGCAAATTGTTGATTTTATTAGCTTTCCTGACCACTGCGCCTATGACTCCAAAGATTTGCAAAAGATTGGGCAGTGCCTTGAGAAAAATCCAAGCGCCAAATTGCTCATGACCGCCAAAGACTATGTTAAATTGGCGCCCCATTGGCCAGCGGATCGAATTTGGATCGCCAATCTGGAATTATCCATCGTGCGTGGTGAGGAACACCTTAAAAATGCTTTAGGATCAGCACCTTAGCGTCCCGTCGACAAAAGAGACAGAGGCTTCTTTTTAAGCAACATTCAGCTCAACCTCCCGATATTAGTACTAAGTAGTATCGGTGAGATATTTAATGGCGGCTCGTGGTAGATCCGATACGACTTAATATCAGATGGATGGCCCTTTCCATAAAGAAAGGGCCGTTCAGCTGAGCCCTCACTTTTCCCCAACATTCTATTTCCTTCTAAAGTCGTATGCGTTTCTTTGCGCGGTGATTGAATTGATAGCAGCGGTGAATTTTTTGATTCCGCTGAAAGTCTTCAGGAATAGTTTGCGCACTCAGGTCAGTGACTTCAAAGCCTTTGAAGTGATCGGACTCTAATTGGAAGCCCCGTTTATTCGTAGAAAAAATCAATATGCCCTCAGGCCGCAAGAGAGCCAACGCTTTCTTGAGCAATGGTATATAGTCCCGTTCAACCGCAAAAGTGTTTTGCATTTTCGCCGAATTTGAAAATGTGGGCGGGTCCAAAAATATTAGGTCATAGGTATCAGTGGCGTTCTCCAGCCACTCAAAACAATCGGCTCGCTTGAGTCGATGCTTCTTTTCAGACAAACCGTTAAGAGCAAAGTTCTCCTCTGCCCATTCGAGGTAGGTGTTTGACATATCCACGGTCATACTCGAGCGCGCCCCGCCCTTGGCCGCGTACACACTGGCGCTTCCGGTATAAGCAAAGAGGTTTAAGAAATCCCGACCCGCCGCCAATTCCTCCAGCAGAGCACGGGTGCGCCGGTGGTCAAGAAAAAGTCCCGTATCAAGATAATTGTCGAGATTAACAAGAAAGCGATGGCCCCCCTCTCGCACCTCAAAAAATTCCCCCTGCTTTCTACTGGCTTCATACTGCGATTTTCCCTGCTGACGTTGGCGGGTCTTAAAATGAATATTCTTCGGGTCTAAATTTAATCGCTCCACCATAACCCGACCCGTGGCCCGCAGAAGCTCCTGCCGGCGCCGCTCCGCCTTTTGCGGGTGCACCGTTTTCGGCGGAGCATATTCCTGCACATGGATATGATCCTCGTAAAGATCAATGGCCGCTCCGTATTCAGGAATGTCCTTGTCGTAAATCCGATAAGCACGAATATCGTTTCTTCCAACCCACTTCTTTAGACTCTTAATATTCTTTATCAGACGATTCGCTAAGCTTTGTTCACCGTCGGTTAAGGGCTCATCAACTTGCTGAGCGACAACGTGGTGACGGGTTTCACGAAGTTTTCTTTCCTGATCCAGACTAAAGTGCAAAAGCTCGCATGCCAATGTTCCATTATAAACCTTGTTTCTTTTGTGCGCCCGTAAGCCGAGGGACTGAGCCAACCCTTTTTCACCGCTAATTATCGTCGCCTGCCAACCAGAAAAATAGGTTTTGAGAGTCCGCCCTAAGAGAGCATAGAGCTCCACTAAATTCACTCTTTCCCCTAAGCGTTCGCCGTAGGGTGGATTGCACGCTACAAGCCCAGTTTCAGAGCAGTCCGGAATCGCTTTGAAATCCTCGAGGCTGCGTTGCTTTACCTGAATATAGGCGGCTAAGCCGGCCCGCTCGATATTACGCTCTGCTTTATCAACGGTTCGACCATCCACATCAAACCCGTACACTGCAGGCATATTCCGCAATCCAGCAAGTTTTCGCTCCTGTGCTTCTGCCTGCAACTTATCCCAGATGAGTCCATCATGGCCCCGCCACCCGACAAAGCCAAAATGCTCCCGACCTAGCCCCGGCGCTATATCCGCCGCCATCAGAGCAGCCTCAATAAGCAAGGTACCTGAGCCGCACATCGGATCGACAAAATTTCCTCCTGCTGCGGCTATCTCTTCCCATTCCGATCGCATAAGAATCGCTGCCGCCAAAGTCTCACGCAACGGAGCAGCCGCTCCTTCCTTGCGATAGCCCCGCCGGTGCAATCCCGAGCCAGAAAGATCAATGCCGATTTGTGCCTGATTACGCACGATATCTACTCTAACCCGTAAATCAGGATGCTCGGTCTCGATGCTCGGACGTACACCTGTCTCATCGCGAAAATAATCCACAATTGCATCTTTTGTTTTTAATGCAGCGTAGTGACTGTGCTGCAGCTCCGAGCGGTGGACATGGCAATCAACCGCCAGGGTACCATCTGGGGCCATATGCTCAAGCCATTCAATATTACGTACCGCCTCGTATAAGGTCTCCGCCGTGCTTACCTCTGCCTCACTCAAAGGCAGCCAGATACGATTGGCCACACGGCTCCACAAACAGGCGCGGTAAGCCTGCTCCAGTGTCCCCTCAAAATGAATCCCTTGGCGACTCTCAGATAATGTTGCGATGCCAAAAGAACGCAACTCGTCCGCCACCAAAGCAAACAATTCCCGCTGCGCAGTGGCAATAAATTGATATTTCGCCGTCATATTAATGTCGTACAGGGTAAAGGAGTCGACAGTCAATCATCGCTCGACAAACGTTCGTCTAAAATAAAAGCATACACTTTTCCACGTAACTTTTTTTTTACGCCTCCGATACACTATCTACATTGCATTGGTGAAAAATAATGGCGGCTCGTGGTAGATCCAGTGCAGTGTTATTCTAAGAATGAACGGCCTTTTCATTAGAGAAAAGGCTGTTCATTATGATTCTTCCCGACAAAAAAAGCTTTATTTCACGCTTCTAAAAGGGCACTATCATGGCGTGGAGCCCGTTAGTCAAATCGACCGATACGAAATCCGTGAACTCCTCGGTGAAGGAGCCATGTCCAAAATCTTTTCGGCGTGGGATCCTAAATTACATAGAGAAGTAGCACTCAAGAAAATCGACTCAAATGTTATCCTCAGCGAGAAGAATTTGGACCGGTTTCAGCGGGAAGTTCGAGCCATCGCCGCCCTAAAACACCCTAATATTGTCGAAATCTATGATTACTCCGACATCAACGCCGAGCATTACTACCTGGTTATGGAGCGCCTTGATGGGGACGATCTCTTTAACATCATGCATGAAAACGGCGCCATGCCCGAACCGATTGTCGCCGCCATCGGCCACGAACTATGCCTCGCCCTGAAAGTCGCACACCAAAAAGGGGTTATCCATCGAGACATCAAGCCGGAAAATGTCATGCTCACCCAAAGTGGCAGAGTTGTTCTTACGGATTTTGGAGTTGTTAAAGCGGTGCGTGAAGACAGTGCGGTAACTGGTTGGCGGGAATCAACGGACGTTATTGGTACCGTTGGCTTTATGGCCCCCGAGCTCATACTTAAGCAGGATCTACAGCCAGGTACGGATATTTTTGCTCTCGGCGCCCTGCTCTACAATGTCGCCACCCTGCAGATGCCCTACCCTGGCGAAAATGCTATTGCTGTTTTTGAAGCGGTGCAGGCCGGAAATTATCGCCCTGTACAGGAAACCCAGCCTAATCTGAGTCAGGGATTCTGTGAACTTCTAAAGCAAAGCCTTGATGGTGACCCGAAAAACCGCCTTGCCAATATTGATGAAGTGCTCGCACAGCTAAAGGATCTTCTCAAAAACAATGGGGTCAACGATCTGCGGGACGACCTACGGGACTACATCAACAACCCGCAAGGCTATGAAAAAATGCATCGACAACGGCTTATTGATCATTTGCTGCGCGGCATTAAACTCGCCATCAAAGACAAAAATGTTAGCCTTGCTGAACAACTCCAGGGTCAGCTCCTCGACATTGATCCCTTCAACCAAGCCTTGACACAAATTACAGGACTCCATCTGCGGGAAGAATTTAACGAACTGGATGATACCCGTCCCAGTCGCAATGTGGCACAGGAGAACAACACAGACGGTGG
>CAXGWX010000015.1:0-30296 GCA_964013445.1 uncultured Bdellovibrionales bacterium | reverse complement strand
CTTCTCGATCTGTTGAATTGGCCGGGGCCTGGGCGATTTTCTTTTCGATGCGTTCAATTTTTCGCCCCTTGTTCGGATCTTCCAGACCGGTCAGATCATAAAAGCGCCCCATGCCCGGTAATTCGATAATGCCAAAGAGATCTAAAGAAGCCACACCAACCAAGGTTACGGTAAAAGTGATGGAAACAATCATGGCCAAGCGATGATTACGACGGCGTCGATTTAGTCCGGCGCTCTCCATGAAAAAACCGGTGGTCAACGGCACTTCACGTTCATCCGTATCAAAGGCTGGCGCAAAGCTATCGATCTCATGCAATGTATTGTCATCCAGCTCTTCACGCACCGTATTAATATCTGGCACATTACCAATAAATGGATTTGGCGAGGTCTCTTCCGCAAGACTTTCTGAGAGCGTTGTCGCATCGTCGAGGGCCTGAACCAAACGGCCGCTTTCAAAGGGCTCATCATCCTCACCAAGGATATCGCTCTTGGCCGGCTCCATCGGTTCCTGGTCACCAGAAAATGGCGCATCAACTCGATCAGTGCCCTCCTCAAAATCCTCGTCGTCCTCAGATGCATCGGCGGGTGGGGGTGGTGGCTCCAGCTCTGCGCCCTCACTCGGTCCATCAAAAGCACCGGTCTTTTCACTCTCTGCTCTCGCCGCCTCAACCGGCGACATATCAGCCAGCGACTCCAGAAGGTCCTTCGCCTCCTGCTCCGCAGCATCCGTTGGCACGCTGTCTTCCGCCGGCAACTCCTCCGCAAGAGTGCCCACTTTTTCCTCTTCGCTGATCTCTTTTCCCGTGGCTGATGCCGCCTGAGTCGGGATCTGATCTGCCTGAGTATCATCGTCATCCAGTGGCATAACAACCCGCCAGGGCGCGGTTCCCAGCGCTTCCAAATCCTGGGCAAACTCAGGAATAAACCTTAGGCGCTGCCAATCGGTCATACCGGCACACCATACATAGGTCTGCCCATCCACATCCCGCCCTGCAATCATGCGCTCAAGTTCAAAGCGGGCCATGGGTCCAACACGCTTGCCCGCCACCAAAGCGAACCAGTTCGCATCCGAGAGTTCCCCTGGCGGCTCCGGCGCTGGCTTGCTAACAAAAGCCCGCACGCCCGTTGGCTCGGTCGGTCCGTCAAATGGCTCTTCTTTCGGTTTCTTCTCTTTACGACGGATACGAATTCCGGCACCGCATTTCTTACAAGAAAAGCGTAAGGTTTTGCCCTCGGGCACCTTATCGTTGGCGATCTCATAACGCGCATCGCATTTTGGACATTTAAACTGCATCAATATTAATTCAATCGAAGCCTCGGTTAACACAAACTAAACGGCGAAGTTATCGGCCAATTGCCCATATGTCCTTGCTTTCCTTGTATATAAGGCAAAAAAATGATCATGGTTTCTGTACTTCACCAATCGAATTTTTTTCACTCTCCGGCACAACAAACGGGTTAACCGGTGCCTGGCTCGGAGAGCCCGCAGGATTGACCGCTTCAAAGGGTCCTCCTTGAGCGACCGGCCTTGGTACAAAAGACTGATAAAATCGATTTAAATCGTTGGCAAAACGGGCACCTTCAGGCTCAAAGCACTCAAAATGAAAGACAAATGCCTCTTCCCCGGTCACCAAATAAACCTCTTCGAGAGCTCGGGGATACTGTACATTCCCCTGATAGGTGTAGGTCGCCAACAAAGCCGCCCCCTTGTGGCCGCCAACATGAACATTACGACGACTCAGCTCCTTAAAATTAGGCAGTTTTTTTAATCGCAGATCCAAAGCGTTCAGCAAGAGCTGACGCGGCCGGGCTTGTCCGGGCACCTTGATGCGTCGCACTTGCAGGAGCGCGCCGCCATAATTTGATGGCAATCGAAAATCGATGGTGTAGGGATCGTTCTCGTGTAAAGCCACCGCCCAGTTGCCTGGCACTTGCACGGAAAAAAGCCGGCCCGGTGCGACAAAAGCTTGTCCCTTGCCCCGGAAAAGGGCACCCAGCTCGCCATGAGCGTCGCTAATGTTTTGACTCAACAACAAGCTTGTTAACAATAAAAAATGCACGCTGGCCTATTCCTTTAAAAGTCTGGCTGCCATCCTATACCAAATGGACTTCCCCCGCATCTATTTGGACGATTTTCCCTTGAGTTTCCACACACAAATGCCCACGCTCACTCACCCCCCGAGCTATACCCCTAATCTCCTCCGATTGACAGAGGGCGGTAATTTCTTTTCCGAAGAGATAGTCATAGGCGTGCCAAAGGTCGGCAAACGGCGCAAAACCCTCTTTCCGCCAGCGCCCATAGGATTGCTGCAAATTCCCCAAAACTGTTTTGAGCCAGTCTCCTGCAGAAATTGGCCCTTTATCCGCCGGCAGGACCTCGCTCAAGCCCAGGTAGCCGTAGCTTAAATCCATTTGCCGGTGGACTTCGCTCTCTGGCTCTAAATTGATACCGATTCCAAGCAAAATCGTGCACTGCTCCGGACCCAAATCCAAACACTCAAGCAAAATGCCAGCACATTTTTTGCCGCCGATTAAAATATCGTTGGGCCACTTCAGCCGAATATCCTGAATGCCCTCTTCCTCAAAGCTCTGAGCCAAAGCCAATCCGGAGACCAAAGAAAAGGTTGGGCTTTGCTCCAACAAGAAGGGCACCTCATGAACAGGCGGGCGCAAAAGCGTCGTGAAGTATAGCCCGCCTTGCGCAGGAGAATACCAGTCCCGCCCCTGCCGACCCCGACCTTGGGTTTGACTCCCTGCCCACAGGGTAAAACCTTCCGCCGCACCCTCCTGAGCCGCTTCTTTGACCAAGTGCATAGTCGAATCAACCTGGTCCACATATTTGACCTGTGAAACCCAATCCCTCATCGGCTCATTCCTTAATGACTCTTACGCTCAAGGGTGGGCAGACGATCTTTGTCATAAGCGGTGGCAAAGTTCTCCACCATCTCTTTGGCCTTATCCCGCCACCAGCTCGCTTCTTCTAAAAGTCGGGGTAATTCCAAGCCCCAAGGCCCATCCTTAACCAATTCTAAATGCTCAATTCCCTTATAAAGTAGCTTATAAGTGCCGCTGGGCATGCCTGTCTGCAACTTATAGAAACCGGCCGCAACCTGAATAAGCCCCTGCAGAAGGCGTCGCTCATCCCCCTGCTCCTCATTCCATTGCACCTCCCAGATTTCGTGGGCCTCATAAAACTCCTGCTGATTGAATAATTCGATGCCCTTATCCAGCGCTTCTGCTAATTCTTTTTCCATCATCACCGGTCCTTCCGCAATTGACAAACGGCTCTAAAATGCCTAAAAACGACGCCGCGCGCAACAAGCGTAGCGGCCCCTGGAAAAGTTGTCACAAATATACAATGTCGGGCTTGCACCAGCGGCACAAGCTGGTAGAAACAGCATCGACCCAAAGAATACACGAGTAAGCAACCCCCCGGCACTCGAGAAAAGGTGGTAACCGTGCGTAAAAATTGGATTTTATTTGGAGCTTTGGCTCTCGTTGCAACAACCAGCGACTGTAATTGCGAAGATGAGCTGGTCTCAGCCATCGGCCAAATCGAGCTCACCCTCTGCGATCGAGGCGATGCCTGTGGCTGTAGCGATCTTAATATCGACAACGCCAATATTGATTTTGGCGGCCCGGAGGTAGGAAACTCCGCCTTTCGCTCCCTGACTATTCTCAACGACAACCAGCCACGGCGTCTGACGATCAAGACAATGGAGATCGCGGAAGAGGCCTCGCTCTTTAGCATTGTTGGCATCACCAAGTTTGAGTCCGAAGACGCAGATGCGGCTTCCAGCAGCCACGCCATGAGCGATGGGCCATTGGTTCTGGAAGACTCCCAATGGGCCCTGGTCCAACTCAAATTCGAACCCACCGATACGTCAGTTGCGACAACCACCTTAACGGTGAAATCCGATTCCGCCACCAAACCAAATTGGGAGATTGCTCTTTCCGGCGGCAGTGGCTCCTCAACCGTCTGCGTGCCTGCGGGCGATTGTGGCGATGGCTCCCTGATTGACTTTGGCGAATTTCAGGATTCAGAAGTTGGACCGGATTTCGAAGATAGCTTAGGTCGTCCCAAAGCTCTTGGAACGGAAAACATTACGGTCACCAACAGTGGGCAAAGCGAACTCTTTATCAGCGTAGAACTCACCAACGACGGCATTCCGGAAACGCAACCCGGCGAACTGGTTGGCGCCAATGGCGTATTTTTCTTAGGAGAGATGGGCTGTCTTGTGATTCCGGCAGAAACCTCTCTGGAAATTCCGGTCGAATATCGTCCCTCCACCGCCGGTGAGCATGTGGGCGAAGTAACCTTGGGTGGCTTTGGAGATGCGGTACATATTCCTCTGAACGGAAAAGTTGTCGGACCGCATATTTGTTTTCGCACCGAAGACGATCAGCCGGATGACTCCTTGCTACGCTTTGGGGAAGCACCAGGCTACAGCGTCGCTGCTAATCTCACCGAAACACGCAAAATATTTGTACGCAACTGCGGCTATAATGCGGATTTGACCATCTCGGACGTGCAAGTGAACTCCGGCTCAAGCCCGGCATTTAGCTCCACCTCCTTGCCATGGACCAGCGTCACCTTAACAACAAGTGATGCGGAAATTGAGATGCCCGTAGATTATGCCCCCACCGGCACCACCGGCTCCGCCAATGTGGGCCGTTATCTCTTCTCATCGAATGATACCTTTAGGCCAACCGCAGCGGTTGATTTAAGCGCCATCGTCGGCACCGCGCAACAATGTGTGCTCATCGCCAATCCAGATCCGGCAGACTTTGGCTGGGTGGCCACTGACGAACTGAGCCTCTGCGATAGCGGACAGAGCTTACCACCACCCTTTAACAACTTCGGAGGCGGCTCGGGTGAATGCGTCTCCCGTGATTTAAGCTTTACCTTAAGCAACGTTGGGCAACTTGACTGTAACGGTATTACCCTTGGCAGTCTCATCTACAATACGGGCTCGGAGGACAAATTTGCTCTGGAAACAGACCCCTACAGTGGGGCTGCTTTCGATCTGGCCGCTGGCGCTGTATCAGAAAACTTTAAACTGCGATTCATTGCTGATCCGACAGAAAACGCCATCAACTATCTGGCCAAACTTCCCTACAATGTGCCTGATATGCTGGTTGCGGATAATGAGTTACTCATTAAGGCAAAAGGTGGAGGCGCTCCTGATTGCGAGATTACCTTTCAACCGATTACTCCACCCACCCTCTTCTGTAATGAAGATCAGCTGGGCTTTGGTAACGTCAACATTGGGCAACAACGCACCGTCGATTTACAACTCACCAATACGGGTTCGGACTCCTGTTTGGTGACCAATATTGGTCTTACCTCGGGTACGGATACAACCAGTTGGAGCATTCCGACCCCGCAAGCGGATTTGACCTTGGCGGTCAATGATTCGGCGACTATTCCGGTCACCTTCAACTCCAGCGCACCGTCGGGCAACGACCCCTTTACGGAAATCTCATTTCTCTGTGGCACCGGCATGGGTGGTGGCGGATTCCCCAGCTTTCCTGGCGGCGGCGGCATAACGGGCAACGACAACGGTATACAAATGACCATCACCTCCCAAGGCTCTGGCACCTCTGAAGAAAAGAAAATTATCTTTACCGCCAAAGCCACACGACCAGATATCGATGTTATTCCTGGCGAAATCGATTTTGGGCTCGTCACGGTTGGTTGCTGCTCGGCAGAAAAAACTGTTCGTATTTACAATGGTGGCGACGGCACACTGACCATTTCACCGCCTGTCACCGTGGTTAGCTCAGACAGTGGTTTTACCATCTCGCAACCCACCAACATGGAGCTTCCTCCTGGTGAATATACGGAGTTTACGACCCGCTGGTGTGCCAGTGAAGAAGGCCCATCCACCGGCATCATTGAAATTCATTCGACTGACGACAATGAAGAATTCTTTACGGTGCCATTAAGTGGTGAAGGTACCCTGGACAACCAGGGCGACGATGGCTTTCAGCAGCCTGAGCGACCAATGGTGGATGTGCTTTGGGCTGTCGATGACTCAGGTTCCATGAGCGATGAACAACAGGACTTGGCTAACAACTTCTCCTCATTTATTAGCACTGCTTCAAGTCTCGACACGGATTACCACATCGGTGTTGTCACCACCGATTCGGAAAGCGATCAATCCGGACACCTCTATTCCTGCAATAGCAATCTGTGGATCTCTGACGCCCAGAGTGACTCCCAGCAGCAATCGGAATTTTCCTGTAATGTGAAGACGACGAGCTCAGGACGGCCCCCCTCCGATGCGAAGGAATCCCCTTTGCAGGCCATGCGTTTGGCCCTGGACTACCCCAATATTGATGGTTTCAATGCTGGATTTTATCGAGAAGAAGCCAAGCTTTATCTTATTGCAGTCACGGATGAGGAAGATCAAAGTAATGGCACAGCGCAACAGTATGTCGATTACTTCCGAAACCTCAAAGGCTTAGGCAACCCAGACCTGTTAAACATCTCGGCGATTGCCGGTCCACCGCCCAACGGCTGTGATACCGCCAGTGCCAACCAGGTCGACTACGATGCGGTCAATATGGTGGGCGGTGAATTCCGTTCCATTTGCACCGCCGACTGGAGTGATATTATTGAAGACCTTGGGCTTGATGTCTTCAATGCGCGCCGCTCTTTTACCCTTACCCGACCGGCCGAGCCTTCAACCATCGTCATTGAAGTATGTGACGACGATGGTGCCGGCAACCCAGTGAACTGTCAGACCGTTACAGACTGGACCTTTGATGGCAACTACAACACGGTGACCTTCGGCGACAATTCAATCCCCGGCCCCCAGCAGCATATTAAAGTAACCTATACGGCTGTTTGTTATTAAAGATTCTTATTGAAGCCGGTGAACAATGCGCTTTTGTTCGCCGGCTTTAATTTCAACTTTTTCCTGTCGATAAATTGCCGCATCAGGATTGGTTAAAACCACTTGGTACACACCCGGCTTCAACGAATAATTTTTTAAGGGTGTATTGCCCACACTCTTACCGTTGATAAAAACTTCAGTCCACGGCCTCGTATTAACAAAGAGCGTTCCCATCAAAACCTCGTCCACATCTTGCACTTGTGCTTTTGCAGATGTTTTCGGATTGGTCGTGTTTTTTGCAGAAGGCGCGATGGTCTTAAATGCTCCTTCATTTTTAGGCTGCACGGGCTTCAAATTCCCCTGCCCTGGCGCCGCATTCGCCTTTGGTCTTTTATTACCGCTGCCTTTTTTCATTTTGCTCAGAGGTTGCACGTCGAGCTTTTTGTGCGCCTCTAATTCAATATTAAGTTCCAGTCGTTCCTCGTTCTCTAGCTGAATTGCTTCTTCAACACTTTCATAGCCTTGAAGTTGCAAAGAAAGAACATAGGACTCGCCCGCCTGCAAACCTTCAATAATTTGTGGTGTTGTTGCCGGATATCTTTTTTCATTCAGCCATATTTCAGCCCCTGGCGGCACGGACGTTAAAAGTAAGGCCCCTTTTCCGGGCTGCCCTCGCCACTCAACAATTCCTAAGACAAGAAAAACCAGCCCCAAAAGAAATGCAAACACCGCCCAAATCGCCCGACTTTTACGAATACTTTTTTGCTCGCCTCGTGGCGGCGCCCCTTTAGTCCCAGCCTTAGCCCCTCGCGCCTCCCCTTCATACTGTTCACCAAGCAATGAGCCCAAAGAGATCGCAAGGGTTGAGTTAATTTTACTGCGTCTACCGTCGAGGTCCGCGCCGAAGCGGTGTTCTATCCATCGGGATAAATCTTTGTCGTCAAAGGACATGCCTTCGAGCTGACTTAAACGGTCCAAATCTTCCGCCAGTTCAGAACTCGTCTGATAACGCTTTTGTGGATCTCGCTCCAAAGCGCGGAAAACAATGCGCTCCAGGAGCTCAGAAATATCTGGACGCTGTCTTTGCAACGACTCGATAGGCCCGTTCTGGATCATCCACAACGTATTATAATCAGAAGAGCCCTTAAAAAGACGGCGTGAGGTGAGCATTTCATAGAGTACAATCCCGGCAGCAAACACGTCTGCCCGGTGATCGATAGCACTCCCAACAATCAGTTCCGGTGAGAGGTAACCCATCTTGCCTTTTAGGGTACCGGAGTCAGTCATGGTTTTTAAATCACCAACCTGTGCTTTCGCCACGCCGAAGTCTGCAATCTTAACCTCTCCCCGCCGGGAGAGCATCACATTCGAAGGAGTAATATCGCGATGTACAAGACCTAATCGGCGACCATTGTTATCCTTATAGTCATGCACAAAGGCAAGACCGCGCAAAAACTGTCGCGCCAGATAAACAACCATTTCAACCGGTAATTTTTGCTGCCCCCTAGCGCTATGCGAAAGCATATCCTTTACGGTGATGCCTTCGATATATTCCATCGCAATAAAATACACACCCTCTTCACAACCGATATCATAATTTTGAACCACATTCGGATGCTGCAAACGCGCTGCCAAATTGGCCTCACGCAAGAACATTTGAACAAACTCTGGATCTTCGCTGAGCTGGGGCAAAATTCGTTTGATCACCAGCTCTTTTTCAAAACCACCAAAACCTTGGGCTTGAGCCCAAAAGATTTCCGCCATCCCACCTTCGCCAATGCGTTCAATCAAAAGATAGCGACCAAAAGCTTTCGGAGAAAAACTGATATCTTTCTTTTCGTTCATGCTTAAATAGGGTCACGCAAAATAGGACAACTCATACAACGCGGCCCACCGCCACCACGTACCAGCTCAGCCCCTTCAAAAGTTATGACAACTTTGTCTTTTTCCTTAACCTGCTCGTCCCCCAACAAAAGCGCAGCGCCTTGCACAATCTTAAAGCCCATGTCGCTCAACGTTTCCAACGTTTGCTCATTGCGCGCGTAAGATAAAGCTTGTCCCGGCGCCACACTAAGAAAGTTGCAGCCCGAGGCCCATTGCTCTCTTTCACGACTCTGCTGATTCTCACCACCACAAAATGCTGGCTCCATTGCAAGGTCAACATTCTGCAAGGCGGAAAAGAGACTGTCCTCCGTTGTAACCTGGGCCTGCCCTTTAGTCCAAGACAACACAGGCGCCTTTCTTGCCCCAACAAAGGTAGGCGCATGAACCACGCAAACGTCCTTATCCAGCTGAGTCCAAACCATATCTAAATGAATCGCCGTACCATTCGCCGGTAAAACAACCGCAATAATATTCGTAAAGCCGCTTTGATGAAATAACTTCTCACTGAGCTCGTCGAGAAGGGCGGTGCTGGTTCGCTCGGAAATTCCAATAAGAACAACATCATCATTCAGCGGATGGATGTCTCCCCCTTCGAGGGTGTAGTCGTGCCGGCGCTCAGCCGAACCATCATAAAGAATTTCGCATCCAGCAAGCTCTGGGTGGAATCCGAAAAGCGTACGCATAATAACTTCTTCGGGCCATCGAGAGCCAAAACGCATGGCTGAAATAACAACCTTATCCGACAAGACCAAAGAGGCATCGCGGGTAAAAAAGAGGTTTGGAAGAGGTGGCAGGATATAGCTTTCCTGGTTTAAGGCGGAGGAAAATGCCCCATAGGGTATTTTCCACCCTTCAACAATACGAACCGCCAACTCCTCCGAAGGTAACTGTTCAAGCTCTTTACGCAACGTCCGCTGCGCAGTGATTTCCTCAGTGCGCTTTAATAGGAAATCCCGTGCTTCCGTAATTTCAAGTACATCCTTTAGCAGAGAGGTAACCTCAAAAACTTCTGCGAAATGTTTAAGGATTGATGTGAAGCGACGGTGTTCTTCTGCAGCCCCTTCCTTAGTAATGATATCATCATAAAGATAATCAAGCCGGTTACTTGGCGTAACCGCTGCAAGCTCATTTCCCGGCGAATGCACAATGACCTTCCGCAAGCGGCCAATTTCACTGTTTACAAAGACTTTAGAACCCACAAGTATCACCAATCATCGAGTACTAGAGCACCATAGTCAGCGTTTGAACTGTTTTCAACCCGTACGCTTAAGGGCGGGTTTTTGGGCAATATTTTTACGAAACAAAAGCCGCATAATTTTGGAAACCGAATAATACCAAATAAATTGTAAGCCGATACTCGGCTTTAAATAGGGATTTTTTGTTTTCCCTAAATCAGAAATCAGAAGAACATTCTCCGCCACACTCACCGGGCATCCCCGCATACGCCAAACTCTTTTTCTACCCATGATAATTTTGTACCAAAGATAAAGCACAATTTTTTTCACAATATCTGCCGGTTTTACCCGTTCCGGGCGAATGGTTCCCCGCTCCTTGTACAGAAATGGAATCTCCGTATCTTTTCCCGCAACCTTTCCCTGATAGCGCGCACAGTCACCAATGAAGATGACCTTCTCGCCATCCTTTGGTTCGATATCCCCCTTATAATCGCCGTAAACAATATGTAGGGGATTCATCTCATGACGTGCCTCAGGCTGCACTCGCTCAACAATACCAACAGCCTCGTCCAATGCTCCTGGACAGCCGCCCCAACAATAATCGTAGGTGTCCGGAGGAGGTCCCATATAGACCTGTAATTTCGATTTTTTGTTGTATATTTTGTCGACCTTATCCAAGGTCAGCTCAAAGCCATCCGCCCTCGCCTGTGCTTCCTCCAAACTGACATCACCGGAAATCTCAATTTGGTCGAGAGCCAGTGGGCCCCAGCCACGCTCTGCCGTTAGTCGAATATGGTCCACATCGTTTGCAGACAAGCCCGCAATGCTTGTACACACCACATCGGTTGCAACCGCATTGTCGCCAACAATAATGAGCCCTAACGGAAAGGGTCTTGGAGTTAACATTGTTTTTGCGCCAGCCGTAATACCATCCACGGCACAAAGCTTTGGCTGAATCACTTCAAAGAGATCGGCTATCTTTGTATGCAAATGATGATCATGATCGATCAAGCGATGCTCGTCATCCTGGATGCCGATGTAATTCTTTAAATTAAAGGTCACCTTGGTCCATGGGTGTGCCTTAAACTTCGGCGCATCTACAAACCACTCACAGGCATCAACTGCTTCGGGGATATAAATATAGTCGCGCAGTCGCCCCTCACTAAAAAGATTTCGTTGCACCTGCGACATTTCATCAAAATACTTTGTTTTCGCCTTATGACGCTTAATGACCTTGGGGTACAAAGCATTGGCAAAGCTAAAACGGGTTGGAATCGTAATCCCGCAGCGCTCTCCCACCCACAAATCTGAAACCCCTTCATCCCGCTGCCGGATGGCGCCAAGCAAACCATCAAGAAATTCCGAGCGCGTAAAAGCATGTGGGAAAAATGTTGGGTGTGCAATAACACAATTGGGCTTAATCATCGTAATGCCCTGAGGGCGCAACCCAAGTTCGTCCATACATTCACCTATAAGGTGTTTTATGCGATCTGGGTCATATTCGTCGCAACGACGTAGAATTACTCTGGCCATCGGGCTATGATGAAGCAAGGTGATACAAATGTCGAGTCCTCTTCCGATTTTATCCAACAAAAACAGCGGGAATAAATTCCCAACCCGCAATGCCCTGGATGCAATCTGGAAAGAGGTGGCAATGAAACCACTTTGGGCCCCTCCAAATTTTTGGCGTTATCTAAAATTGCGCTGGCGCATGAAGTTAAAACTACTAAACCCTACAAAGTTAAAAATTCACGCCCCCGGCGGCAAAGTAAATCATTGCCAAAGCTGCACCAACAACTGTTGCATTGGCACCGAATCAACGGTTCTCTTGCGACTTTACGATATCGCCACACTCATCGATCTCGAAAAGACTGACTTAATCTGCCAGGAGAAGCCTGGATTCAATAATGCTATGCTGACGCAACGACCTGCCTTGAGAAAACATGTGGCCTCAAAGGCCTGGGAAATATTCCCTGTCCTGGAGAAAAACTCTTTTGGCGCCTGCGCAGCATTAACCAGCGAAGGTGCTTGCTCTCTTTACCCTGAGTGGCCCTTATCCTGCTCCCGCTTTCCTTACTCTTTAAACCTGGATGCCTCTCATATTTTCTACAGTCGTCGTTGTGATTCCTTTTGGATCCGCTCTGATGTACAACAACAAATTGAAGCCATGCGCGTTGCAGCTGTTGCCTGCTATAATGAACGAATCAAAGATGCTATCCTCTTGGAGTACGCCCCAAAAAGACTTGCAGAACTGGGTTTACTTCGTTACCTAAACTTAGGGGAAAACAATGCAGCGTCTTGATGAATTTGTGTTGCAGGCACGACAGCAAAATCTCGAAGAATTTGTAAAATCCATGCCCGGGTTTTTCTTAATCGTTATGCAAAATCCAGAAGAAATAACTCAGGACTGGCTCTTTAACACCCAAACCATTTCCCAAAGTAAGGGCACCCTGGTGCGCTCCATGATCAAAGAAGGTTTTAGTTTGCACCCGGATACAACCAAAATTTTTGTCTTTCCCGTGCGCAAACACGCTCAAAACCCCTGGCCCGATCGAATCATGATCGGCCGAGCCTCCAACAACGATCTTGTCCTCAATGATGCTTCGGTTTCAAAAATCCATGCCTACCTAACCTACCAAGAAAATTCAGGAAAAATTGAAGTGCATGATGCTGACTCACTTAACGGCATCAAACACAACGAGGAACTACTCACTTCTGGTCAGAGCCAGGAGATGCACAGCGATGACAACCTGGAAATTGGTGCCATCAATCTGAAAGTCCTTGATGCCAAAGACTTTTTTACCTTTGTCCACGAACATATTGAAAATGAAAAGCGCTAAAAATGCGTGAATAGTTCTTTATCCACAGCGTCAATACGGATAGAGAGTGTGGGTGGAGTTCACAAAGCTCAAAAGGCTTTCTAACAACGCACCAAATAAAAAATATGACATCCGAACCAAGGGGCACCTCCTATGTTACTTCATCTTAATCGCTTCACCCTCGTGATTGCTCTTTTGATTACCCCATCTCTCTTCGCAAAATCTTCTGGGCGACTGGAGAAATCCAGTGGGCAGGTGCTCACCCAGGTCCCTGGTCAGCAGGAAAAGCCTGCTGAAGTAGGCGCCCAACTTCCCCCCGGAACCCGTATCCGAACCGGCGCTGATGGCTCTGCTGAAATTGTCTTTGAAGACGGTTCAAAACTTGTCCTGCGCTCTAACTCCTCAATGGTTCTGTCTCAACAAAAGCGACAAAAGAAGAAGAAAAGCTCCATTATACTCTTCTTTGGAAAAGCCTGGAGCAAGGTAAATAAAGCGGTTGGCAGTGAGCGAAAGTTTGAAATTAAAACCGCCAACGCAGTCTGTGGTGTGCGTGGAACCGAATTCGAAACCGTCGTTGCCGCCGATGGCTCGTTGCGCGTCCAGGTTACAGAGGGCCAGGTTGGGGTCGAAGCGGATGACGGCGAAGCTGTGCTGGATCCAGGGCAAGAGGTTGAAGGCAACGAAGGCGGCCTAAACGCATCCGGTCCGATTCCTGAAAATACGGACTGGGAAGCATGGAATGCGGCCAAAGAAGAGCGGCTGCGCACCAACGCCAAAGCCATTGTAAATGGCGTTAAGGGCAAAATTGAAAGTCGTAAAAACAAACTCGAAGCACTTCGCGCAGAACAAGAGCAACTCAAAAAACTGTTCAAACGTTCTAAGCGACGAGCCTCCATGGGTGACCCAAGGGCGAAACGTGAACTTCAAGTGATCCAGGATAAGCTTGCGGATATTGCTGATGAAATTGCCGACTTAGGTGATGAAGCAGACAGTCAGTTTGGTCTTGTCGACCATTTTGCTGATCTTGCCCAGGATCCACGGTTTGGAATGATCGACGGCAAGTATATCCAAATGGAGGCGGAGAACCTGAGACGAGTTAAGAAGATGCTCGATAAGATGGTCTCGGAAGGTACGGATATTTCCATGGCCGCTATGGATCAAATGCTGGATGACTTCCGCAAAGGCAAGCGCGACACCCTTAAAGACAAGAAGGGCTCAAGCACTAAAGACCTCTTTGGCGACGACCCTTTCTAAGCAACAAGAAAGAAAAATAAGTTATGTTCGGCCTCGGTCTTTGGGAAATAACCCTTATTCTTATCGTTTCACTCCTTGTTCTTGGACCAAAGCGCCTTCCCCAGCTTGCTAAACAACTGGCGCGCTTTGTTCAGGATATGCGCAAAGCCGCTTCTGATATTCAAATGCAATTTGAAGAAGTTCCAAGTTCAGAGCCCGCCGAAGTCCCACCCTCTAATTTGGTAACCAGCGACGAACATGAAAACCTGGACGAGCATGGTCATTTGCCGGAGGAACATCAGCCAGATGAGCTCCGCCACGCCCATGATAACGATGCACCATCGGCAACAGCTGATGCGGGGCCACCCAAACCAAAACTTTAGAGTAGGTGATGGAAGAACAAGAGGAGTTAAAAAACGAACTTGAAGGAACCCGCATGAGCATCATCGGGCATTTGGGTGAGTTACGTCAGCGCCTCTTTATCATTGTTGCGACCTTATTTATCGGCACCATTGCCGCCTTTAGTTTCGCTCCGCAACTCTTTGAAATACTTGCCCAGCCCTTGGCCACCCTAACCCGACAACAACTCATGGTCATTGGTCCCTTGGAAATGTTTTTGACCTATATCAAGCTTTCCCTTCTCGCCGCCCTTTTTGCTGGCTTTCCCATTATCCTCTTGCAAATTTGGCACTTTATAGCGCCGGGACTCTACGCCCATGAAAAACGCTGGCTCCTCCCCTTTATTTTCTTAGGCTCCGTATTTTTTATTGCTGGCGGGCTCTTTGCCTACAAAATAGTTATTCCCTTAGGTTTTAAATACCTGGTCAATATGGTGCCCGAATACATCGATGTGCAGTACTCGGTGCAAATATATTTTTCACTCATCATTCGTCTAATTCTCGCCTTTGGTGTTGTTTTTGAGCTTCCGCTTTTCATGTGGCTTCTGGGTGCATCCGGAATTGTTTCGCCGGAAAGCCTGAGCAACTTTCGCAAATATTGGCTCATCATTGCCGTTTTTATTGGGGCCATGCTGACCCCACCAGATCCGATTACCCAGATGCTTATGGCTGTTCCACTCTTTCTCTTTTTTGAAATTGGTCTATTGGGCGCGCGCTTTCTTTATAAAGCACGCTCAAGGAAAACGTCTGTTGAAGAGGGTCTATAAGCCGAGTTCTGTATTTCAATAAATGAAACAGTGATCATTCATCTAGACATTACGTTACCATAATGCTCAAGCTGCCTACCCGAATTCTTCGGCGAGAAACCGATGTGACAATTGTCACGCAAATCCCTATTTGGCATTGCTCCAGGTGGGGTTTACCTAGCCGATTAACGTTACCGCAATCGCGGTGCGCTCTTACCGCACCTTTTCACCGTGACCGCCGGTTACAAAACTGTACTTGGACGGCCGTTTATTTCTGTGGCACTTTCCGTCGAGTTACCTCGCCTGGCTGTTAGCCAGCACCTTTCCCTGTGGAGCTCGGACTTTCCTCCCGTATGTTTCCAAAGAAACAACCGGCGATCACCCGACCCTCTTCAAAGACCGGACGCTTTTAGCAGAATGATTGTAAAAGAAAAAGAGCCTCATAAAAAAAATGAAAACAGAGAGGCGACAAATCCGTCAATGTCGATCGATGGCCAGATTCGCTTGTCGATCTGCCTTAGTATTATATTCCCTGCGCACATGCTCAATACGAACATCTTCATAAGTACTTAACAATTTTAATGCTTTCGCATGGAGAGGCTTTAAATCAACATTTTTTACCCGATACTCACCAAGTAACTGCCGCACCATAAGCTGTGAATCTGCGCGTATAATAAGCTTAACAATTCCCTGCCCAGCTATGGCCTCAAGCCCATAAATGACTGCCTCATATTCCGCTTGATTGTTGGTGCGATGACCAAGAAAGCGATAGCCACTATGTACTTCTTGTTCCTCGCCATCTTCCAAGACCCAGCCAGCACCAGATGGACCTGGATTGCCACGAGCTGCGCCATCGGTGTACAAAAAGTAAAACTCGTTTTCTTTTATGTTCACGAACGAAGGCTCCTAAGCGGATGCCTCATTTTCTGAATTTGCTTCAGACTCTTGTTCTACAACAGCAGGGGCCAGCTCCTCGCTTTGCTCAAGAAATTTTTCCCAGAGTATAATACGCTGGCAACTTGGGCATTGCTCAATACGATCACCAACCTGCAAGATATTATAAAGCTGTGGCGGCAAGCGCATATTACAGGCGGTACATTGACCTTCTTTAACCAAGGCCATCCCCACTCCCATACGTCGTGAACGTATGAAATCGTACTTCTTCAATAAGGTTTTTGGGACTTTTGGTAGGATATCGTCTCGACGAGCAGTTTCGCTGGTAATGATATTTTCAGCCTCTTCAAGAGCGCTGCTTACACTGCTCTTTTCTTCTTCAAGCTCTGTTTTCTTGGTATCGAGTTCTTCTTTGAGTGTTGCGGCCTGCGCATTAAAATCCTCGGCAGTCTTCATAAGCTCGAGGACTTTCTCTTCTGCATCCGAATTCGCGCGCTTTAGACTTTCAATTTCTCTGGACAGCGCTAAATACTCACGTTGATTGCGAATTTCGTTAAGGCGCTGTTCCCATTTACGCACTTTATGACGTTCCGCCTCAAGTAACCCTTCGATGCCTTTGGCTTCTTGTGTGGCGCCGTCAGCCTGCTGTTCAACTTCCGCAACACGGCCTGCCAACTCGTCAAATTCTTCCTGCATACGGGTAAGTTGGGCGGGGATATCGGATCGCTGCTTTGTGAGGGTATAAACCTTCCGGTCAATCTCCTGAAGTTGATACAAATTTAGCAGCTCTTCTTGCACCGTTTTATCTACCCCATCTTTTCACGTTCACACCAATGTCGGTTGGTGGGCCCACCAGGACTCGAACCTGGGACCTATCGGTTATGAGCCGACGGCTCTGACCAACTGAGCTATGGGCCCACAATCCCACCACACACAACCAAGCCCATCACCTCTTAGGCACGGGCAACTAACACGCTGACGCAACTCACGCAACCACCAGACCCTAAATTATTGATCTTTCTCTAAAAAAGATCATTTTAGGTATCAACAAATGATTTCAACTGCTTGGACCGCGATGGATGTCGCAGTTTACGCAATGCTTTAGCTTCGATTTGTCGAATTCGCTCACGGGTTACTTCAAAATCCTGTCCAACCTCTTCGAGGGTATGGTCACTCTTTTCACCGATACCAAAACGCATGCGCAGGACTTTTTCCTCCCGCGGGGTCAGGGTCGCCAAGACGCGTCGGGTTTGCTCTCCCAAATTCTGAGCAATCACCGCATCGGCTGGAGATTGTATCGACTTATCTTCGATAAAATCCCCAAGTAAGGAATCTTCTTCCTCACCAATCGGGGTTTCCAGAGAGACTGGCTCCTTCGCGATACGAAGCACCTTGCGCACCTTATCGATAGGCATTTCCATCTTCACTGCAATTTCTTCCGGTGTCGGCTCTCTTCCAAGATCCTGGACAAGATAGCGGCTGGTGCGGATAAGCTTATTGATGGTCTCAATCATATGCACCGGTATACGAATTGTCCGCGCCTGATCAGCAATCGCACGAGTAATAGCCTGGCGAATCCACCAAGTCGCATAGGTTGAAAACTTATAACCTCGACGCCATTCAAATTTATCAACTGCCTTCATCAGGCCAATGTTTCCTTCTTGAATGAGATCTAAAAATTGCAATCCACGATTCGTATATTTTTTGGCAATTGAAACGACCAAACGTAAATTTGCTTCAATCAATTCAGCCTTCGCATATTCTGCTTTGCGTTCACCGCGCATGATCGAATTATAAGTCGACCGCAACTGTTCAATAGAAACATGCGCCTCTTCCTCAATGCGCTTAAGCTTTCGCTGTCCACTTTTGAGAATGCGTTCGATATCCTGGAATTCCTCGCTCTTAATGCCCAGTTCTTTACAAATACGGCGCTCGTCCTTAACTGACTTTTTCGCTTCACGCATTTGCTTACGCAGATCGGCCTCGGTTAAACCGAGATTGCGATGCACATAGCTCATTTCATTCTGGGCCTTATTGGCACGACGAATAAAGGACTTGAGCCGTAGGATAATGGTATCGAACTGAATCTTCGATAAGCGCATATCCTCAAGAACTTGCTGCATATTTAACCGAACGCCCTCAAGTTTTGTCTCCAGGTTGGAGCGCTTCTTCTCGGTTAAACCTTTTGCCTTCTGCTGTTCCTCAAGTTTATGGGACTCTTTGTTCAAAGCTTCGAGGTTCTTAATTTGAGTAATAAACTTCTCTATCTTTGCATCCGTAATGGCTTCCGCAGGCTCATCCTCGTAATCACGGACAATATCCTGCAGATAAACTTTACCTTCGACCATCTTATCAACGAGCGTAATAATTTCCTGAATGGCAATTTCCGAACCCGTAACGACAGAGAGAACTTCTTTTTGTCCCTCTTCTATACGCTTCGCAATTTCAACCTCGCCTTCCCGGGTAAGCAGGGGAACAGAACCCATTTTGCGCAGATACATCCGCACCGGATCTGTTGATTTGGTCGTCTTCTCAGCTTCAGCTGCCTTCTTCTTCTTCGCCGTTGCTTTTGATGTGGAACGAGAGGCCGATTCACGCTCCAGAATTTCAACATCCTCTTTGTAAAAGACATCCAGCGCATCATCGATCAGGCCTTCACTCTCTGGATCCATAGCCTCAGGAACAGGTTCGCCTTTTGCCACAGCCTTGGCGGTCTCCTCCCGCTCTTTTTTGGCTAACTTGTCGAGAGTCTCCAGGGAATCCTTCAAGCGCTCCGCAGATTGCTTCGCCTGCTTATCTTCCAGAGCTGTATTACTAACCTTGACCGTTTCGCTTTCCTTGGGCGCAACAACACTTTTGCCTTCATCAAAAAGCCCGGACGCATCAAACTCGTCGACAGCCGCCCCTTGAGATTTTGCTGACTTTTTTGCTTTTGTCTTTGTGGCTTTTTTCTTTGCTGCCATGATCTCCCCAAACTCCTTTAAGTGCTCTCTAATAGGTCGCGCTTTCGGCGTGTAAGTTGCTGCTTTCTAACAACAAGTTCGTCGACATCCAAACCTTTATCCGCACTTATGCGCAGGTCGCGTATCACATCTTGTAAAGCTTCGTCTACCTGTCTCACCTCCAAACGCACCTTTATTGCAGAAAAAGTGCGTTCTGCACGGGCATCGGCCTCGTCCCCAGCTAAATCCGCAAGAGGTTCAATGCCCTTTGCCCTCGACAACTCACTGAAATTGCTTATGTATTTATCGATTATGATACTTTTTTCTGAGCCTTCGGTAGACAGCTCACGCAACAAAGCACGTATGGGGGCGCTCCAATTAAAGCCCTCCAGCTCACTCAATCGCCCCTCCAAAGCAGGAAAAAGTAGAAGTTCGCAGATAATATCCACCTCCCAGGCCGCAGGGCCGGAAACTTTTTCGCTCTCTATCCCCTGCTCAGGCAGCGGCGACGATCGTTGAGGCGGTGGTGGGCGCCGCTCTTTTTTTGCATTTTGACGTAATTGTTCCGGACTTAGCCCAACCTGTTCGGAGAGCTGTGCCAAATAAAGATCCCGTTCCAGGCCCGAATCCAAAGCTAAAATAAGACGGGTCAAATCTGCTGCCAAGGCCGCTCGCCCCTCTACGCCTTCAGGCATTGTCTCGAAAGCTTGGGAACAAAAATACTCAACCGCCGGCAAAGCTTTACCAATGCAAAGCTCCAAGGCTTCGGCCCCCTGACTCTCTAGAAGTGAATCCGGATCATCCCCTGAAGGTAGTGGCGCAACCAAAACCTTTTGCTTGGCTCTTAAGAGTAGCTCTGCAATTTTTCTACTGGCGCGCTGACCAGCCGCATCGCTGTCCAAAAATAAAACGCTTTCTTTAGCCAGACGCGCACAACGCTTTGCGTGCTCTGCGGTAAATGCGGTCCCCAAAGCCGCGACAGCCTGAGTGATACCTGCACGATGACAGGCCAAAACATCCGTATACCCTTCAACCAAAATCAAGCGTTGACTTTGTCGAATAGTCTTATGGGCTTGATTTAACCCAAAGAGACACTCTCTTTTATTGAAGAGAAAGGACTCCTTGGAATTAAGATACTTTGCATCCTGATACTCAAAAAGCCGGCGTCCACCAAATCCAAGCAGTTTGTCCTTCTCGTCAAAAATAGGAAAAACCAGCCGCTTATCAAAAAAAGCATGACGTCCATCCTGGCTGATAAGCCCGAGCTCACGCACATGGCTAAGGTTAATCTTTTTTGATTGTAAATAGGCGATAAAATCCTCCGCCTCACCGCCAAATCCCAAATGCCAGGTCTTCGCAAAACTTTCAGGGATACCGCGCTCCTGCAAATAAGAGCGAGCAACCTTACCGCGATCGGCCCATAATCCATGCTCAAAAAATGCCAGCGCATAGCGATTGACTTTCTCAAGCTCCTTCTGTTTGTGCCGCCGTTGGCGCTCCTGCGGGGTTTCCGCTTCTAAAGCAACTCCTGCCTCACTCGCCAACATACGAGCCGCATCATCAAAGCTTAGACCTTGATGCCGCATGACAAAATTAAAGACATCGCCGCCGGCATGACAGCCAAAACAGTAATAGAGCCCCTTATCCTGGGTCACCGAAAAGGATGGTGTCTTTTCGTGATGAAAAGGACAGAGTCCAATAAAGCGGGAGCCCTTCTTCTCCAGCTTCAGGTATGAAGATACAATCTTTACGATATCTACACCTTGGCGTATTGCCTCTATCTGTTTGCTGGATAATGCCACCTGGATTCCTCGCCCCTCTTATGGGTGCAAAGGCTCAATCAAGCCTCCGTGATATTGTCAAGACCATTGCGGCAAGAATACGTCTGACGAGGCGAAATTGCTCATTTTCATGTGCCAATCTGGAACATTACATGTCTTAAGGTCACTTAATCGTGCTCTGGACTGCTTCAGACGCCTGCCTTGCTTGGCCTGAGTCTTGCGCTCATTAGTAGGATGGGCTCACAACTTCAGCACCTTTTTGCTTCCTGGAAAAAAACCTTTCTCACCGATGCTCTTTTCACCTTAGGTGAAGAACCCTTAAGCTTTGTAGAGCAGCAAACATATTGCACCGAGAATTTATCCACTGGGCTCTTACCGTTCCTTGCCTCCTTGCAGGGGCCTTGTATAGAACTTTTCGGTGCTTTAGGCGCAGGCAAAACCACCATGGGGTTACACCTCATGCACGAACACGAAAAGCAGAACAACTTAGCTTGCTATATCGACGCTGATCACAACCTCTCAAGTACCCACATCAAAGCGATTGGAATTGAACCTAAACACAGTCTCTTCATACAACCCCAAGCGGAGATCTGTCTGCGGGAATTGGTCGCAGAGCTTTCTATAAAACTCTCCCCTAAACTGGTTATTATCGACACCTCTGAGCCGAAACGTTTATTAAGCAACTCCTCTCAAAGCGGAAAAAATGTAGGTGCTAAAGAATTTTTACGCCTCATTAATCAATGCGCTTACAATTCGACACAAGTACTCATTATTTATCCCTGGAAAAACGACCAAACCTCCACTTTTGAATCTCATCTTTTTAGCAATCATCCGTTTAAGCACTACAGCTCTACAAGTCTATGTCTACGGCCAATCCGTACGAGCCTGGAGCACAACCGGAATTTAATAAGATCTCGGCTTTACATTTTACGGAACAAGATGATTAAAACGACTTTGTCCACAGACATTCTCCTGCGTCAAACGAAGGGCGGCTGCAGCATTGAAGAGAGTGGGCCAAGAGCGTAGTAGCAAAAGTAAAAAGAAAAAAGATGTCCGAGACAAAAAACCAGACCCCAAATACACGATGGCCGGAAGGTGAAGTCAAGGTTGCTCTCAAACTAACCCTGCTCCTGCTCGTGCTTCTCACCCTAAGTAAGAGCTTTCTGGGTTCGGGCTGGTTTGCAAGTATCTGCTATACCGGCCTGGTCGCCTTCCAACTCTATATTCCCATTTGGCGTGCAGAAAAAAATGGCTCCAACATGGACTTGGTGGGTTTACATTTCAAGAATTGGCAAGTCGATCTCAAGTTGGTGAGCATTTGGTGTGCCCTGACTCTGCCCGCCTTTGCTCTTTGCTACCATTTCTTTATCACCAAGAGTTTTGAATTGGCCGCAACTTGGGATTTAGGGTTTCTTCTGCCCTATCTGCCAAGACCCGGAGCCAGTGCAAATTTTACCAATATCACCGCGGAAGGCCCTTTCCTTATCCTGACCTGGCTGGAAATTTCTGCAATTCATCTTTTAGGCGTGGCCCTCCCGGAGGAGACCTTTTATCGAGGTTATCTGCAGCCACTTTTGGAGACCATCTTTCCACCAAGATATCGATTTTTTGGCGTTTTTTTGGGAAAAGGTGCAATCCTGGCAGCAGTTCTTTTCGCCCTTGGACATTTTCTGGGGGAATGGAACCCTCTGCGCTTTGGCCCCTTTCTCCCTGCTCTGGCCTTTGCCTGGCTGAGAAACGGTTCCGGCTCCTGTATCGGCGCAATTACTTTTCACGGAATATGCAATATTTTTAGCGAATTTCTCTTTAGGATGTACAATCCCATAGATTAATTGGGGACATTTGCGTCCTTCATGATGCGGTGCTATTTCCCGCAAAAACGCGTTTACAATAACCATGCAAGTCCTTTGTCCAAAATGCTCAACCGAATATGTACTTGATGCGACAAAGATACCGGCCCAAGGTGCTCTGCTCCCATGCGCAACCTGTGGAGAAAAAATTCAGGTGCTGCCCCCGCAGGCCGAAAGCACTGAAACTCCCGAGGTCGAAGATTTTCCCCCTTTACCAGACAACCCTTTTGCAGATTTAAACTTGGGCGAAAGTCCTGAAACAGAGTCTCCTCAAACGGACAACACACCCCCCGCATTCCTCGATAGCATTCCTTTAGATGGAACAGAGCAAAGTGAAGACACTGTATCGAGCATAGAGGAAACCACTTCCGATGCTGCCGCAAACGACGAGCTTGCCACTGACGATTTCTCATCCCTTGATCTGAATTTCGAACCCCTAAGTCTAAACGATGCTCCCCCCCCAGCAACGTCTGAAAATGCACCAGAACCAGAAATAGAACCAAGCTTAGATATTAATTCAATGGAACTCGCCGACACCAGTGCGGACATGACTCCAAGCCTGAATCTCAGCCCGGAGGACGATCCATTCGCCCAACTTAGTCTGGACGAGCCGCCTGCTGCAACGCCTGCTCTTACGGAGGATGATCCATTCGCCGCCCTCGACAGCGAGGTCGTAAGCGAAGAAACCACCGCTCCTGGAGAAGATGACCCATTCGCCGCCCTCGACAGCGAGGTCGTAAGCGGAGAAACCACCGCTCCGCAAGAGGATGATCCGTTCGCACAACTCGATTTGAACGAGAGCCCAATGGGGAACAGCGCACCTGGAGACGGGGGCGCGCCGGAGGACAATGATCCATTCGCAGAGCTCGACTTAGGTGAAGCATCACCACAGAAGGCTGCACCTGCAGAAGATGACCCATTCGCAGAGCTCGATTTGGGAGAGCAATCCGCACAGGAAGCGGCACCCGCAGAAGACGACCCATTCGCAGAGCTCGATTTGGGAGAGCAATCCGCACAGGAAGCGGCACCTGCAGAAGATGACCCATTCGCACAACTCGATTTGAGCGATTCTTCCACAAGTGACGCGGCACCTGCAGAAGATGACCCATTCGCACAAGTTGAAGACGGAAGTGTGGGCACAGAAGATGCTGCACCAACTGCAGATGATCCTTTTGCCCAACTTGATCTGGGCGAAACAGAGAGCCCAGAGGCTGCCAAAGATCCTGAACTCGACCCATTTGCCGGCTATGAAAAGCCAAGCACGGACGGAGAAACATTCGAAGTCGCGCAAGAAGACGAATTTGCCAACCTTAATCTCGACGCAGACATACTTGCAGAAGACGCACAAGAAAGTCCTGATGAGACAACCGGCGATAACCCAGAAGAAAACCAACGTCGGCCAACCCTAACCTCCCTGCCTGATGCTTTCGGTGAAGGGCTCGATGTTCCAGACTTTGCCGATGATCAGGAGCAGCTCGAAGGGACTGCCCCCGCAAGCAATGAGAGCTCACCTGAAAATATCACTGCCATGCAGAATGAGGACGAGAGTCTCCTAAGTGCTCTAGATGCTGAGGCTGGCCATGCCGAAGAAACGCCAAGTCAAGACGCACAGATTGAAGAGCCAGTGCATGAGACGGACGATGATTTACCGACGGTCTTTGCTGAAGAACATGATGAGGATGGCGAAGCAATTCACGTTGGCAGCGTTGAAACAGGGGTAAATGCTGCCCTCACAGCCGCTTTTGGCGACGATGCGGATATGGAATCCCTTGAGGCCATGAGTCCGCCTTCTCGCTATAGCCCACAAGCCCTACTCAGTGCATTTCAGGCCCAATCCAAACCAATACAAGGCGCCATCGGCGGAGGATTAGTCTTAGTCCTCTTGGTTGTTGGATATGGCGCGTTCTCGGTGCTTCAAAGTGAACCGAAAAAGCTTCAAACCATTCCACAGACAGCTCAAGCCCCAAAACCAGAAAAAACCCAAGTTGCGCCAGAGGACAAAAAAGAAGAAAAAGCGAAGTTTAAAAAACCAAATCTCCCCATACTTACCCAACAAAGTGTCTACTACTTGGGCTATAATGCATTGAAACTCCGCTCTGCAGAACTAGAGCAGTCAAGTATTGCAAAAAACAGCAAACCCACACCTATGGTACTTTGGGCATGGCTACGCCTTGCCCATGTATTTAAAGAGGATAGCGCCAAAAGAAAACTGTTAAGCGCGCTTCGCCAAAAACCAAAAATTAAAGATAAAGATATGGCCGCAGCCCTCTCTTACAGCTATTTGGCCCTAACCGGAAAAAGCACGAAGGCTATTATTAAAGCAAAAGTAAAACTCAAAAAGAGCAAACTTGAAGACTCACCACATGTGGCTTTTGTTCTTAGCCAAATCTATTTAGGAAAGAAAAAGAATGCTGCTGCCTTCAAACTCCTATCTTCCTTGCTCAAGCGCCCATCACCTTGGCTTGACGTACAGATTCAAAGCATAGAGCAGCTGGCGCAATTTGATTCGGATTCGCGCGAGATGATTTCGGAGCTCATTGACAAGCTTCTCTCTACAAAACCAAGTGCGGACACCCTGGCTCGTCTTGCCTCTTTTGCCCTGCGTCACAAACGATATGCTTTAGCCGAAAGAACTCTTGGCCGCCTAAACATCACAGAGAACCATCTTGAAATCGCAGCAGACCACCGCGAGAAGGCTTTCAAACATTCCACCAATTTTGCAATAAGAATGGGGCAGATCTTAAGAGGCCTGGAAATCGCCAAACTTTGGACAGAAACCCACCCCAAATCCATATCCGCAGCGATCATTACAAGTCGGCTCCTGAATGATTTGCGACTCGGGCAAAGCTTTCTCATGGATCTCTTTGAAACTGCATCCTCCAGACAAGAAAAGAGCCGCATCGTCTCTGAGCAAATTAAGATTGAGCTAAAGAAAGGAAAGAAAGATCAGGCACGCAATATTTTTGAAACCCATCGCTCATCCCTAACAAAACCATGGCGATATTTTTTAGAATCCAAGGTTTCTGATAAAATTAGCACGGCAAAAGACGAAAAGAAGCTTCTTGAGCAAGCGCTAAAACTTCAACCCACCTTAGTGGAAGCACGTTTGCGCCTCATCCAGCTTGAACCAGACCGCTCTATCCGCAATGAAAAGCTTTTAAAACTCAACAAGAACTTCAGCGACCCACTCGTGAAGCATGCTTTGCTAAAAGCGAAATCCCTTATTGAGGACCCAAAAGAAAAAAGAGCCCTGCTCAATTCGATACTCTGGAAAGAGCCAACACTCACCCACCCGATACGCCTACTCGTTGATTGGTCAATTCTCTTAGCAGAAAAAGATACTCCACAAGGAGTAAATGAAATTTTACAAGGCTTGCAAAAGGATTTCCCCAAAAACCCACTTCCCTTACTGGCGCGCGCTAAAATTGCTGAAAGCCAGACAAAGATTGACGAGGCCGTAAAACACTACAAGGCCATGATTGCACTCGCCCCAAAGGTAGAAAAATGGCATATGAACCTCGCCAGCCTTCTTTTGCGTAATGACCGCCGCCTGGAAGCGCTTAATGTGGTCGAAAAATTATTTTCTGACCATCCACAGGCGAGAAATGCCTCCACCCTGCTTACCCTTTCACAGGCCTTGGCGGAAAGAGATCGGGTTCAGGCTAAAATTTATCTGCGCGAGTCTTTGCGACTAAAGCCTACACCTGATGGCTTTAGTCTCTTGGCTAATTTCAACTTACAAGAAAAGAATTTTCGTGAAGCACGAAACAATTTTCGAGAGGCCTATAACCTTGCCCCTAAACATATACCAACGATTTACGCACTTGCATCCGCAGAGTTTCAACAGCAAAATCTAGGAGAAACCCTGGAACTTCTCAAAAAACTCCTTGTTCTCGACTCAAAACACTATTGGGCATGGGAGCTCCTCGCCGACTCCTACCGGGAGCAAGGCAACATCAGCGAAGCCCTTATTACCTACAATAAGGCTGCTGAGTTTAGCGAAGATAAAAGTTCAATTTATATGAAAATTGCTCGCCTCGAACTGCAAGAGCTAAACCGCATTCAATCCGCGATGAAAACCCTCAAAAAAGCCATTGAAGCGGACAATCAAAATGCGGACGCCTACTACTACCTTGGTTACGCGCAGAAGGATCTGGGTCGCTGGCAAGATGCTAGCGCCTCGCTAAAAATGTATCTTAAGCTCAAGCCCAAAAGCGGCTTTGCATTAGAAGTAAAGCAGGATATAGCGGACTTGGAGAACCGAGATGTTGAATCAGAGAGACCTTTTTGACAATCCGGAATTTGTACATGACGGACTACGTAAACGCGGCGTCAGTGAGAGTGACTTAAACTCCCTTACTGACTTGGCGACGGCGCGCAGAAGCGCCATTGGCACTCTCGACAATCTTCGTCATGAGCTTAACCAGGCCACTCAGCTTATGCAAGAGAAGGCTCGGTCTGGTGATCAGGATGCTGTTGAAGCCGGTCGACAAGAACTGAAAACCCTAAAAGCATCAATCAAAGAAAAAGATGAGGCGCTGAATCGAACTGAGGAGCAATTAAATCAGATACTCCTCGAGCTTCCCAACATTCCCCACCCCAGCGTGCCAGAGGGGCAAGACGAAAGTCAGAATCGAGAAGAGCGGCATGTTGGAACTTTACCAAACTTCTCTTTTTCTCCAAGACCTCATTGGGACATTGGAGAGCAGCTTGGAATTCTCAATTTTGAACAAGCAGCCAAAATAAGTGGCGCCCGCTTTGTTGTCTATCATGGCGCAGGAGCAAAGCTCGAACGAGCACTTATTAATTTCATGCTCGATACAGCCGCCGAAAACGGCTACCACGAAATTTTGCCACCACTTTTAGTGCGCGCCCACGCCATGGAGGGTAGCGGCCAGTATCCAAAGTTTATCGGTGAATCCTTTGAAACCCTCGATAGTGAATATGCCCTGATTCCAACCTCCGAAGTTCCTCTCGTCAATCTGCATAGAGAAGAAATTATTGACGACGAAGAGATGCCAAAGCGCTATACCGCTTTCACACCATGCTTTCGTCGCGAAGCCGGTGCTGCGGGCAAAGACACCCGCGGACTTATACGACAGCATCAGTTCAATAAAGTTGAGCTCGTCGCCTTCGCAAGGCCGGAAGAAGGTGAATCAGAACTTGAACGGCTTACGGCCAACGCGGAAAGCATTCTGCAGAAGCTTGAGCTGCCATACAGGGTTGTTTCACTCTGCACCGGCGATTTGGGCTTTGCCGCCGCAAAAACTTATGACCTGGAGGTATGGATGCCGGGCCAGGATACCTATCGAGAAATATCAAGCTGTTCACTTTGTGGCGACTTTCAGGCACGTCGAGCTAAAATTCGTTTCCGAAGAGCACCGCAAGGCGGAAAAAAATCGAAGCCCGAGTTTGTTCACACCCTGAACGGCTCAGCTTTAGCTGTCGGTAGAACACTCATTGCCGTACTCGAAAACGGCCAGCAAGAAGACGGCAGTGTCGTACTGCCTGATGCATTGGTCCCCTATTTCGGCGCAAAGTCTATCGCGCCAGCCTAGAACTTTTAGTTGTTGTTCTTTTTCGGCTCCGGGCGATAGGGCCAAACCCAGTTTTCAAAAGCGCCAAGCTTCTTGGTCTGAATCCATACCTTGCCTTGTCCGCGAAAACGGCAGACCAAGCCTTCACCGGAAAAGAAAAGCGACTTGTAGCCGCCAACGGTGGACACATCGTACTCAAGTCCCTCCGTAAATCCGACAATATGGCCCGTATCCACAACGAAATCATCATTAACATCAATTTCAATCATCGCACCAAAGGTATTAAACCATAGGTCTCCCTTGCCAGAACAACGAATCAAAAAGAGTCCTTCACCAGAAAAGAAACCGCTGATGAATCCCTGCCATTTAGATTCAACATTAATGTTCATCGAAGAAGCCACAAAGGCTGAGTTTTGCAAATACACTGTCTCATTGTTGAGATAAATATGCTCAAGGTCACCAGGCGCTCCTGGAGAAATCCCTATTTCCCCGGCGCCGCCCTGTGCCGTATACTCATTGATGAAAATAGATTCGCCGGTCAAAAAGCGTGACAAGCCGCCTTTGAATTTGGTTTTCATCTGCAAATTCGTATCCATGGTCGCCATCGCCGATGCTTCCACCTTAAGGGTTTCCCCTTCAGGAATTTGCACAGTTAAAAAACTAAAATCCGGTTTTCCGGCTATATCGTAATCAAAATCTTTTGTATCACTCATCGTATTTTCCTTTTATCGTGGTCGTCGTTTCAACATTGGCCCTAATTGTAGACCAAAAGACGGTGGATTATGGCTTTGACACCATACGGTGCCGGTTCCATGAAATCGGCATACAAGTCCCTCGCCCCCCATAAAGGAATGAAGCCAGCTCTTTCCTGCCTTTGTAATTGAAAAATCCAGTGTGTCCTGAAAAGCAACGATATGCCCCGTATCAACGAGAACATCTCCATCCACCTCAATGGGGTAGATTGCACCGAAGGAATTTAAAATAACTGGTCCTGTTCCTTTGAGATGAATCCAAAACATACTCTCCCCCGAAAGCAATGACTTGAACCCTTGCCACCCCAGGTCAACATCCACATCATCACCACAAGCGACAAAGGAGCGAGCTTGAACAATCAAACTCTCATCATTGAGTTCGTGCGTCATCATATCCCCAGGTAGGGGTGTTGAAAGATAAACATCTCCACCTTCCTGACCTGCTTTATAATGGTTTAGAAAAAATGATTCGCCAGCAAACATTCTTTTAACTGCTTTGAGCAAACCACCTGCCCCACCACGACTATGCGTTGTCGTATTCATATGCAGGTGACTGTTCATTGCGATCATCGAGCCGGACTCTGCTGTAATAGTTTCGTTGGCCCCCAATGAGACTTTGGCTGCTGCGTTACCTGGGCCTTGAACGATTTCAATATTCATCTTTCTCTTCCCTTCTAATAAATTTTCGGATTAAGCCAGCGGCTAAAGCCGTGTAGCGAGCGGCTTTGCACGATTATCTTACCCGTGCCTTCAACCCGAGTGACAAAACCCTCGCCGCCCAAGAGACTCGAAAAGACTCCTCCTGCGAGCTGCACCTTCAGGCGCATTTGCGGCTCGTAGGCCACCAAGTGAGCCGTATCTACGATATAATCGCCTTCAACATTTTTCTCGACCAGCTCTCCATAGGCCCCGTACCATACCGTACCTGTCCCTGTGGCTTTCAAACGAAAGAGCCCTTCGCGACCGAAAAAGGAAGCAAAGCCTGCCCAGGAAAGTCCGAGTTTTACCCCTGGACTCGAGGCAACATAGGCACCCGGTTGCAAGCATACTGAGGAATTATTTAAATCCACCTGTCGCAGGTTTCCTGGAGTTCCCTGTACCAAAGTGACCCGCTTGCTCCCTGAGGAGTTATTCTGAAACTCGTTAACAAAAAATGATTCCCCACCAAAGAGCTTCTTCAAAAGGGCTGTAAAGATATTGCCACCATTGAATCGTACTCGCATATCTAAATCCGCAGCCATACTGGCCATTGCATCCGATTCGGCTAAAACACTCTCCCCCGGCTCTAGATCCACATGGATATAAGCGAATGAAGGTGCGCCCTGTATTTCACTTCTCATGTTCTTCGTCCTCCTCTGCACGTTGCTTGCGCTGAACGTTATGTTTAAAATCGTCAAAACTCAAGTCGAAGCTCAGGTATGATGCACCGGCAGGCAAATTTTC
>CAXGWX010000014.1:0-30639 GCA_964013445.1 uncultured Bdellovibrionales bacterium | reverse complement strand
GTTCTTCGAGTTCTTCGAGTTCTTCGAGTTCTTCGAGTTCTTCGAGTTCTTCGAGCTCAGGTGGTATTGATGCGGGAGCAGCCTCCTACAGTGCGAGTGCGCCCCTCTTGGCTCTTTTATTCAGCACCTTTTTCTTTAGCTTCGGCCACGCCATTTCACGACGAAAGCGCTCTTAAAGCGCTTTAAGTTTCTGTCTTCTTAAAAGTTACGCGAGAGCACGACGACCCGTAGGGTCGCATGAAAAAAGCTCGACACCAGAATGCTCCGAGACTTCAGATAGCAAAGCGAGACCGGCAAACTTAAGGTGATGAAGCTCACCCCGAAGCGAAAAAGTTGCCGCATGAGATCCTGCTCTGTAATAAAATAAAAGGAAAGAAAATAGAAACTGTTTAAGACCGCGCAAAAAAAGCATGCTGCAAGCGGTGATTCGGTCAACTTTTCAAACATCGAAAAAAGATAGGAACGAAAGAAAAGTTCTTCTCCCAAAACAACCAAGGGCACCCAAGCAATAGCAAACCAGGGAAAGTCCACCGCATAAGCGTTAAAAGTATACCATGAGCAACCGGCGCCCAAAGCAACTGCTAAAATCAAATCAAAGGGCTTCGCTTTCCATCCGAGCCCTTTAAACGCCTTCCAGAGGCCGTCAAAAGCCCCTTCGCTGCACATAAAGAAACCAACAAAGCCAAAAATCGCGAGAAACACACGACGCACGACGAAGGAAATATCTGCTCCACCATACACCATATCGCCCGGATACTTACTCTGGATAAGACAAAGGATAAGTCCAGCAAAAGCCATAAGAGTTAAACGAAGGTCAAAATCAAAGGAGACAACCTGACTTGTTTCCTCTGTCATAGGCTCCGCCGTAACGCCTGATGTTTCATCTACTCTTGTTGCCTCAACCGCACTCTTAAGAATCTCGTCCCGCTTTGCCGTCCCCAAGAGGTCGTCATACATGTCGTGAACTTCCGCATCTGAAAACTCTTCGGCAAGAAACTTCACCTTGCGTTTACTCAGCGCTTCGACTTCCTGGATTAAATTTAAAGACCGTAAAGAAGCAAAGGCGGCAAAAAACTGCTCCCGCTCCTGGGCATTATCCGCCGGCGCCAAGCTTAGAAAATCTTTACAGCCCACACCTTTGCCGACCGCCTTAAGCACTTCCAGCTCTCTACCTTTGATGTAGAGCATAATATTTTCAACATCGGCCGAGAGCTCAAGAAAACCACTCTTCACCAATAGATCCATCTCAAGCTGCTTTAAGAGAAAAGATTGTTCGCGCAACAATTTTCGTTGACCATAACGCGCCAAATCCAAAAGGTTGCTTTCTAACGGAACAAAAACATCCTCTAGCTCATCTTTCGAATAAAAAGAAACTTCACCCTCGTCCCAGCTTAAAAGCTCAAAAGCGATATCCTGAAAATTATTTTCTGCCGCACCTAAGAGCTGGCCAGCCTGAATCGAGCCCTCCATCATCAAAACAGCATAAAGGGGCAAGCCGGAACTTTTAGCTTTTTCCTGGGCACGACCTATCGCCTCCTCGCTTAAGCTTCCCGCCTTTAACAAGCCTGCCAGCACCTGCTCTTCTTGAACGTTGGAGCGGGCGCTGTGAAAACTTCCTTTACTAAAAAGCAATATTTTCATCCGCCCTTCAGCCTTGCAGAGCAAATAGCCACTGCGCCCATGCAGCCAAAGCTCCATAAGGATATCCTGAATCTTTACGGTTGGAAGTGTCTCTTTCCACTCTGGTACAGTGCTGTTGAGCCATGAAATATTCGCACTGAGCTGCAATGCTTGCTGGAGATGGACCAGCTGCTTGACATCATCGAACTCCGGAAGGGCAGCAAGATCCGGTTCAATTTCTTCTGAAGCCAGTAGCTTGCAATAGAGCTCGGCAAGACGCGCAGAAGGGGGACTGTCCTGTTCCTTTGCCATGGCCCCTTCTATCACTGATCTCACTGGAATTAAACAGTTTTTTAAATAATCATGAATAGATATCTACGCTAGGTACATGCGACAAAAGATTCTCGTATTGTATTCATGTTTCGGCTAAGCGACACTGCGGGCAAACTCCAATATATCATGTTTAAAAGGCGTAGCACTATCTTCATTGAACGCCCTCTTCATCAAATCATGCCCTACTTGGTTAAGCTCAAGCGATGAGAGCTTTGGGTTATTTTCAATATGTCGACCTCATTTTTTCTTTCTCAAATGAACCCTCAATGGGTAACAAGATTATTTATTTCCGCCCCGAAAGCGAACAATCCTTACCATCAACCTAGCCTTTACAATAGAATAGTTTGCAATTCGCAGTAGACTTAGATGATGATTCGAGTGCTATTACCCATAATGTTAGCCTTGCCGGCAAGTGCCCTCGCAGCAGAAGGCGGTGCAGCTGTTAATGCGCCCGGGCCCTCTCTCAACGCCATCATGATCCTGACCGCCTATCTGTGTCTTCAGCGAGTCTTTTCCCGGCGCAAATAACCTGCAACAAACTCCATCACCAGAACCAATAAAGCCAGACCTATGATCCAGTCTCCATAGCGAACATAGAAGGTTTTCTCCGTCTCCAGCGCAACCTTTTCAACAAAACCTGAATGCAAAATCTTTTGCTTGTGGGACAAAACACCTTTTGGATCAATCGTGGTACTGATTCCTGCATCAGATACGCGCACCATCCATCGTCGAGACTCAATGGCCCGCATTTGTACAAGCTGTAAATGCTGCTCTGGATCGAAACCAGGCCCGGACCAGTTTTCAGAAGAAATATTGATAAGTAAGCTAGCCCCTTGATGTACACTCTCGTTGAACCAACCGGGAATTGCTGCTTCTAAGCAAACGGACAAAGCTACCGGCAGACCTGCAAAATCCTGAAGCCCGCTGGCTCTTCCTGAAACAAAACGATTTCTCTTATGCAGTGCTTCTGGCCATAGGGGTAAAGATGCCATGGGTAAATATTCAGCAAAAGGCACCAGGCTGCGCTTATCGTAATGCACTACATCCTTGTCCCGCTCAAAGAGCACAATCCTATTGCCCAAACCACCATACTCACTTGTATCCTCAACACCGAGAAGAAGCGGTGTTTTGATATCTCTAACAAGCTTCAGCAGATCTTGCTTAACACCCCTATCCTCTGCCAAACGAAAAAGTGTTTCGGGCAAAGCCATAAACCTCAAGTGCAAAGGTTCGAGTTTAGTAAGCAATTCTTTGATCAGAGCCAAACGCTCTTTAGCCCTGTTTGGCTGTGACTGTGCCAGTGTTTGGTCAAGATTAACAAGCCCAACCGAAATATTCGGGGCTCTGCGCTCTTCCCCTCCAAAAGGGCCCAGATAAAGGGTTTTTGGGAATCCTTGGCTAAGCTCTGAGCTGCGGACGATTGCTTCCCATTAATCGCACCGGTGTCCACAAGAAAATTTGGTAGTTGTTCACTCGCTACATTTGAACGGACGCTATGAATAACCCCTCGAGCCAAAACAATGATCTTAAGGCTGGAGTCTGTTTTGCAAACCAAATAACCGCTTAGATTCTTCTCTATCGCATTCAGAAGAACCTTTCCAATCCTGGCCCCCCAAGAGGCTCCTGCCAGTCCGCACGCACTGTGTTCAGCCAGGACAAATTGGCACTTAATTTAAGAGCCCGCTGAATCTGTGCCAAACGAGTTAGGTTTATAAACTCCGAATCCTCAGCGGAGCCGTCCGGCGCCCCCTCTTCGGTGATCAGTCCCCAGAATACATCCGCATTATTTTCCGAGATATTTTGCGATTCCGACTCGCCCATACTGGTCTAAATAGCACCAATGACTGGTAATTTACATGATTTTTTGCAAAAAATCTCTGCAACACACTGAAAATAATGCGGTTTATGGCGACGCGGGAAAGACTAAAAACAAACCCCATGCCCCTGCAGAAATTCGCCAGAACCAAGCATATCTGTTACATTTCAAAACAATTGAATTCACGTGATGCACACCTTCAAATCAAAACTTATCTACTTTTGTATCCTGTCTCAGCTCCTTCTTTCCTGCGACAGCTTTAGCCTTGAACAATTATCCATCACCTTAAGCGATCCGCAATCCTTAAGTGAAGGCTATAGCCAAATCCGTGTGCGCCTACGCTCCCAAAACGAGCGCATTGAATATTATTCCGCAGAGCAATGCGATTTAAGTGAGAAGTGCACTTTAAACGTTCAAATCAGTAAGACCGACCAAACCATCAACAAAATCTGGGTAGAAACGCTGGACGAAAATGATGTCGTTCTTGCCCGCAGCTACAACGCTCTCGACAAAGTGGGCGATATCGAAGCGGAGCTAACAAACCCCTGTTCAAATTCGGCAGACTGTGACGATGGAAATGCTTGTACAGGAGTTGACGCATGTACTTTTGAAATCTGTATCGTTTCCGAGGTTCCTCAACAAAACGACATTTGTGCAACAGAGAACAACACTCTTGGACATTGTATTGATGCCGAGTGCCAGGAAAGCCAATGCGGGGACGGTATTTTATGTAACGTCGAGTCATGCAATACGGGCCCCAACAACTCCCTGGAGGAATGCGACGATGGCAACACAACCAACGGCGACGGCTGTGAAAACGACTGCTCCTATACCCTGGTCATTTGCTCCTTAGGAGCGGAACAAATTGGTAAAGCTTGTGACGACGGCAACGGCTGCACCACTAACGATGTTTGCCTTGAAGACGGCACATGCGCTGGTGCAGCAAGGGAGTGCAATACACCGCCAAACTCCTGCTACGCCAGTGAAGGCACCTGTGAGGCAGGGGATTGCGCTTATGATTTTTTAGCGGATGAAGAATGTGACGACAACGACGCCTGTACCGGCACCGATGCGGAGCCTGACCGATGCGTTCTCGATTGCAACGCAGACAACGAGTGCTCCGGAAGCTGCGTTGGTGGTGGCCAAATCACTTGCGACTCTCCACCCGGGGATGGAGCATGCTTTGTTGAGCCTGCAACCTGTAGCGCTGGCCAATGCAACTACATAGCCAAAGCGGCAGGGACGGACTGCTCCAATGGAAACCTTTGCGATGGCGCTGAAGAATGCAATACGGAAGGACTCTGTGTTGCTCTCAGTGGCACAGAATACGCGTGCGATGCGCCACCCTCGATATGCCATACAAGCGTTGACGCAACCTGTGCGATGAATGGTGCAGAGGCCGAGTGTACCTATCCGGCAAAAACCAACGGTACACCCTGCGACAATGACAGCCTCTGTGACGGCAGGGAGATTTGCACAGACGGAACCTGCGCCGCAAGTGAGGGCAGTGCTGTGGACTGTCCAAGCGAAAGGCCCACCTGCGATACCTCCACCGGAGCCTGTACATGCACAAGCACCTCTTGCAACGACGGACTCTTCTGTAACGGCACAGAAATCTGCAACGAAATTGGGCTTTGTGAGCGGGAGCCGCTAAACTCCTGCACCAACGGCAGCGGCGATGCCTGTCTCCCAAGCGGTTGCGTAAACCCCAACTGTAATTCTGCCCTCGATATGGACTTTTTTGGTGAGTGCAACGAAACCACTGACACCTGCGATTATAATAGCGCAGAAACAATCTGCGAAAACCAATGCGGGGTACAAACCGCCAACCAATGTCCAAATGCGGACCCCTGCGATAGCAAAGAGTGCGACACTGTTCCTGAGATAGCCCCTTTTGCAAACGAGTGCTGGCAGGTGATGAGCGATCCGCAGAGCCGCTGCAGCAATGGCAACTGCATTTTCACTTTTTTAGAAAACACCGCTTGTGACGACGGCAATATCTGCACGGAAAACAGCAAATGCATCTGCCTGGATACGGATGGGGAACACACTGCCTGTCCATCAACGACCGACGCCACCGGCATCATTTACACCTGCGGCCTGGGCGACAATATTGAGTGCGATGACGACAACGTCTGCACCTTCGATTACTGCGATATGGAGGCCAGCGATACGACCAGCCGCTGTGTCAACACTGAACTGCCTGCAGGCGCTGCCGGCCTCTGTCCCGCCGATGAAGACCCCTGCACAGAAGAGGTCTGTGATGGGGCGGGCAGCTGCACCACGGAGAGTCCAAATCCAGATTGTGGTGAATAATTTCGAAAATTACTCTTGATCTTACGCCAAATTATTGGTTTGCACTGCCACGCCCTACAAGAAGTATGCTTTTGACGAGCAACCATGAACTTGAATACAATAAGACTGTTGTTTTTTCTCCTCTTGTCGGGCTGTGCCGAGGAATACCTCAGCGAACACAAATCCCTTACACCAACGCCTGAGGCCGAAAGCCATTACCACGTTCCTGATGCACCGGCTGAGTCTGATGAACAGCCTTTGGATGAACCGACTATCGAGCCTCCAATTCCCTATCCCCTCGTCTTCCTCCATGGCATGGCCGGCTTCATTGAACTGGGCCCCCTCGAATATTGGGCCGATATCATCAACACTCTAAATGCGCAGGGTCATGACGCCTACCCTTTGGCCGTTGAGCCCTTTGCAACCATGGCCATCCGCGCCCAAAATGCTGCGCAACAAATTGATGAAATCCTGGAAAACACCGGCGCACAAAAAGTCCACTTACTTGGACACAGTCAAGGTGGGCTCGATGGACGCTATATCATCAGCACCCTGGGCTATGCGGATCGGGTGGCATCTCTGACCACCATCGCCTCCCCACACCAGGGCGTAAGTACGATTGATGCGGCTTTGGGGCTCCTACCCGACTTCACGGAGGAAGCCATTGCGGCTATTTTTGACGCCATTGCCGAAACCGTAACGGACTACGACTCTGATCTACTCGGCCAACTCGAAGACATAAGCGTTGCACATATGCAAAATACCTTTAACCCGAACAATCCGGATGCACCCAACGTTGCATACTATTCCATTGGCGGCAGAACACAGGCTTCGCCAAACGTTGATACGAGCGTCACAGATGTGATCAATCCGCTCTTTCTTGGCACTTTCTTAATAGGAACATTGCTGGAAGGAGAAAATGACGGACTGGTATCCATCACAAGTGCGCAATGGGGAACCTATTTAGGAACCGCCCCCGCCGATCACCTTGATGAAATCGGGATGTTCCCCGCCACCCCTGTGATCGCCTTCGAGTATCTAACCTTCTACAGCCAGCTGGCGGATTTCCTGGCCAACCAAGGGCCACCGCCGGTTCTACCTCAATAAGGCTTTTTCTCTTCTGAACTTTATGTAAGACTCTCCTACAAACGAAAGAGAAGCATGAAAAGGCCTGAATTTAGCGCCTGGCACGAGTTGCGCCAGCAAAACTTTTTCTCCATCCATGATGAACTCCACCACTCCATACGCTTCTATTTTGGTGATGATTTTTTCAACGACAACAAAGCGGATTTCGAAAAATTTGGAGCGGTCTGCGCCGAAGAACTCGAAGAGCTTATCGCCGATTGCGATTTTCTCGACCATGGCCCTAAGCTTGATACGGAAAGCAACAAGATTGAATTTCACCCATCCTACAACAAGGCGGGAAGCCTTATCTGGAAAAGCGGCATACTCTCTAACTCCCTCGATGAAGGTCACGCCCCCAAACAAGCACTTCTCTTTTACCTCCTGGCCCATCAAGGAGAAGGCGGCCACTGCTGCCCAATCGCCTGCACCTCGGGGTTGATCCATGCCTTAGACACCTATGGCAGCGAAGACCTAAAAGAACAGTTTTTACCCCCTCTACTCGAATCAACATACGAAAACGCCCATATGGGCGCCCAATTCCTCACCGAAATTCAAGGTGGCTCCGATGTGGGCGCGAACCGCACCCGCGCAGCTCAAGACGAAAATGGCACCTGGCGTATCAGTGGTGAAAAATGGTTTTGTTCCGTCGCCAATGCGGAGCAATTTTTTGTTACCGCCCGGGTTGGAGATAAGGCTGGCACCAAAGGCTTAGGTGCTTTTCTTATTCCTCGCCATTGCCAAGACGGCACGCTCAATCATTTTCAACTCAATAAGCTCAAAGATAAATTCGGCACTCGAGCCATGGCCACTGGCGAAATAGAATTTAATAAGGCCATCGCCTATCCGCTTGGTGCTCCCGAAGAGGGTATTAAGATCGCCGTCGGCTTGGTACTTAACACCTCACGCTGGATTAATGCCCTTGGTTCAACTGGGGCCATGCGACGAGCCTATGTCGAGGCCTCTACATACGCCGAAACCCGTGAAGCCTTCGGGAAAAAGATTGGCAACTTCCCCTTAGTACAAAACCTGCTCCTTAAGATGCGCGCGGAAGAGCAGGCAGCCTTAGGCTCAACCCTCTATTTAACCAAATTGATCAACGAACTAAAAACCAAGCCAGACAAAAACACGCAGATGCTTTACCGCTTTTTGATCAACGCCAATAAAATAAGTACCGCGCTCAATGGTACGGAAGTCATCCGAACTGCCATCGAATTGCTCGGCGGTAATGGCACCATCGAGGATTTTTGTGTGCTGCCCCGGCTTTTACGTGACAATATTGTTTTCGAAAATTGGGAAGGCACCCATAACGTGCTGGCCACACAGATCTTGAAGGACTGTCAAAAACAGGAACTCCATAAAGCGGTTTTTGCAGAAATTGACAGTCTTATCCAAAGAGCGGAAGACAATTCTCTGCTGGCTCATGGGCAAAAGCTCAGACATCGTCTGGACATATTGCAGCAAAACTTCGACCGCGCCATGCAAGATGAAGTGTACGCCTTAAAGCGAATCCGTGATCTGGCGCTGGAGCTCTTACGTTGCTGGCAAATTGGCCTACTGCTTGCCGAGTCCCAATGGGCAAAAACAAACACAGTCCACAGCAATAAAGCGGAAAGTATCGCCTACCTCTTGGGCGAGGACGGCTTCTAAATGAGGTTTTGGTAAACAAATAAAGCCACTTGACTTCCGAACCGCAGCTTATTAATAGAGTCACCCTGATTGGTGCGGGGTGGAGCAGCCTGGTAGCTCGTCGGGCTCATAACCCGAAGGTCGGTGGTTCAAATCCACCCCCCGCTACCAAAAAAAGCGGTGTTCTCACCGCTTTTTTTTTGCTCCCGGGACCAAAAAGCGCTCTACATCAAGTATGAATCATCCGCTCAGCGAAAAGACAGAACAGAGACCTCTAAGGATTGTTCTCCTGGCCCTGAGTGCTCTTCTTGTCGCGATTCATTTTTACGGCCTCACGGATTTCCCTACCGGTCAATACCATGACGAAAGCTCCCTCGCCTATAACGCCCACAGTCTCGCCGAATACGGTACGGATGAGTACGGTACATCCTGGCCACTCTTTTTTCGCGCCTTCGACAATTATTTTGATCCCCTTATCGTCTATACTCTTTTACCCTTTTACACTTTGAGCGATTTAAGTCTCGCCCCCTTACGCCTACTCAATGCCCTAATATTCATGCTCTCTGCCTGTGCCTTTGCGCTCTTGTGTCTGCTGATTTTTCCGCAACGTCGATGGGCCTATCTGGGCTTTTGCCTCTACGCGCTGATGCCATGGACTTTTCCTTTGAGCAGGATCGCCTTAGGCGGCAACAACTACATGCTGCTTTCTTTGAATCTCGGTTTAGTTTTCTTGATCCGAACTTATCAAACCCGCTCAAATAAAGCGGCTCTTCTCTGTGCTTTAAGTTTTGGTATCGGGCTATACTCCTATCATATTGCCCGGCCCTTCTTTGCCCTCTTCCTCCTCGCCACCGCCTTAAGCATGTACCCTGATCGCAAACACTATACCAAAGTTGCCTCACTTTTTTCCGCTATTCTTTTAGCTTTGGCCCTGCCACTCTTCTTTTATCTTTTCTCTGGCACCAGCGCACTTACGCACCGCTTTGCGGAAGTGTCCCTCTGGCATCAAAGTCAAAGCCTCGGCCACTTCGCCTTTGAACTATTGAAAAACTATTTGGGTTATTTCGATCCACGATTTTTATTTTTTCACGGCGATATTAATCTTCGTCATCATACGGGCCTTGGTGGGCAGCTTTTTCTCTTTATGGCGCCCCTTATCCTTGTCGGTCTCTACCGCAATATCAAATCTTTAAAGGCCAGCGCGGTTTCCCGCCTTGTCTTTCTTGGATTGGTTCTTTCACCCCTTCCCGCTGCTCTAACCGCCGACCCAATGCATGGCCCCCGAAGCATGCATATGATGATTTTTTACCTGTTGTTTGCGCTCTACGGCGCAGAAGCTCTTCTTGATCGAATTAAGGAGAAAAAACTTATCAGCATACTCATGCTTTTGCTGATGACCTTCGAGTGTAGTCTCTACATCAAAGATTATTTTTCAGAAGACTATCAGCGTCGACTTGCGCCATTCATGCATGCACACATCAACAGAGCTCTGCACGTCGCTCTTGAAGAAAGTCGCGGTGAGGACGTAATCCATGTTTCTCGCTCCGCTTTCCCCTTTGCCGATGCACAATTCAAACCACATATTTACTCTCATATGCTTTTTCACACGAAAATTTCTCCTCAGGATTATCAACGCTCCGGACTAAGCGCGCGCATACGCCCCTATAATCAAAATACCGCAGAGCTCGGACTGCTCTTAAGGGCAAATCTGGTTCCAGCTCAGGGAAATCCAGACCAGCCTTTTAGAAAAAATGGCGAGACTTTGCCCATGGGTGCCATACTGGTGCAACGCCTACCCATAGGCATTGACACTCTGGCCTATTATACGTTTTTACCACATGGTGAAATTATGGAGAGCTTAAATAAAATCGGAGTAGAAGGATTTGCTTTCGAAATTTGGCGAATAGCCCCGGCTGAACAAGGAGTTGAGCCTTGAACTTTCTTTTCATTCAGCAACTCCACCAGCCAAGGCTGGCAGCAAAGCGCATAGTAAGCGAAGAACGAGGCTTTGGCATTCTCTTTGTCTTTCTCGCCATTGAATGGTTCCTTACCAAGCCCCTCGACATCGCTTCCAATGCCATGCGTTTTTCCTATGGATTATTCCAAGGGTTATTGCTGCTCTGGAATGATTATTTTCACTTCGCCCTTAGCCCGGCCCTTATGGTCTTTTTCATCGCCACTTTCCTGCATTATTTGAGTCGAAGAAAATCTTTAGCAAGGCAGGACATCGCAAGCTTTGCTGCACTAATCAGCTACAACTATTTCGCCTATATTCTTGTACTCTCTGCCGGATATATTTTAGGCAAATTTGGACTCACCTATCCTTTTGGTTTTGAGCCCTATACATCAGCAGCCCATTCTTCCTGGCTCGCTCAGACATGTCATGTTCTTGTCTATTTTGGACCAAGTGCCCTGCTCACCTTTTTCGGCAGCCGCGCACTTCTGAATCCAGAAGAAAATAAAGAAAGCCAAGCCGTAGAGAGCCCAGCTCCCTTAAGTTTGATTTCTCTTGTGCTTTTACTCACCGCTTTTGCCATCAACGGCAACTTCATTGCCAACAACTGGCAAAAAGTCCGGCCGCCTATGCCCGGCGATAGTCTAAATGCGATACCCGGTAAGGCCATAGACGGTACGCTCATGCAACGTTCCGAGATAGAAAACAAGGTTCTCCTCCTTGATTTCTGGGCCACCTGGTGCCCTCCCTGCGTAGCCGCCATGCCTCATATTAAAGCTCTTAACAACGAACTACAGAATCAAGACTTTGTCTTGCTCTCCATCAATGTCGAGCCGGATAACACGGAGGAAGTACAAGATTTTATCCGCCGGCAGGAACTTGATTTTCCCGTTTTTATCGACAGCGGAAACCTACAGGCCCAATATCGAGTTGAAACTTTGCCAACGGTAATGATTTACGACAAGAGCGGTGTCCTACGGCATGTACACAGCGGCAACACGTCGATTCGTACCCTTAAAAAAGAAATCGAGAATTTACTTAAGCACTGATCGATTTATCCAGGGCTTCTTCGTCCCCATCTTCCTCAAAAACATCACCATGCAGGTAGAGTGGCTCTTCGTCGGGCCAGAGATGTTTACCAATACCCTTGACCAGTTCTCTTAAACCCTCTTTGCGCAGCGCCGAAACAGAAAAGCTTTCCAAGTCACGCCGCACCAGATGTTGCTCCGATGGGTCGAGCAAATCGGACTTATTGTAGACGATCAGTTGCGGTATTCGTGCCAGCTGTAACTCTTCGAGCAGAGCGTTAACCGCTGCCTGCTTCTCCTGCAGCATAGGATCGGAAACATCCAACACGTGCAAAAGCAGATCTGCACCTTCAAGCTCCTCAAGAGTCGCACGAAAAGCGCGTAATAAATCCGGTGGTAAGTCCCGAATAAAACCAACCGTATCCGTAATAATTGCCTCGCGCTCCAGCGGAAAACGCAGGCGGCGACTTGTTGGGTCCAAGGTCGCAAAAAGCTTATCCTCCGCAAAAACCTTGCTCTGGGTAAGGATGTTTAGCAAAGTTGACTTACCCGCGTTGGTATAACCGATGATGGATATGATCGGTATCTCACTTTCTTGCCGACGGGAACGACGCATGCTCCGCCCTTTTGAAAGCTTATCAATTTCTTTTTCGAGTCGTGAAATTCTTTCACGAGCGCGACGGCGATTAATTTCCAGCTTGGTCTCTCCCGGACCTCGCCCACCAATACCGCCTGTTAGCCGTGATAGCCCCGCATCCAAATCCGTTAAACGGGGCAAATTATATTTGAGCTGAGCCAGCTCAACCTGCAATTTCCCATCTGCGCTCTGAGCTCTTTGGGCAAAAATGTCGAGAATCAATTGGGTGCGATCGATCACCTTTAAATCCGTCGCCGCTGCAATGGCCCGAGCCTGTGCCGGCATAAGGTCATGGTCAAAAATAATAAATTCGACTCCTTCATTAAGACAACGCAGCTCCACTTCTTCGAGCTTGCCCTTGCCAACAACGAAGCGCGGATCGACTTTACGCTTAAGCTGCACAATTGTGTCTAAAACATTAACCCCTGCCGTATTGGCCAGCTCAATAATTTCTGCCAAGCGCCATTTACTCAAGGCCCGATCCCGATACACCCCAACCACAAGAGCCCGCAGCTGGCCCTCCGCCTTCTGAACAACTTTCTGCCGCCCTGCTTCTTTTTCCAAAGCAGCAATTAAAGCTGCAAAATCTAAATCCAATTCGTAAATAGAGCGGGCCCGCTCTTCGATATAACCGCTTTCATCTGCCTCTTTGCGCGTCAAATAAGCATAGTGCATTGCCCCCGGATTGGCACCGCCAACCTGCACAGCACAAACCAGATCAAGGCGAAGTTTTTCTAAGTCAACAATATCCTCGGACTCGAGCTTGCTATCACCAAGAACCGTATGAATATGACGCAAACCGCGGAAACGCCCCAGCCCTCCCCGCTGTCGCCCAAAGTCGGGCAGATAAATGCGGTGGGCGTCACCAACAAAGGTATATTCCACCTGACCACGACGGTTAATCAGCACTCCGACCTGTCGACCAATCTGCGCCGATATATCACTTAAATGTTTGAGGAGATCGGCAGAGATGAGCTCGTCAGGACGACTCTTACGCCGATAGGTGCGCTCCAGAGCCTTACGCTCTGCCGCTTTAAGTCCTTCAATATGACCGCTTACGCTACGAATCTTTTACCTACCTCCTGCATAAGAAACCTATCCTCTAGGCTACACCCTGCCCGCTTAGCTTGTAAAGCGGTGGAAATCCAGAGATTGTCCAACATATTTTTGGGTCCACTGAGAAATTTGTGTTATAAATCATCCTCTAGGACTTAAGTGACAAGAATAACAGAGGGTTTTATGGCAAAACGTTTCGCCTTCATTGTCGATCCCATGGAGGAAATGATCCCCGCGGAGGATACCACCTTTGCTTTTATGCTCGCCGCCGCAGCCAAAGGTCATGAGGTTGTTCACGTTCTGGCCCGCAACGTCGCCTATAAAAATGGCTCGGTATACCTGCAGGGACATCAAGTCGATGTCTTCGACCGAGATGAAAATCATTTTACTCAAGGCCAGGCACTAAGTATTGAGGCCAAAGAATTTCAAGCCATTTTCATCCGCAGCAATCCCCCTTTTGATGAAGCTTACCTGAACCTTACCTGGCTCCTATCCTTCGCAGAAGCCCAAGGGGTACGCATCGTCAATTCTCCAAAGGGGCTGCGCAATGCCAACGAACATCTTTATGCTCTCGAGTTTCCTGAGTACTCTCCTGCGACCTTGGTTTCAAATCAGCAAAGCAAAATAAAGGAGTTTGTTGCTGAGGTTGGCGGTATCGCCATCGCTAAACCTATCGATGGGCACGCAGGCTTTGGCGTCCTCAAATTGCAAATCGGTGACTCCAATCTACCTGCCATCGTCGATGTCCTTACCAACGAGGGGCAAACCCCAATCATCGTTCAGACCTATATTCCAGAAGCGCAAGAAGGAGATAAGCGGGTCATCCTGGTGGACGGTGAACCGCGCGGGGCAGTGCTTAGGGTCCCGGGTGCAGAAGATCATCGCGGCAATCTCCATGTTGGGGCCAAGGCTGCGGCCTATGAACTTAATGAACGGGATTTAGAGATCTGTGCCGCCATGGCGCCAAAACTTCGGGAAGATGGGCTCTTTTTCGCCGGCATCGACATTCTGGGCGACTATTTGATCGAAGTGAACGTCACCAGCCCAACGCTGGTGCGAGAGCTTAAGCGCCTTGGAGGGCCGGATGTGGCGGCGGAAGTCATCGCCGCTTTAGAATAAAGATCGTTTAATATTCGCTATTTATACAAAACTTGCGTTTATCATAGCCAGCCCACCACACTTCGTGTAAAGACATCATACCCAGAGCCGCCGCCTTAATGTAAAGGAAACTGGGAATGCAAATTAATTCTTTAAGTTCAACCGTAGCCTCACTGCAGCAGATTCTACAGCAAAATGCGTCTACCGGTGCGTCCGCCAAAGAAATAGCGGATGCGGCAGCCCAGGCCAACTTCCCGGATCCAGAACTGGCCGCAGAAGTTTATAAGCACCTCCAAAAGTCGAAATTGAACGTCGAAGCCTTAAGTCAACAGGATGTTTCTGACGCATTCTTAACCTTAATGCTCAAGGACAAGGGCCAAAAGTTGGCCCAGCCCTGGATTCTTGCACGCCAGGAAATTCGTCAAAGTAGCGCGGTTGTTGGCAAGGCCTTTGATGATTTGGCCAAAGCCTCCGAACAACTTGGTTTCGCCTATAAGCCCGATCTGCAAGAAGTAGCGAAAGACCTGGGCAACGCCGATGGGGCAACCCATCAAGCTGGCCAAATCCTGCAGCAGGCTCTACAAAATTCTCAGCCCGAAGCGGCACAAACTGATCTTAATAGTTTGGTGCAATTCTTATCGAGTAAAGAGAATGTGCAGAATCTCAAGAAAAACAATCCGGAGATTTCCTGGGAATCCTACGCCAGCCAGGCACATAGCCTAAAAGCTCATCAAAATGTAGGTGAAGCGCTCAAGCAAATGACAGATGCCAATTAGGGCGAAATAACTCCACCTAAGAAACTATAGGTCTCCTGGACCACACAACCACCGGTAGGTATGCAGTGCTGATCGCGTATTGTGTCCGCATCTGCTCCACTGTTGAACGGAGCTGCCTCGCAGTTACCACTCTGATCCCCATCAACACAAAAGACAATTGGCTTCGAAGCACCCTTATTGCCTAAGCCATCCGTCGCCTCAACCGCCATGCAGTAAATCCCATCTTCAAGGTTATTAAGCCAATCATAGGCTCCCCCAGCACAGGTAATTGGATTGGACGGAGCACCGAACTCGGTCATCACGTAGACCATCGCAACCCCCGGATTCGCAGAAAGACTAGGAAAAAGCGTAATATCCTCAGCCGCAGCCGGCACGGTCGGACTGCATAAGGGCCCGGGAGCTTCAGGGTAAGCTGAACCTTCTACCTCTGACGTTATCACCGCCACACCTTCAACTGCGCAAGAGTCTCCCGGCCAATCTCCAGGACCACCTTCCGTAATAACATTTTCCACCTGACCACGAACCTCATCAACCGCACCATAGTCCGGGTCATTGTCGCCTACGATACTGCCGTTATCAAGGGAACCGACATAAGCATTCATATCCTCTTCGATATAGTTGTAGTTCGCACTTCCCGAAGGGGTTGCGGGAACCATATCGTAAACCAAAGCGCGCTTATCGATCGACGTTGAAGCATCATAAACATAGGGATCGATACCATCACAACGAATATCACAATTATTTGTATCCCCATCGCAGCTTATGCCGCTTGGGCAATCCGCATCACCGTTGGCTGAGCAATCGGTGGGATGAGAGTAGTCGTGTTGATTTTTTAGCAGAGAAATATCACCACTACCATCGTCTTTGGCAATGCGGGCATTTGCCTCATCGTAAACTCTAAGCATATATAATTTTACAGATTCTTCATCGAGACCGGCTTGCATATAGGCGGTGGCAATATCACCGACATCGTTACCCCTGTCTTCAACTCGAGCTCGTACAACAAAGGTTCCTGAAAAATTTCTCTCTGAACCTTCATCCAAACCCTTGTAGAAATCTCCATGACGCACAGCCGACTCTCCGAGGGGATTAAAGGGCATGGAGCACTCTTCCAGACCTTGGGCTGTTAAAGCCACGCAGCCATTGTCACTCTCGGTACACATCTCACATGCACCTCCAGCGGTGCAGAGCGAATCCACACAGGTTCCTGTAGCGCAATCGTCATCAATTGCACATGCCGGTAATGTGCACTTTTGATAAGCTGGAAAAGGACAGTCCTCCACCACCGCACAGCCTGTTCCAAGCGGAAGATCGTTCACATATTGCATTTCTCTGAGATAGTGTTCATCTAAACCGGGCAGTGGACCTCTGTTATCTAAAGCAAAAGCGTGCCCACCTTGCGAAACATTACCGTAAATATCCTTTGCCGTAATATTCAAGGAAGGAAAGACCATGCCCACCAGATCATTCGTATCAATTTCGATAAAATAATTGCGCGAAAGACAGTCTGTCGAATGCGTATTCATGGACAACTCATTAACCAAAATCGAATTGCCCGGCGCGTTGCCGCCGGCCACCAGAAGCGTCACCGCATCATCCTCCAGGGAAATACAGGACTGCTCACTCACCGTCGCCTCAACAATAATCGGCCCCTGCACCAAATCGTAAGCACCAGGATAAGTGATACTAATCTCTGGCCCCGCACGATCGAGATTGACCTGGCTTAAGGCGATGGTCGAATTGCCCAAGGAGTCGGTCGCTTCGAATGTAACCACTGTTAAATCCGTGCTTGCGCTGAGTTTTGAAGAAAGGTCGTAGCCTCCCTGGAGTCCATAGGTACTGCCGCCAAAAAACACCATCGAGCAAGGTTCTTCGAATGGAGCACACTGCTTCGAAGCAGCCGTACACTCTCCCAAAGTACAGACACCAACATCGCAGGTATTGGTTTGGGTGTCACAAGTTCCGCCCGTACCGCAATCCGAATCTTCCGTACAACCCACACCGCAAGTTCCACCACTGGCGCAATCCGCATCTCCATTGTCCGGATCACAATCCAGAGCACAGTCACCAGAGGAACAGTCGCTGTTCTCGTCGCAGGTGACGAATTCACAGGTTTGGTAGGTTGAAGAGCCTTCTGAATCGCAAAATCCGTCCACACAGCTTCCCGATGCACAGGGATTTCCGCTGTCGTCACAAGCATCCCCTGTCCAGCCCAGACAATCCGCATGCACATTACAACTGCCAGTCTGATCTGGCGGAATAATGCAGTCAGCCCCCGCATCGGGGTCAGCACCGCCGGCCGTATCGGAAAACTTCACTGTCACCGAATCCACACCCGCCGTATCTAAAACCGACAACTTCACATCAATCACCCCATTGAGATAAGTATCGGCCACCGGTGACATCACCGTTAAGGTCGGCCCGACATTATCCACGGGAAAAGCCCCCTGTACTGAGGAATCATTCCCCTGACTGTCTGTAGCCTGAATCTCAAAAGCCACCGAACCAGATGTTGCCAGCACACTGGTAAAGAACGGTACATTCTCATCGGTCTCATCAAAGATCCAAGTATCGCCAGTGCTGTTGGCCAAAGGTATCACCCAGCTTTGTTGACAGGTCGTACCTTCAGCCTCGTTGCACACTGTGTCGAAAATAACAAAATTTGCACCAGACACCGTATGCCCTTCATCGGTCAGGGTCGCTTCTATGGTGAGTTCACCCGCATTATCTCCGGATGTAGAAATATCTAAGGAATCAAGAGCAATCACTGGACCGGTCACATCCACGGTCACGGGCCAGGAAAATGTTGTTTCATTATTAAATGCATCTTTCGCCTTAACCGTTAAAACATTAGGTGGCGAAGAAACATTCGACACACTCACCTGCCGGCAGAAATAATTTGAATTGGTCGCCTCAGGTGCATAACTCGAACAATCCGCAACATTGCCTGGCAAAGAGCTGCAACCTTTTTCACCATGCTGCCAAAGATCAATCACCGAGCCTGAATCAACCTGCGCGGTGAGTGAACAGACACCCTGCAAATCGGTGGCGGTTACCAAAACATTCACGGCTGAGGGCGAGATATAGGAATTCACCTCCGGCACCACCACACTGACCGTGGGCGCTACATTATCGGTGCTAAATGCCTGAGTTGCAGTCGATGGATTATAATCCGCATCATAGGCCTTAATAATTAGAGTCTGTTCTCCAGGGATTCCTAAGTCAATAAAGTCAGTGCTCTCGAAGGTGCCTTCAAAAATATCCGTCTCGCCACTCTTAAGATTTAGGTGGGTTTGAATGGTTGCTTCGCAAATCGAACTATCGTTACAGGTTGCCACCCCCGAACAATCACTGTCATCGCTACAGGATGCCCCCGTCGCGGTGACAAAACCCATCACCAGGGCATCACAGGTATTGGCCCCTCCACAATCTCCATCATCAACACACTGGGTTTGACAATTCGCAGGAGCTTCCGCAAAACTCCCATACTCATAACAATTGGACTCATTAATAATATTAGAGCAAAGCATTAAGAGGCCTTTGTCCTCTTCGTCATCGGTGACTTGAGCTTCAATCGCCAAATCACTGGTCACCGTTGCGGATTCACTGGTGGGTGCGGTGATTGTAATGTTCGGCCCATCCGCGTTAACCAAAATATAGTGAGGACTCTCTGAGCAGCAGGAGCTGGTGTTGCCATAAATATCTGTTGCTGTGATTTTTAATTCTGGCGTAGTCACCTCAACGATGAGGTTCGCATTAAAGGTCGCCTCATAGGTTGAACCATAATCGATGAGAGTAATAGGATCGTGGGTCTCACTACCATCATCGTTGCTGTCAATGGTTGCAATCACCGAAGCGATTTGATCTGAATTATCCGTTGCCGCAACCACAATGGAAAAAGTACCCGTGACAACTTCATCCGTCGCCGGTTCCATAATCGCAATGGCCGGGGCTTCTTTATCAATATTGAGTTGGAAATAGACAGTAGTGGAGTTGGCCACGGTCAGGTCGTTGCTGTCCGCCAAATCCTTCACGCTCAAAGTAAGCACCATCTCATTTGCCAGATCATTATTCACCGCCAATTCAGAGGCGATATCAAATGTCGTTCGGTACTCACTACCGGTATAGAGTTCCAAGGTCAGTGGGTAGAGGTTATCCGCCGTCGACAAAGAGGCCTCAATTGTATCGGTGTTAATGGCCACATTATCCGTAAAGGTTGCTGAAATGATGATCGATCCACCGACCAAAGAGGCTTCTGGTGAAGTTAACGCTATAACGGGCTTCTCAAGATCTTCAATGAAGGTTGAGGCCAAAAGAGTCTGATTGCCCAAGGTATCCGTCGCCAGAATTTGCCAATCAATAACCCCAGTAGAAATGAGATGCTGAGTTTCAAAATCAATCACAAAAGTGTCGGAAGTACCTTGCCGACTCAAGGTGTATTCTAAAGTTGAATCCACAGTGGCGACAACACTGGCAACCCCGGAAAGGTCCGCCGCATCGACATTGATTTGAAACTGGGGCCCAATATATTCACCACTGGTCGGGTTGTTGATTGTTATCGTCGGCCCAGAGCGGTCAATTGAGATATCCTGATTCAGCTGACTCTCATTCCCATAAATATCCGTGGCCGTAATCGTTGCTGTCACCAAACCTTCCAAAGAAACCTCTTCGGTGGTTAAGGTAACCTCATAGCGGTCATCGCTCGTATTGCTTAAAGCCACTCCAGTCTGATTGCCCACATCCACAGAGACACTGGCGATAGAAGCATTGTCGGTGACTGTGGTCGCCAAAATAAAGGTTTCATCCGTAACCACAGTGTTGGACAAAGGTTCAACCCAGGTAATGGTGGGTGCGACAAAATCGATGGTCAGGGCAATGGTTTCGGTTTTGGTGTTGCCATAAACATCGGTGGCGGTCACACTTAAGTTCTGAGCCTCAACCCCTCCCAAAGAATCCGTATCGCTAAAAGTGCCCGTGAAGGTATTGTCGCCATTGCTGGTTAAACTCAGGCCTTCCACATCACCAATCGCCGCACTCACGGAGCTTTCATCAACATCCGAGTTATCCGTAACCGTCGCACTGATGGAAATATTTCCCCCAACCAAAGCACCTGCCAACGGCTCCGTAATTTCAATGGTCGGTCCAATGAGGTCGACAACACGGGATGCACTGCTGCTGTTGCCATAGATGTCCGTTGCACTAATGACCAAAGTATAAACACCGGACTCAGAGAGAGAAGAAATGTCGACAGTCGTTGTATAGAGTCCGCTGCCAGTTTCACTTAGAGAAAAAGCTTCCGAATCCCCCAGTTGCCCCTCCACGCTGGTGATATCTACACCGGACGCATCCGTAACATAAGTCGTAAAAGTAAAAGAGGTATCACTTTCGATGGTCGGCACCGCAATAATGATATCCGGACCAATCAAGTCCAGGGTAAATTCTGTTCGTGCCATGCCCGTGTTACCCTCAGGATCAAGGGCTTTCACCACCAGGATTTGGTCGCTAACCTGTTCGATGCTGGCCGTATCCACATTGCCGGTATAATTACCATTATCGTCGCCTGTTAAACTCGTCTCAACATTTCCGATAACGGCAACCACCGTGTCAGTTTGTACGTCCGTAGGGTCTTTGGCCTGGACAGCAATGCTTAAAATTCCTCCGACCAGGCTGCCTTGCTCCGGTGAAACGATACTTAAATCCGGACCACCACCAAAAAAGCCCGGTACGCACTGACCGGTCTGGCAAATATAACCATCAGGGCAATGGGCATCGATCCCGCAAGTAGCTCCTCCTGTGTCACCTCCCTTGGTATTGCAGGCGGAAAAAACCAGCAGGGATAGACCCAAAAGTATGAAGCGCAAATTTTGATAGGTAAAACTTTTCACAAGCAGCATTCCATGGCCAGGATCGAGCCCGGCGATCGAGCAAAAAACTATGATTAATCATAGCCTTGAATCGCCTAGGTTGCCACTTTTCGGTCAAATCGACAAGTTTTCGGCACGATCCTTGCGGATACCTCGACGAATTTGCCAAATTCTTGAAATGAATAGAAATAATCCCAAGATCAGGAGGAACAAAGGGGGAGATTGCTGACTCTGACAACCGCTACCGGTCAAACGCAGATCGAGTTTTTTGCCATCTTCCGTTTCTACCGGTGCCAGATTCACCTCGCAGCCGTTCGCTGGATCTCCATCGTCATCGGAAAAATCGCTTTCACAGCCAAGCATGGCGCATTCCCCATCCACACAAGAAGCCAAAGCATTCGGATAATTACAGGAGCGACCACAGGCACCGCAATGGGCGGCAGAGGTATCTAAATCAGTACAAACCCCATCACACTGAAAGCAATCATCACATGCATAGCCGGTTTCATCATTGCGCCAGACGCAGGCTAAACCTTGATCTGCGCAATTTTGTTGGCCCAATCCACTGTAACGACACCAACTCAAACTGTCTCCATCGCATTCGCCAAGGTAATCCACATCACCGCAAGAGCTGGGCAAACAATCAAAGCCCCACTCGGGGCCCATAAAACCACAAACAGCGTTTTGATCACCGCAGTTCTTATTACGTAAGTAATCCGTAGCACACCAAAACACTTTATTGCCGTCGCAGTAGCCAAAATAATCCACATCGCCACATTCGCTTAGCGGCTCCGGCAAGGGCTGGGCCAGAACATCATCAACCCAATCCGCAAGCATATCCAAACGACTCAAGTGATCTTTGTCCACGCAACTGGATGAACCCCATTGCTCCGTACCAAGCACGACCGGCGGCGTTTCCGCATCGGGCTGATAGAGCACCGGCCCGCCAGAGTCCCCATAACAAAGGCCCTGTTGGCCGTTGCCATCGACGGTTAAGCGATGAGGACGTACCCGATGAATTTCAACGGAGGCAAAAAATCGACCGGTGTCATTGCTGTAAGTATTTCCGTATCCCGCGCCATCAACCATGGTTCCGACCCAGTCGCTGCTCAGGGTTGTGCGATTAATCGCAATCGGCTCAAGACCGGCAACCGCCTGCACCGCATCCAGCCCTAAAATCACCACCGCAAAATCTTGCTCAGGATGGGGGTGAAACTCACTCACCGGTAAGTACTGAGCTTCAGCGCCAGGCTGCTCGCCAAAACCGATCAAGGTTTTGTTGGGATTCCGCCCCTGCACACAATGCTGTGCTGTAACAACAACTCGAGAATCAACAACCGTACCGCTACAGAAAGGATAACCCTCTTCGTCGGCCAAAAAGATGACTGCAAGAACTTCACCGTCGGTCAGAAAAGTATTCTGCGGCGCCCGGGTACCATTAACAATCGGTGCCTCTGAGGAGAAATCTCTAACCCCAAAGCCGAGGTCTGCGGACTCGCAAGCCCAAGCAGCACAAAGGATGGCAAAAATGCCGAGAAAACGAAACTTTCGGAATATATTCTTTTCTTTGTTCATTGGCCGATGACTTTTTGCACCGAGGTGCTATAGGGGGGCTATGGTGCAGAACATTACAGGACTCGCTTTGCTTTTGTCCAGCCTTTTTGCCAATCCGCAAGAAATAGGGGTACAAAACGCAAAAACCTTGCAAATTAAAGCTGTTGGAGACATCCAGTTGGGACGGGCATGGCCCTTAGAGAGCGCTTCTTTACCACCCAACGATGGGGCAGACATGTTTAGCGCCGTATTTGAGGCCCTCCAGGGCGCGGATATCACTTTTGGCAATCTTGAAACCGTCGTCAGCGACACGGGCAAGAGCAAAAAGTGTAAGAAGGGTTCAAAGATTTGCTACGCTTTTCGCGTCCCCACAAGCTTTACCAAGGTTCTCAAGGACACCGGTTTCGATCTCTTAAGTATTGCCAACAACCACACCGCCGACTTCGGCGAAGAAGGACGGCAAGCGACGGTTGAAGCCCTGGATAAAGCGGGAATTATGCATAGCGGTCCTTTGGGCGATGTGGCTTCTTTTGAACGCCACGGCTTGAAGATTGCTATGATCGCTTTTGGTACCGGCGGTGGATTGCACGCGGTGCAGGATATCCCCGAAGCGGTAAGGCTGGTTAAAGCTTTGGACAAAAACCATGACCTTATCATCGTTTCCTATCACGCCGGCGCTGAAGGTCGAAAAGCGGTCCATGTGCCCCACGGCACGGAAATGTTTTATGGCGAAGACCGGGGTGATTTAAGGGCCTTTTCTACAGCCGTTATCGATGCGGGGGCCGATCTGATTTTAGGTCACGGGCCGCACGTTTTACGCGCCATGCAGGTCTACAAGAACCGACTTATTGCCTATTCTTTAGGCAACTTTACCTCCTGGAACAGCTTTAATTTGCGCGGCCCCTTGGGCATTTCCGGCGTACTCAATGTGGAATTGGCAAGGGACGGTGCTCTGGTTGGCGCCTCCATCACCCCCGTGGTTTTTGAAGCCACCGGCAGACCGATCATGGATCCTAAAGGCAAAGCCATTCCAATTTTACGGAAGCTCTCAAAGGAAGATTTTGGTGAAGAACTTTTTGACGCACAGGGCGTACTTAACTTGCCGGTAAAAACGGTGAACTAAAACTCTTACTCCACCAACGCCAAATCACCACTTAGCACAGTATAGGCATCGCCACTTTGGCGGGTTTGAAGCTGGCCATTGGCCAGGCGCCAGATGGCCCCGGAAGCAAGACCCGCCTTGCCCCCCACATCAAACTCGGGCAAGGGAAAACTCTCCACAAAGCCATCGAAAAATTGCGGTAAAAGATAGGCCAGGGTCTCTTCAATCAACATGGTGACAATGGCCTGATAGGCTGGATTGGTCAACGAGGCCACGTGCACATAGATCTCCGGTTCACTCTCCACACTTAAAGTGAGAACGTTGGTACTGGCATCAAAACCCAAAGTCGCACCAAGCAAGGCAGAAAGATAAACCCCCACCTCCAAAGTACCCTCATCGGTGGCTATCCCCAACGCCTGCTCCGTATCAATATCCAGGGCCAAATAGGCATCACCGATACCAATTTGAAAAGCAGAAGGGTCATCCGGAGCTTGCATCATCACCGGAGGCAAATGAAAGGCGAAAGACACATCGATCCCTTCCGCACTTTCGCCGGTGAGCAGTTCGTCCACCGCACTTTGCGCCAAATCAAAGGTCCCGCCGTACCAAAGCGCCCAAAGAATTTGATTGAAGACATCGTCTTTAATAGCGACTGAGAAATCCTGGGCGATGGTGCTGAGATCGACCAGCGCATTGCCTTTTGCCAGTGGGCCTGGCGCATTCGCTGGGATATTCTCTCCCCTTTCATCGGGGTAAATTCTTGTCGACAACCCTAAGAGGCCTCCTGCACCGGGCGCCGCGGAAAAGGTGATGGCATCTAGCTGTGAGGCTATATTGAGATTTGTGCTTAAGGGCTCAGGCAGCGTAATGCTGGTGCTCAAATCAAAATCATTGAGGAATTCTTCAATAATAGGTGGCATGGTATCCCGTAGCTCTTGCGCCATCATGTCTTCAAGATCGTCCGTGAACAGATCCGTAATCGCATCCTCAATCGCATCAAGAAGACCGCCAATAATACTTAAGACTCCCCAATCAATATCAATATTGAAATTATTTAAGGTCACATCGATACAATCCTCACAAATGGTTGCCGTCGCTACACCATTGGTAATGGCTAAATTGATATTCGTCACATCCACCACAATCGAATCAACGGTGACATTACCATTTACGGTCGCGCTCGACTCCCCCAAACAGCCCGCATCAAGACGTCCATTTACCCTTAAGGGTAAATCCAAACTGGAAATACTCAAACGTGTTTTAAGACCACCATCGATGGCGTCCAGAAAGGAAAGCACCGGTTCATCATAGGTTAAAGCTGCCGTTTTCGTCACCTTATAGCCGGTTTCATAATTAATTTCTGTCCAAGCAATACAATCGTAACTGGTTTGATCAATATTACCATCGCCATTCGCATCCGGAGAAACGGCTATAATGTCATCTATCTCCGCATCCAAATCGATGTCTTTAAGAATCGACCAGGCAATGGTGGCCAAATCATCCACATCACTGCGATCCGTATCGTCCAAAACATTTTGCGACAGAAAACCGCCCATACCGCTTTGCGCCACCCCATTATCCGCGTCTAAAAATGTATCGCCCTGTAAATAAGACTGACTCAAAAGGGTTTGATTGCCACAGGCGTCACTCGCGCTGGCTTCAATAATATTGAGCCCCCAACGCGAATCCATACTCAAACTAAAAGTGCCTGCGCTGAGTTCCGATATGTGGTCTACCCCATTAAAAGTAAACGCACTAATCTCCGAAACCGTATCGCTGACGCTAAGGGTCACATTTTGGGTCGTTGAAGAGGAAGTGATATAGGCGGCCCGCTCTGGAGTGGTGATATTAATCTCTGGCCCTAGCCCATCAACAACAAGATCAAAGCTCCTTGGGCTATCAATCGTCGCGCCCACAGCTAAAGCGCTGCTCTCTATTGCTATAGAAAGCCCGTAAAGGCCTTCTTCCTCAATCAAATAAGTGCCATCATCTTGCAGATTGATTCCGGTGGCGGGAGTAAATTCCACGCTCAACGGCGGCGCCTCAATAAGGTTATCCCAAGCATCATAAACTTTAATATCTAAAGGCAGCGTTCTATTAGGGCTAAAACAATCAGTCGTTGCCAAATCAACGGTCCAGGCATAGGGCGCACCTGGCACAACCTCAAGAGCAGCCGGACTCTCATCACCGGCCAGGGTGCCCGGAACATAGCAAAACACATAGTAGGTGCCGGCGCTCTGAATATTATAGGTCCCATCGTTTTGCGCCTGCACGCTATCCATGGCGGAGAGACCATCCGCAGTCGTAACAAAAATTGCAGTGCTGCTACCGTCAACCAGGTTTCCATAAACGTCCAGGACAGTGCAATCGACACTAAAATTCTGATCCGGCGTAATACTCGCCGGACTTAAACTTGTTTGACTTTGGGCAAGCGCTCCGGGGGTGACGGTGAGAATAGCCGGGCTGTCGTCCACCAACTCTCCCGCAAAACAAGCGATCGGGTAGCTGCCGACAAGAGTACCACGAACACTATAGCCAAGGGTCGCTGAACCAGCGGATAAGATTGATACGTCACTTTCAATCCCAGAAATTTGCGCATCCGCAATAGAATTACCAAAAGCATCCAACCCTTCACAGCTGACCCCGACAGGTAATCCGGCCGCGGAACTCGTCGCGTTCAAACTTGTTTCGATGGCTGCAATATCTCCAGGTACAACCGTGACGCGCTTGCCTTGGGGATCGCGCACAACCCCATCACCGGTTTCACAGGTGATGTATATATCACCGGCCTGGGTTACCTTTAAAGTCGTACGATTATCTTCCTGCTCTACACTCTCCGCCTCCGGCTGCGTGATCACAACCGCACTTTGACCTGCCACCACCGCGCCGTCCTGCCAGACCCGGCACTCCACATCAAAACTCTGTCCCGCAACCACTTGCTCCCCATCAATGACCGTCTGCACACTACGTCCCTGAGCCGTTGGTTTATTTTGCTCCACATAGGGACTTGTTCGCCCCGGACGTCGTTCATCGCCGCAGCCAAAGAGCCACAGCATAGCGGAGAGAATTGCAAGAAAACGCATAACTTTAAAGATCTTAGCCAAGCTTCGAGGAAAGCGCAAAAGGCAAATTTACTCTTGTTCCCTGTAGAGATCGTTGGAGCTGATGTAGGACGCCACACTGGCAGGCACCAGGCTGTTAATACTCTTGTTTTCTGCGCATAAACGCCTGATTTCTGAACTCGAAACTTCTGGCAAATTGGGCATAAGATCGCCATCTTGGGCATAACCGGAACGCCCTAAAACAACGATAGGCAGCATCTTTTCAAGATCTTGCCAACGATACCAGGACTCTTTCTCCGCTAAAATATCCGCACCCACAATCCAGGCAAAACTTCTATTCTCATGCTCTTGCTGTAAATAGCTCACCACATCGAAGGTTCGGCTGGAGCCACAATTTTTTTCAACCAGTGAAATCTTAGCCCGCTCAGCAAAAGGCGCCAGCATCAACTCAAGCATGGCCTGCCGATGTTTAAATTCCAGCAGTGGCTTACCAAAAGGATGTTCAAGGGTAGGAATAGCCCATAACTCCGCCGCACCCAAAGTCTCAAGCGCGTAAAGGCAAGCCATTTGATGGCCCACATGCGGCGGATTAAAGGAGCCACCGTAAAGAAGCGTATGTCCCTCTAAAGTTTGCAAGCCAGTCCTCTCTGTTCAGCGCTTGACACAAAGCATGCTCCTCTTTATCTAGAGCACAAATCGACGGGGAAAACAAAGATGACCAAAGCGGAATTGATTGAAAAAGTGCATAAAGATGTGGCCCGACACTTAAAGAAAAAGGAAACCACCGCCATCATCGAATCGGTTTTTGAACACTTGCACAAAACGATACGCAAAGAAAAGCGCTTCAGCTACCCTGGCTTTGGAACTTTCCAACTGAAAAAACGCAAAGCGAAAAAAGGCAGAAACCCGGCAACAGGCGAAGAAATGATTATCCCTGCCACCAAAACAGTCACCTTTAAACCTGCTCCCCATTTTAAGGCAAAACTTTAAATGCTCAAAGCCGCCACCCAAACCTGCACTCTTCTCCTCTGTGTTTTCTTTCTAAGCTGCAACGCAAGTCCCCTTAACAAAGCCTGTGAAGCCGATGATGACTGTGGCCCAGGATACGACTGTTACCAAAAGAAATGCGTACAGGTCTGCACCAGCGATGCACAATGCCCTGAAGATAAGCGTTGCAAGAAATACCGTTGCTTATCCGACCGCGCGACAACCCGAAGTGCACCAAAAACCGCAAAGGTCACGACACCTGCTGAAAACTCAACCGATATTGTTGAAAAGCAGGCTCTACGTCGGGAGTTTGAACTTATTCGACAAAATCAAATACAAATGATGCAAACGCTTCAGGAAATCCAAAAAGAGCTTAAAGAATTGCGGAAATAGGGGCCAAGCTAAGAAGCGTTTTTATTCGTTTTCTTCTTATCCGCTTTCTCGCTCTTGGCCGTGGACTTTGCGCTATCCGATGAAGATGTCTTGGTTGAACTTGCAGACGAGCTGCCCTCGTCTCCTGACTTCTGCCCTTTGCGCGCATAATCCGTAATGTACCAGCCGCCGCCTTTGAGAATAAAAGAAGTATTACTCATCACCTTGAAAGTGCTTTTCGAACCACAATCATCACAGGGTGGTTTAGGGTCATCGGCTTTTTGCAATGACTCGGTGATGGCTCCACATTTTTTACATTGATACTCAAAGATTGGCATCTCAATAACCTCGGCATCTAGAACGGCAAGAGGGGCTGCCCCATAGCAATTCGATACATTAGATAGAAAACGACACCGCCCCCTAGCATACTTAAAATCGCCGTCGCAACCGTTCGCAATGCTCCAGAACTGGATTGGAGAGCTGGGGCTTTCTCTGTAGGCTCCTCATCAGCTCCGCTACGCAGTTCCGGGGGTAAAAGATACTTCTTTGAAAGCTCATCAAGGGTAACAATCTCTGTTCCTGACTGCGTTACCCGAGCCGAACCAGCCGAATCATCATCCGCAATGGCAATAGGACCACTCACTGCGACTTCTGTTCCTTTGAGGACCTCCCCGTCTGCCTTATTGCTTTGTACTTCGGGTAAAGGAACGTTAATTTGGGTTTCCGCGGTGGCTCGCTTTGTGTTTGCAACCGTTGTCGGCCCATGCAAAGCGTCGAGAGCCTCCTGTAGTTCCGCCTTTGACTCCTTGCTCTGATCCTCATAATCCCGAACAAAAGGGGAAGGCGCCACCACCGTCGCATCATAAGCTGCAGCAATTTCCAAATAGGAATCTTCATCCGCTTCTACACTCGGTGAGGCATAGACTTCAGGAACAGAAATCTCATCTATGCTTACAACAGCGCTCGGAATTTTAACCTGCTCCGTTTGTGGGTAATCGGCCTGTGGTGGAAAAAGCGAATGCAAAAAACTTTCCATATCAGCCAGTGGCACATTCAAACTCGCATGCAGATACTGTATTTCGCGGCGAACCGTATCTGCGCTGGCATAGCGGTCCTCCACCTTTGCACTCAACATCTTTTTAAGAATTGAATCGATGCCCGGATGTAACTCGTTACGAAATTGTGAAAGTGGACGATAGCGCATCTTGATAATATTGTCGTAGGTATCCATTTGCGAACGGCCCGTAAAACAAGGTCGCAAGGTTAGCATCTCATAGAAAATAATACCCAATGAAAAGATATCGCTACGACGATCCAGGGGCTGAGCTTTCGCCTGCTCTGGCGACATATAGGAGAGCTTTCCTTTTAAAGTCCCTGCTGTTGTCTTGGCCTGGGAAATTTCGTGTTTAGCAATTCCGAAATCCACCACCTTTACCGCGCCTCGCCAAGTCGTAAAAATATTTGCTGGCGAAATATCACGATGCACAACATTTAAACTTTCACCCGAGTCAGTCCTCAATTCATGGGCGTAGTGCAAACCATCCGCAACCGCTGCGACAATAGACAAAGTGATTTCCAAAGGAATCTGCTTTTTTAGCTTTAAGCTGGTCTCCAGGATAGAAGCAATATCCTGACCATCCAAATACTCCATGGCCAAACAGTACTGCCCATCCACTTCATCGAGTTCATAGACTTGAATTAAATTAGGATGGTTTAAACGGGCAGCCAAGCGAGCCTCGTCCAAAAACATCTCCGTATAGGTTTCATCACCAACCAGATGCGGAAGCATTCGCTTTAAAACAACACGCTTTTCAAATCCCTCTGGCCCGGCAATTCGGCCCAGAAAAACTTCCGCCATACCGCCCATGGCCAAACGACGATCGAGATAGTAGCGGCCGAAGCGCGTAGTTTGACTCAATGGAGCCTCCTTAAAATAATCAGCTCTTAAGCAAGAACTCGTTCGGTTTTCAGGACCTGCTCTAACTCTTCTCCCGCCTGAAGATCATCAACCGACATCAGCGCACGAACAACAGCCAGTGCATTTCCCTCCGTATTCTTTAACAGGATTGCATCGTCTCTGGCAAACTGTGGCAGAATTAAATTTTGTACATCCACCACGCGCAACTGATGACCACAAGTGACCATCTGCGCGAGTTCTTCCGAGAGGCTGATCTTAGGCAAATACTCGAGTGCATCATGTAATTTAATCAGCAAGGGTTCTAAAGGCTCGCCTGACTCCTCAAGCCTTCCCAACTCAAGAGCTTGGTCGAGGTTAAATGGTCCAACCTCATGCCTTCGCAGCGCGCTCACATGGGCGCCGCAACCAAGGGCCCT